>NZ_JAVRHN010000012.1:0-116883 GCF_031846645.1 Autumnicola psychrophila
TCGATTAGCTGCTAGAGATTCTTACACCAAACATTTACAAATAAAAAATGGACGAAGTAGGTTCGTCCATTTTTAGATGTTACTTCCATTTTGGGGCTGATGAAAATAACACAATAAGTCTGATTTTATTTGGGGCAAAAAAAGACTATTCTCTTATTTTTGATGTTATAAAGATAAAACTTTATTCCGCAATTCCAAGAAAAAAGTGTTATTAAACTTCAAAATATGTATTTTAACGGAATAAATATACTTAATTAACAGTTTTTTCCTACAAAAATTAAAATGATCTGTATTTTCATGTTCTTACTTTTTCAATACCTTTACAAACTAAAGTCCTCATATTCTAAACGATAAGCAAACTTGAAGCAGATTGGAACTATCTGAAAAGGAATTCGTAAAACGCCTTAAGAATGAGGCTACAGCTCAGGAAGCTTTTAGAGAACTTGTCTCTGCATATAAAGAACGACTTTACTGGCAAATTCGGAATATAGTTAAGGATCATGACGATACCGATGATATTCTGCAGAATACTTTTATTAAAATCTTCAAAAATATTGGTAACTTTAAAGGAGAAAGTCAGTTGTTTTCCTGGATGTATAGAATAGCCACTAATGAAGCCATTACATTTTTAAACAAAAAAGCACGAAAAAAACATATTTCCTCACAGGAATTGCAAGAAAAAATCATCGATAATCTCGAAAGTGATGTCTATTTTGAAGGAAATGATATTCAGCTTAAACTGCAAAAAGCTATTAATAGCCTGCCGGATAAGCAGCAACAGGTGTTTAATATGAAGTATTTTCAGGATCTAAAATATAGGGAAATGGCTGAAATTCTTAAAACCAGCGAGGGAGCTTTAAAAGCTAGTTATCACATTGCCGCCAGAAAAATTGAAGATTTTTTAAAATCCCATTAAACCTTTTGAGAAATTAATAGTCAAAACATCAAATGGAAAAGAATAAGCTACCATACAAACCGGATTCGGGACTTAAAGTGCCTGATAACTATTTTGACGATCTCACCGATCGTATAATGGATAGCGTGAACTCCAGTGAACTTGGAGACAATCTTCATTTAAGTCAGGTAGACGGTAGTGGATTTAAAGTCCCGGAAGGTTATTTTGAGAATTTTGAAGTAAAATTATTTTCAAAAGAAGAGAAAGATCCTAAAGTTATCTCTCTGTTCAGCAAAAGGAATTTATACTATGCTTCGGGTGTGGCTGCAATCGTTATTGCGATTTTCAGCACCTTTCATCTTGATTCTTCACCTGAATCTACCTGGGATAATGTGAAGCTCTCTGCGATAGAAAATTATATTGATGCAGGCTATACAGATTTGTCGCCATTAGAAATTACCAATTTTTTATATGAAGGAAATTATGTTGTGGAAACAAATTTTGATAATTTAAATTCTGATGCGGTTTACGATTATCTGGACGAAAATGTTGAAGATCCGGCTTATATTCTTGAATAAGGTATTATGAAGAAGTTTTTATTTGTTTTATTTATGTTTTCCTGGTTCTGGCAAAGTAATGCGCAGGAGGATAAGGAGCGTATAAAAGCTCTGAAAACAGCTTTTATAACTCAGGAAATGAAAATGAGCAATAAAACAGCTCAAAAATTCTGGCCTGTTTATAATGATTATGAAACCAGGAGAAGGGAACTTCATGAAGAAGAAGATACTAAATTAAAAGATACAGAATGTATAAATGAGCAGGATGCAGGAAAAATGCTTGCTGAATATTTAGACATAGAACGAAAAGAATATGTTATAAAAAAGCAACTTTTGGAGGATCTGAAGAAAATATTTTCTGCAAAGGAGATTATAAAATTGCATCGACTCGAAGATGAATTTCATAAAAAACTAATTAGAGAATACAGGGCGAGGAAGCAAAGTGCAAGAGAGGAAAAGAAAAAATAGAATAATATAGTTTTTTGGTTGATTAGTTAGTAGTTAGTTGGGATATTCCGGATGATTAATTTTGTCCGGAATATTCTTTTAATACCTAAACCATCTTCCCCTTATCAATTAAATTTTACCATTGCTATTCTTCCTTTTCCCGCGGCATAAGCGGTAGAATCATTCACAAATCTCAGGGTATAAAAACTTTCATCTGAAAGTTTTACCCAGCTTTCGCCTGCATCTTTACTGTAGGAAATTCCGGTAAATCCAATAGCAATAACTTCATCACCACCCGAATTTGGCAAATATCGCACGCCGCTTTTATAGCCCGGCTCCTTCCCTTCTCCAACCAATTTCCAGGTCCTTCCACCATCCCGGGTAATGACTTTATTCCTGGAATTTTCTTCAGGAGCAGTATAATCACCTCCTATTATTATCCCTATGCTTTCATTGTAAAAATCCATGCTGTAACCTCCCGTTGTAGCGTTTCCCTGCACTAAGGGAGTATCAAAAACTTCCCAGCTTTTTCCTTTATTTGGAGAATAAAAAACCCTCGATTTCATTCCGCCGCTAAGAATCCAGGTATTGTTTCCCTGTATCGCAATATTAGAATTACTTGCCGCAAAAGCAGCTTCCCCTTCTTCAGTTTCCGGCAAGATCGAGCAATCTAATTTTTTCCAGGTTTGTCCGCCATCGCGGGTGATAATAACAGAAAGGCATTTATCGGTAGGGTCGCCAATTGCTATTCCCTCCTGGTCGTTCCAAAAAGCCAGGGCATCGTAAAAGACCTTCTCATTTTCCTCCTTATAAACCAGCTCCATCTGGCCGTTTTCCCCGGTTTTGTAGAGAAGTGCCGGATTTCCAACGCTCAGCATAAAAAAATCGTTCGCAGTACTCGCTACAGCCCTAAATTCTGGAGTTGTACCATTATATTCCTGCACATTCGTTTTCCAACTTCCTTCCGCAGCATTATATAGTCCGTAGACCCCATTGTTTCCTGCAAAGGCCAGGTTATTTCCAATAACTTCAATTGCTCTTACACTCAGCGAATCGTCCTCCAAAATTGTCTGTACATGAACATTAGCAATAAATGTTTCTCTATCTTTTTCTTCTTCGGAAGGATTTCCAGATTTATTTTCAGATTTACAGGAAATGATCAATAATATGGATAGGTAAAGGAGTTTTTTCATATTCAGAATAAGTTATTCAGTAGGCCGAAAATTGCCATTCTAAGCAATGCTTCAAAGATAAATTTTTCCGAAGCAAAAAACCGTACCTTTGCAGCCTTAAAATTTATTTATGCGCTTACACAGAAATTTGGTTTTTGCCACTATCGATGCTTTATCAGATATTTTTAATGAAGGAAAATATGCAGACAAAGTGATCGCAAATGCCTTGAAAAGAGACAAAAGATGGGGTTCCCGTGATAGAAGTTTTATTGCTGAAACCACTTATGATATCGTGAGATGGAAACGTCTTTATGCTGAGATTGCCGAAGTTAAAGAACCTTTTTCCCGTGAAAACCTATTCCGACTGTTTGCAGTTTGGGCAACCCTTCGCGGAATCGAATTGCCGGACTGGAAACAAATTGAAGATACGCCAACCCGAAGAATTAAAGGGAAGTTTGACAGCCTTAGCCAGATAAGAAAATACAGAGAATCCATACCAGACTGGCTGGATGAACTGGGTGTGCAGGAACTTGGAGAAGAATTATGGACAAAAGAAATTCATGCTCTTAATAACACTGCTCCTGTTGTGGTACGCGCAAATTCCCTGAAAACTTCCAAAGAAAATTTGAAGGAAGAATTTTTGAAAGAAAATATTGAAACCCATCCTTTAAAAGCATATCCTGAAGCTCTTGAACTTAATGAAAGAGCAAATGTTTTCAGAACAAAAGCATTCCAGGACGGCTTTTTCGAGGTACAGGATGCATCTTCACAGCAAGTGGCCCATTTTCTTGAAGTGGAACCGGGAATGCGGGTTGTGGATACTTGCGCCGGTGCTGGTGGAAAATCCCTTCACCTTGCTGCACTAATGGAAAATAAAGGACAGATTATAGCGCTGGATATCTACGGAAATAAACTGAAGGAACTGAAGCGGCGCGCTAAACGTGCCGGGGCTCACAATATCGAAACCCGCGAAATTGACACTACCAAAGTGATCAAGAAGCTGTACAACAGTGCAGATCGTGTTTTGATTGATGCCCCTTGTAGCGGACTAGGAGTACTTAGTAGAAATCCTGATGCTAAATGGAAATTGCAACCGGAATTTATCGACAGGATCAAAGCCACGCAATCTGAAATCCTCGATAGCTATTCCAAAATTGTAAAATCTGGAGGAAAAATGGTCTACGCAACTTGTTCGGTTTTGCCGTCTGAAAATCAGGAACAGGTAGAGAAATTCCTTGCCCGGGAAGAAGGAAAAAAATTCAGGTTGATTAAAGACCAGAAATTGCTTTCTTCAGAAACCGGCTACGACGGATTCTATATGGCTTTGCTGGAAAGAACAAGTTAGATTTAAGAGGAGAGAGAAGAGAAAAATTTCAAAAAGACTTCGTTCCTCGTACTTCTAACTTCGTACCTCAACAAGGTCGATAATACATTTTTAGGGCTTCTCTTTTTTCTTTATACTATCAAGGCCAGAGGAATACGTTTCTATCCTGCAAGGTCTTTTTTTGACCTTGTAGGTATAATTTCCAGAAATTTTCTTTTTATGGACTGAATCTAACCAGACCTAAGAGGTTTTAAAACCTCGCAAGAATTTTTTACTTCCCTTTCTTTAGTACAGGTCGATAATTGCCATTTTCAGCATGCCCCTTTCCTGAAATTCAAGAATTTCTTCTGCGAAAATCAGCGACATCTTCGAGAGTTTAAAAACCTATTCGTGGATTCGTGGTAAAATGCCGAAAATTGCCATTTTCAGCATGTCGCTTTCCCTCAAAAATTTCCCAATTCCCAACAATTAAAATTCAGCTGAAAAGCCTAAATTTGTCCTTTCTTAAACATCATTAAACAACCAGGAATGATCCTTTTCTTCGGAACCCAAACTACTAAGGTTTTTGCAGTAGAAACGCACAACAACCTTTCTGCACAAGATATTTCAAAATTAAACTGGCTTTTTGGCGACGCAAAAAAATACAACAAATCTGCTCTGGCAGATTTTTTTGTTGGTCCGCGTGCCGCAATGATCACTCCGTGGAGTACAAATGCCGTGGAGATCACCCAGAACATGGGAATTGAAGGTATTGTAAGGATCGAAGAGTTCCTGAAAATCGATGAAAATTTCTCCGATTTTGATCCTATGCTTTCGCAAAAGTATAACGGACTGGATCAGGATATTTTTGATATTCACATCAATCCCGAAGCGATAATCGAGGTGGATGATATTGAAGCTTATAACCAAAAAGAAGGACTGGCATTAAATATTGAAGAAGTAGCTTACCTTCAGGGTTTAGCAGATAAACTAGGCCGAAAACTGACAGATTCTGAAGTTTTTGGTTTCTCACAGGTAAATTCTGAACATTGCCGGCATAAAATCTTCAACGGAACTTTTGTAATTGACGGGAAAGAGAAACCTTCTTCCCTCTTTAAACTCATCAGAAAGACTTCAGAAGAAAATCCAAATGAAATAGTTTCTGCATATAAAGATAATGTTGCTTTTGTAAAAGGACCAAGAATTGAACAATGGGCACCTAAGTCGGCTGACGTTCCCGAC
Organism: Autumnicola psychrophila; assembly: GCF_031846645.1. Taxonomy (NCBI): domain Bacteria; kingdom Pseudomonadati; phylum Bacteroidota; class Flavobacteriia; order Flavobacteriales; family Flavobacteriaceae; genus Autumnicola; species Autumnicola psychrophila. Next base: position 5,617 of record NZ_JAVRHN010000012.1, read on the forward strand.
TATTACCAGGTTAAAGATTTTGATTCGGTTATTTCCCTTAAAGCTGAAACCCATAATTTCCCGACTACCGTAGAGCCTTTTAACGGTGCGGCAACAGGTAGTGGCGGGGAAATAAGGGATAGGCTTGCTGGTGGAAAAGGTTCATTACCTCTTGCCGGAACCTCGGTTTACATGACGTCCTATTCAAGATTGGAAGAAAACCGTAACTGGGAACAGGGAATGAAAGAAAGGGAATGGCTGTATCAGACTCCTATGGATATTTTGATAAAAGCCTCTAACGGAGCTTCAGATTTTGGAAATAAATTCGGACAACCTTTAATTTCCGGTTCCGTACTCACTTTTGAACATAGTGAGCATGAGCGGCAATTGGGCTATGATAAAGTAATTATGATGGCCGGTGGTGTTGGTTATGGAAAAGCAAATCAGGCACAAAAAGATATTCCGAAGAAAGGAGATAAAATCGTAATACTTGGTGGTGAGAATTACCGGATTGGAATGGGCGGTGCCGCAGTATCTTCTGCCGATACCGGGGAATTTGAAAGCGGAATCGAATTGAACGCAGTACAACGCGCCAATCCTGAAATGCAAAAACGTGCGGCTAATGCAATCCGCGGAATGGTGGAAAGTGAAGAAAATCCAATTGTTTCTATTCACGATCACGGTGCGGGGGGACATCTGAATTGCCTTAGTGAACTGGTAGAAGAGACCGGCGGAAAAATCGATCTTGAAAAACTTCCTGTAGGCGATCCAACCCTTTCAGCAAAAGAGATTATTGGTAACGAATCCCAGGAACGTATGGGCTTGGTGATTGGCGAAAGTAAGCTGGAAATGCTGAAGAAAATAGCCGACCGTGAGCGCTCTCCAATATATGAAGTTGGGGATGTTAGCGGAGATCACCGCTTTACTTTTGAAGGAAAAACTTCCGGAGAAAAGCCTATGGACCTGGCGCTGGCAGATATCTTTGGCAGCTCGCCCAAGACTATAATGACAGACAAAACGATAGAACGAAATTATGAAGGGTTGGAATATTCTTCAGAAAAAATAAAAGGTTATCTACAGGAAGTGCTTCAATTGGAGGCTGTTGCCTGTAAGGACTGGTTGACTAATAAGGTAGACCGTTGCGTTACAGGTCGTGTGGCGAAACAGCAAACTGCTGGTCCGTTGCAACTTCCGCTAAATAATTGCGGAGTCATGGCGCTGGATTACAAAGGGAAAGAAGGTGTGGCAACTTCTATTGGCCACTCCCCTGTTTCGGCTTTAATAGATCCCGTTGCGGGCTCTAAAAATTCTATTGGCGAAGCGCTTTCGAACATTATTTGGGCGCCGCTGGAAAAAGGATTAAAATCTGTTTCCCTTTCGGCTAACTGGATGTGGCCATGTAATAATGAAGGTGAAGATGCACGTTTGTATGAAGCGGTACAGGGAGTTTCGGATTTTGCGATTGCTTTGGGAATAAATGTTCCCACGGGAAAAGATTCGCTTTCTATGAAGCAAAAATACAAAGACAGCGAAGTGCTCTCTCCGGGAACCGTAATAATTTCTGCTGCCGGGCATTGTGACGATGTTACTAAAGTTGTGGAACCTGTGCTTCAAAGAGATGCGGGGGACATTTTTTACATCAACTTATCCCAGGATTCTTTTAAACTTGGAGGCTCTTCTTTCGCTCAAATCCTGAATAAAGTGGGCAATGAAGTCCCAACCATAAAAGACGACCAGAAATTTGCCGATATTTTCTATAATATCCAGGCGCTTATCAAGAAAGAAATGATCGTTGCCGGCCATGATGTCGCTTCGGGAGGGTTAATTACAACGTTACTGGAAATGTGTTTTGCCGATGTGAATTTAGGAGCAGAATTGGATCTTTCCGCTTTAAATGAGAAGGATACGGTAAAACTTCTGTTTAACGAAAACTGCGGAATTGTTTTCCAGGCCAAAGATGATTTAGCTGAAAAAGTTTTAGCTGAAAATAATATCGAGTTCTTTAAAATTGGCCGTGCAACTGAAGGGAACGAGCTCAAAATCAAGAACGGAACAGAAAACCTGAAGTTCAATATTTCAGAACTAAGGGATGTATGGTACAGAACTTCATTTTTACTGGACCAGAAACAAAGCGGAAAAGATAAAGCAACGGAACGTTTTAATAACTACAAAAATCAGCCACTGGAATTTAAATTCCCGGCAGATTTCACCGGAAAGCTCCCGGTTCTCGACTCCTCCCGAACTGAAAAAAGGATTAAAGCCGCAATAATTCGCGAAAAAGGATCAAATTCTGAACGTGAAATGGCAAGGGCTATGTACCTCGCCGGTTTTGAAGTAAAAGACGTCCATATGACCGACCTTATTAGCGGCCGGGAAACTTTGGAAGACATTAAATTTATCGCCGCGGTAGGCGGATTCTCAAATTCAGATGTATTGGGAAGTGCCAAAGGATGGGCAGGAGCTTTTCTTTATAATGAAAAGGCAAAAACCGCTTTGGATAATTTCTTTAAAAGGGACGATACCCTTTCTATAGGAGTTTGTAACGGCTGCCAGCTCTTTGTAGAGTTAGGACTAATTAATCCAGATCACGAGGAAAAACCGAAGATGCTGCATAATGATTCGGGGAAATTCGAATGTACATTTACTTCAGTAGAAATAAGCGAAAACAAATCGGTTATGCTGAAATCGCTTTCCGGAAGCAAATTAGGAATCTGGGCTGCTCACGGCGAAGGAAAATTCAGTTTTCCTTATGCAAAAGAACGTTACAACATTGTTGGGGAATATGCTTTTGATACTTATCCTTCCAATCCTAATGGTTCACATCACAATACCGCTATGCTAACGGACGACAGCGGAAGGCACCTAGTTATGATGCCGCACCTGGAGCGCTCTACTTTTCAGTGGAACTGGGCATATTATCCAAAGGACCGAAAAGATGAAGTGACGCCGTGGATAGAAGCTTTTGTAAATGCCAGAAAATGGCTTGAGCAAAAAGCATAGTTAAACCTTGTAATTTAGAATATTCATATTTTCAGAAGCCTCTCAAGTTCTATTTTGGGAGGCTTATTTATTTAAAATGCAGGAAAAACCTATTTTGCTCATTTAGGTTTAAGGCATGCACAAGAAGACTTCACCTACCATACACATCACCCTGTTAAGAATGACTTTAAGTTTTGAATCCTTTAATTGCCATGTACTTAAAATTTAAAATTAGCTATTATAGAATGAAATTATGTGGCGACAAGGCTCTTACATAAAAGATAATCTTCAACCAAGACCATATAAAAAACACCTTTTTCAGAAGAATTCCCGAAAAAGGTGTTATTAAAGGTTTTAAAATAAAATTAAGATTAATTATTATTCAACGGGTATTCTTCAAAAATTTCATTTACTAAATCACGCATGGCTGCAGTATTCCTCTGGTCATACAGGGCATCTGAAGTAATTCCTTTCCAGACAGTTTCCTTGGTCTGCCTGTCTACCAGGTTAATGATCACAATACCTTCTTCATAAGCATAAGTATCCGTATCATAACCCATTATTCCTCCTCCAAAAGTATTATATCCACGGTAGTAATAAGAACCATAATAAGGACTTACCGCGCCTACCCCTGCGGTATAGGGATAAGTTGCATATACCGGATCTGTAGTAGTTTCCCTTTCAATTTCTGTAGAAGTGCTAATTAGCACCAAAAGATCTGGATTATCTCTATCTAAGGTATAACCAGTCTGTTCCATATTTTGATTAACTGTTTCTACAATCATGCGGTTTACATTTTCATCATTGTAACCTTTGCCGGGAACTTCGACATTGGTATTAGGCAGGTAAGCAAAAGTTTCATATTTACTAAGATCTGTGTTCATAGGTTTAACCGTTTGTACCCGTGGTCCACAACTTACCGCCAGAAGTATTACGGCAGTGATTAAAACTGTTTTAAGTGTTTTCATAGTATATTTTTTTATGGTTAATATTATAATTTACATATAACCGCGAAAAAGGCACAGGATCTTAACGTAGTTTAAATGCATTTTAACGCTTCATCAAAAATTTTAATATATGTTGAAGGACACAAATGTGGACTTGAAAAATAAGTATACCTCTAAAAAAGGAAGCCTTTGGCAGATCACCTATTAGAGAAAATATCAGAATATCAGAATTCCCCAATAGCTTTCAATACTTTACAAAAAATTACTTCTTTTTTTATAAATTCCATTTGATATAGGACGGAAAATTGCTATTTTGCAGAGAATATCACATTAGCAAAACGAATGACTGAGATAAAAAGACTTTTTGATTTTCCTTATTTTCAGCTGGAGAATCATCCTTTGAAAAAAGCTTTAGTTACGAAATACAACAATTCCTGGAATTCAATTTCTACGCAGCAATACATCGATAGGGCCAATACGATTAGCAGAGGCCTTCTAAGACTTGGGGTTAAACCAAACGAAAAAATTGCGGTTATCTCCTCCTCAAATAGAACGGAATGGAATATTTTGGATATTGGGATCTTACAAATAGGTGCTCAAAATGTGCCCATCTATCCTACTATTTCTGAAGAAGATTATGAGTATGTTTTAAATCACAGTGAAGCTACCTACTGCTTTGTTTCTGATGAAGAAGTTTTGGGAAAACTAAACGCAATAAAAGCCAACACCGGTCTAAAGGAAGTTTACAGTTTCGATGAAATTACGACATGTAAGAATTGGAAAGAGATTTTGAAGCTGGGAGAAGATAAAGGCAATCAGGATGAAGTAGAGAAGTTGAAGAAATCTGTAAAACCCAGTGATCTCGCAACCTTAATATATACTTCAGGCACTACGGGAAGACCTAAAGGTGTGATGCTCTCTCATGAGAATATTGTCAGCGATGTGCTTAACAGCGCTCCACGGGTTCCATTTGAATTTGGAACTTATGTAGGATTAAGTTTTCTTCCTGTGTGTCATATTTTCGAAAGAATGATTCTTTACCTCTATCAATATTACAGTGTTTCCATTTATTTTGCAGAATCCATTGATACAATTAGTGAAAACCTGAAAGAAGTAAAACCACATGTAATTACTGCCGTCCCAAGATTACTGGAAAAAGTTTACGATAAGATTATAGCCAAAGGAAATACGCTTGGAGGCGTGAAAGGAAAACTTTTTTACTGGGCAGTAGAATTAGGATTGAAATACGAACCCTATGGAGCAAATGGCTGGTGGTACGAGACACAGCTAAGCCTGGCACGAAAATTAATTTTTTCTAAATGGAAAGAAGGACTGGGAGGAAATATTGAATTAATCGTATCTGGTAGTGCTGCTCTCCAGCCCAGACTCGCAAGAATTTTTGCCGCAGCCGAAATTCCGGTGATGGAAGGCTACGGGTTAACAGAAACTTCTCCTGTAATCGCTGTGAATGATCAACGAAACAAAGGCTTCAAAATAGGAACTGTAGGAAAGATCATTGATAACGTTCAAGTAAAAATTGCTGAAGACGGAGAAATTCTTACCAAGGGTCCTAACCTGATGATAGGTTATTATAAGGATGAAGAGAAAACCAGGGAAGCCATAAATTCTGATGGGTACTTTCACACTGGTGACATAGGAGAAATAGATGAGGAAGGTTTCTTACGAATAACCGACAGGAAAAAGGAAATGTTTAAAACTTCTGGCGGAAAATATGTCGCTCCACAAATTATCGAGAACACTATGAAGCAATCCCGCTTTATTGAACAGATAATGGTAATTGGAGAGGGTGAAAAAATGCCTGCAGCTTTTATCCAGCCAAACTTTGAATTTGTAAGGGATTGGGCCGAACGAAAGAAAATTGACGTTGGGGACTCCAACGAAGCCCTTATAAAAAATTCTGAAGTAATTGCGAGAATTCAGGAAGAGGTAGACTTCTATAATACCAAATTCGGACATTGGGAAAAAATAAAGAAATTTGAGTTAACACCAGAGGTATGGGGTATAGACAACGATCAGCTAACTCCTACCATGAAACTTAAGAGAAGAAACATAAAGGAGCGTTATTCCGATCTATATAATCAAATATACCAGCACTAAATACTGGAAATCAAAATATTATCTGTATTTTAAACTCTCCTCTTCTGGAGAGTTTTTTATTTCAGCCTTTAACTTAAAACTTTCAGGTTCTCTTATTTTTTGATCAACTTTTATTATGCATGCATAATATTTTTTATTAACTTTGGAAATCACTGATAAATAAAATGAAGGAAAAAACTATAGATCACGTACTAAGGGCAACATGGATGGCCGTTTCCAAAATGTATAATGAAGAAGCCGGTAAAGCAGGAAGCACGATGGCTACAGGTTTTGCGCTACTGACTATAGATCCTGAAAAAGGAACGCCTTCTACCTCTCTTGGACCCAAAATGGGAATGGAAGCCACCAGTTTATCACGCATCCTTAAGACAATGGAGGAAAAAGGCTTAATCATTAGAAGAAAAAATCCAGAAGATGGTAGAAGTGTCCTTCTACACCTTACCGACTTTGGAAAGGAAATGCGTGATTTTTCAAAAAGAGTAGTTTTAAGGTTTGATGAAGCCGTTAAGGAAAACGTTACTCAGGAAGAACTTGCCACCTTTATCAAGGTTGCCAATACTATGACTGATTTAATCTCAGAAAGAAAAATTTACAAGGAAGAAATAAGCTTAAAAACCAGACAAGTCTAGATTATAAAACCATTCTTGATATATCTGCCAAAAAATAAAATGTATGAAACGAAGAATAAATAAAGTTGCTGTTGTAGGTTCCGGAATTATGGGAAGCGGGATTGCCTGCCACTTCGCCAATATTGGTGTGGAGGTATTACTGCTGGATATTGTTCCCCGCGAACTGAATGACAAAGAAAAAAAGAAAGGGCTGACTCTTGAAGATAAAGCTGTAAGAAATCGTATTGTTAACGATTCTCTCCAGGCCTCTTTAAAATCCAAACCTTCTCCAATTTACCATCAGGATTTTGCACGACGAATAAAAACCGGAAACCTGGAAGACGATATCTCTAAAGTTTCTGAAGTTGACTGGATAATTGAAGTTGTTGTAGAACGGCTTGATATTAAACAACAGGTTTTTGAAAACCTGGAGAAGCATAGAAAAGAAGGAACTTTAATTACTTCGAATACATCAGGAATTCCAATCCAGCAAATGAGTAAAGGAAGAAGTGAAGATTTTCAGAAGCATTTCTGCGGAACCCACTTCTTCAATCCACCACGATATTTACGGTTATTCGAAATAATTCCGGGTCCAAAAACTTCAGAAGATGTTCTTCAGTTCCTAAATGAATATGGAGAAAAGTTCCTCGGAAAAACTTCTGTAGTAGCCAAAGATACTCCGGCATTTATCGGAAACCGGGTTGGGATTTTCAGCATTATGAGCCTTTTCCATACGGTTAAAGATATGGATATGACCATTGAAGAGGTAGATAAACTTACAGGGCCGGTAATTGGCCGCCAGAAGTCGGCTACCTTCCGTACTGTGGATGTTGTTGGGCTGGATACCCTGGTTCATGTTGCAAACGGACTCTATAAAGGAGTTCCAAACGATGAAGCACACGATCTTTTTGCCCTTCCAGACTTTATCCAGACCATGATGGACAACAAATGGCTGGGAAGTAAAACCGGACAGGGCTTTTACAAAAAAATCAAAAAAGACGACGGTTCCAGCGAAATTAAATCTCTTGATTTAAACAAGCTGGAATACCGGGATCAAAAAAAGGCAAATTTCGGCACACTGGAGCAGACTAAGACGATTGATAAAGTCGAAGATCGCTTTGAAGTGCTTATAAACGGAAAAGACAAAGCAGGCGAATTCTACAGAAAGAACTTTTCAGCTTTGTTTGCTTACGCTTCAAATAGAATTCCGGAGATAACCGATGAGTTTTACAAAATAGACGATGCCATGCGTGCCGGTTTTGGCTGGGAGCATGGTCCTTTCCAGATATGGAACGCCATTGGCGTAGAAAAAGGAATCGAAATGATGAATGCGGAAGGTTATGAACCTGCCGCATGGGTAAATGAAATGCTGGAAAGCGGAAGTAAAAGTTTTTACACCGTAAAAAACGGTAATACCTATTATTATGACATTTCGAAGAAAGAACAGGTAAAAGTTCCCGGCCAGGATGCATTTATTATCCTGGACAACATCAGGGAGTCCAAAGATGTCTTTAAAAACAGCGGAGTTGTAGTTGAAGATCTGGGCGACGGGATCCTGAATGTGGAATTTAGAAGCAAAATGAATTCTATTGGCGGTGATGTTTTGGATGGAATAAATAAAGCGCTAGATATTGCTGAAAGAGATTATCAGGGACTGGTAGTTGCCAATAATGGTAAAAATTTCTCTGTGGGTGCAAACATTGGGATGATATTTATGATGGCTGTAGAGCAGGAATACGAAGAACTGAACATGGCCATTAAATATTTCCAGGACACCATGATGCGTATGCGCTACTCCTCTATTCCTACAGTTGCCGCACCACACGCAATGACGCTGGGCGGCGGATGTGAACTTTCGCTTCACGCAGATAAAGTAGTTGCCGCAGCCGAAACTTACATCGGTCTTGTTGAATTTGGTGTTGGTGTTATTCCCGGTGGTGGTGGTTCTAAAGAAATGACGGTAAGAGCTTCAGACACTTATCAAAAAAATGATGTGGAACTTAACAGATTGAGAGAACATTTCCTCACTATTGGAATGGCAAAAGTATCCACTTCAGCATATGAAGCTTTTGATACAAACATTCTTCAGAAAGGAAAAGATATTGTAGTTGTGAATCCAGACAGGCAGCTTGCAATTGCAAAGAAACACGCTTTACTAATGGCAGAAAACGGATATACTCAGCCTGTGCACAGGACAGATATCAAGGTACTTGGAAAACAGGCACTTGGAGCTTTTCTTGTAGGTACCGATCAAATGTTTGCAGGAAAATACATCAGCGAACACGATAAGAAAATTGCCAACAAGCTGGCCTATGTGATGGCCGGAGGAGATCTTTCTGAAGCATCCTATGTAAGCGAACAATATCTGCTGGACCTTGAACGGGAAGCATTCCTTTCTCTTACCGGAGAAAGAAAAACACTGGAAAGACTTCAGCATATGTTGCAGAAGGGGAAACCGCTTAGGAATTAGAATTGAGCTCTTAGTAATGAGTATATAGTAAAAAACAGGGAGATGCATAAATTGGAAGATTTAAAAGTCTGGATAAAAGCCATGGAAGTGGCTCGGAAAATTTATGTTCTTTCTGCACAATTTCCTAGTGAAGAAAAATTTGGATTAACAAGTCAAATTAAAAGAAGTGCGATTTCTGTTCCTTCCAATATAGCTGAAGGTGCAGGTAGAAATACCAAAGGAGAATTTCGAAATTTTCTAAGTATTGCAAATGGTTCTTCTTATGAGCTTTATACTCAATTAATACTATCTTATAAATTAGAGCTAACATCTGAAGAAAAGGTAACTCCGATCTTAAAGGAAGTAATCGAGATACAGAAAATGAATTTTGCATTAATAAAGTCGTTAGGATGAGCAATCTCAATTCTCAATACTAACATCTAAATACTAAGACATGAAAACAGCATACATAGTAAAAGCATATAGAACCGCAGTGGGAAAGGCTCCCCGCGGAGTGTTTCGGTTTAAAAGACCAGATGAACTGGCAGCTGAAACTATAGAATATTTAATGAAAGAGCTTCCGCAACTGGATAAAAAATGTATTGACGACGTGATGGTTGGAAATGCCATGCCGGAAGCTGAACAGGGACTTAACATGGGGCGTTTAATCTCCTTAATGGGATTAGATATTGAAGATGTTCCCGGTGTAACTGTTAACCGCTACTGTGCTTCAGGAATTGAAACTATCGCAATGGCTTCGGCTAAGATCCAGGCAGGAATGGCAGACTGTATCATTGCAGGTGGTTCAGAAAGTATGAGTTACATTCCTATGGGTGGTTATAAGCCGGTTCCTAATTACGAAGTGGCGAAAGAAGGTCATGAAGATTACTATTGGGGAATGGGTTTAACTGCAGAAGAGGTTGCAAAAAGGTACAATATCAGCCGGGAAGACCAGGATGAGTTCGCCTACAATTCTCATCAAAAGGCATTAAAGGCGCTCAAAGAAGATAAGTTTCAAGATCAGATCGTTCCTATAGAAGTAGAAGAAAACTTTATTAATGCTGAAGGAAAAAAAGAAACCCGAAAGTATACCGTGAATAAGGATGAAGGACCGCGTGCAGATACTTCTGTAGAAGCGCTTTCCCGTCTAAGACCGGTTTTTAGAGAAGGTGGTAGTGTAACCGCTGGTAATGCTTCTCAAATGAGTGATGGTGCTGCTTTTGTGATGGTAATGAATGAGGAAATGGTGAAAGAACTGAATCTTGAACCTATTGCACGACTTGTAAATTACGGCGTCGCGGGTGTAGACCCGAGGGTAATGGGAATTAGCCCTGTAATTGCCATTCCTAAAGCTTTAAAACGCGCCGGACTCAAACTGCAGGATATGGAACTTATAGAGTTAAACGAAGCTTTTGCTTCTCAGTCTCTTGCTGTAATTCGTGAAACAGGATTAAACCCAGATCTCGTAAACGTTAACGGCGGCGCAATTGCAATGGGTCACCCTCTGGGATGCTCGGGAGCAAAACTATCGGTTCAGATTTTTGATGAAATGCGCAAAAGAAACCTCAACAATAAATACTGCCTTGTGACCATGTGTGTTGGCACCGGACAGGGAGCTGCGGGAGTGTATGAATTTTTAAATTAGATTTAAAAGGGAGACAAGAAGCAGGAAACAGGAATCAGGTAGTCACAAAATGAAAAGGCACAATTTTAAAAATCTTAAAATTTGGCAGGAAAGTATCGTTCTGGTTCAGGAAACATATAATGTCGTAAAAACATTTCCTGATTCTGAAAAATTTAATCTTGTTTCCCAGCTTACGAGATGTGCTGTTTCTATCCCCTCTAACATTGCTGAGGGCACGAGTAAATCTACAAACAAACATTTTAGAACCTATCTGGAAGCTAGCCTTGGCTCTTCCTTTGAATGGGAAACACAGATAATTATCGCATATAAAGAACAGTATATAACCAAAGAAAAATTTGAAAAATTAGAGGAAAAGGTTCAACAAATTCAGCGAATGATTTTTAAATTCATCGATACCTTGTCCTAATTCCTGGCTCTTTTTTCTTGATTCAATTAATAACAAACAACATGAGCAATACAACATTAAATTCAAAAGAATTACTCCGCGGTGGCCAGTTCCTGGTAAAGGAAACCAACTGCGAAGATGTTTTCACTCCTGAAGACTTTAACGACGAACAAATTATGATGCGCGAATCTGTAAAGGAATTTGTGGAACGTGAAATCTGGCCGAACAAAGAAGAGTTCGAAAAGAAGAACTATAAATTAACCGAAGAAATAATGCGCAAAGCCGGGGAACTTGGTTTCCTTGGAGTAGCAGTTCCGGAAGAATACGACGGGCTCGGAATGGGCTTTGTTTCTACCATGTTGGTTTGCGATTATATTTCGGGCGCAACCGGATCTATCGCCACTGCTTTTGGTGCGCATACGGGAATTGGTACAATGCCAATTACTCTTTACGGAACCGAGGAACAGAAGAAAAAATATGTTCCGAAGCTCGCTACCGGAGAATGGTTTGGTGCTTATGCTCTTACAGAACCTGGAGCGGGAAGTGATGCAAATTCCGGAAAGACAAAAGCGGTTCTTTCTGAAGATGGAAAACACTACAGCATTAGCGGACAAAAAATGTGGATTTCAAACGCAGGTTTTGCCAATGTATTTATTGTTTTCGCAAGGATTGAAGATGATAAAAACATCACCGGATTTATAGTTGAAAATGATCCGGAAAACGGGATCACTTTTGGAGAGGAAGAGAAAAAACTGGGGATCCACTCCTCCTCTACCCGCCAGGTATTTTTTAACGATACAAAGGTTCCGGTTGAGAATATGCTTTCTGAAAGGGGAAACGGTTTTAAAATTGCTATGAACGCGCTGAACATTGGTCGTATAAAGCTTGCCGCAGCTTCTTTGGATGCACAACGAAGGGTTACAGATCTTTCAGTAAAATATGCTAATGACCGCGTACAATTTAATACTCCAATTGCCAAATTTGGTGCTATAAAATCGAAGCTTGCAGAAATGGCAACTTCAGCATATGCAGGAGAGGCGGCGTCTTACAGGGCTGCGAAAAATATTGAAGATCGAATTAACATAAGATTGGAAAGCGGAAGTTCCCATGCTGAAGCAGAACTTAAAGGTGTCGAAGAATATGCTATTGAATGCTCTATTCTAAAAGTAGCTTGTTCTGAAGATGTTCAGAATTGTAGTGATGAAGGAATTCAGATTTTCGGCGGAATGGGATTCTCTGCAGATACCCCGATGGAATCTGCCTGGAGAGATGCCCGTATTGCCAGGATTTATGAAGGAACAAACGAGATTAACCGGATGCTCGCTGTGGGAATGTTGGTTAAGAAAGCAATGAAAGGGCATGTTGATCTTTTAGGACCGGCTACTGCTGTGGGAGATGAGTTGACGGGAATCCCTTCTATGGATAAACCTGATTATTCTGAATTATTCGCAGAAGAAAAAGAAATGATCGGCAAGTTGAAAAAAGTATTCCTTATGACCGCAGGAAGTGCCGTCCAAAAATTCGGACCAGATTTGGAAGAACATCAGCAGCTTTTAATGGCTTCCGCAGATATTTTAATTGAGATTTACCTGGCAGAATCTGCCATTCTAAGAGCTGAAAAGAATGCAAAACGCTATGGAGAAGATACTCAGAAAGAGCAAATCGCCATGGCTAAACTTTATTTGTACCACGCTGTAGACACGGTGAATCAAAAAGCAAAAGAGGGAATTGTTTCTTTCGCTGAAGGTGACGAACAGCGCATGATGCTAATGGGACTAAAGCGTTTTACAAAATACCAGAATCAGCCGAATGTTGTTCAATTACGAAATACCATTGCAGAAAAACTGACTTCAGAAAATAAATATTGCTTCTAAGCATGCTGTTTATTGCAAAAAAAGCCGTCTCTTCAGACGGCTTTTTTTATATAATTCAGCTAAAAACTCTTCTACCATCTCACTCCTTTTACGTCCATTTTAAGGCTGTATAATGCATCCATTGCAGTAATAAATAAAGTCTGTCCATCTTTTCCTCCAAAAGTTACATTTGCAGTCCAGTTCTCATTTACAGGAATATGCTTAATTTGTTCTCCGTTTTTATTAAAAACAGTCACTCCATCACCGGTTATGTACAAATTTCCCTGGTTATCTAAAGTCATCCCGTCTGAACCCATTTCTACAAATAAAGTTTTATTGCTTAAACCGCCATCTTCAGCAATCGTATAGGAATATGTTTTTTTATCTTTAATATCTGCTATATAAAGCGTTTTTCCATCTGGTGTTCCTATAATTCCATTTGGTTGCACAAGGTCGTTTGCTAACATAGTGAGCGAATTTGACCCCGGTGCCAGATAATATACGTTTTGACTTTCCAGATCGGGAGATGAACGATCCCAGTACGGCCTTTGGTAATAAGGATCAGTCAGGTAAATCCCTCCATCTTCAGCTATCCAGAGGTCATTGGGGCCATTTAAGTTTTCTCCTTCAAAATTATCTACTAAAACTTCAACATTTTTATTCGAACTTATCCTGATTAGTTGATATTCTTCATCTGCACAGGCTATAAGATTACCATCATTATCAAAGTAAAGTCCGTTTGCCCTTCCCGCTCCTTCCATAAAAACAGAAACAGAATCAGTTTCTACATCATACTTCAGAATTTTGTCATTCGGTTGATCGGTAAAAAAGACATCCCCTTTTCTATTTGCCGCCGGTCCCTCGGTAAAATTGTATCCATCTGCAACGAGAAGAAGTTCTGCTCCTTCAGCAACGATGCTACTATTCTGTGCACCGCAACTTTGTACGCCAAACATTAGAGTAATAATTCCGAAAAATAAAATAAAATTAGCTTTCATATGTATCATTTTTAAGATCGAAAATTGGCATTTTGTGGCCTCCTATTTTTAAGGTTAACAAATATCTCTAATATAAAGGAACCATGGCAGATATTCTTCAGAAATGACAGAGAAAGTATTACCGTCATAAAAACAACACCTTTTAAAGTTAAAAGGAGCTTAATTTGAGCTGCTTTAGTTCAAAAAGAAGCATTTTTTCTATAGTTTTAATGGAAATGAAGTGAAAAATACCCTCTCAATGGAAGAATTAGACCAGGAGTTTATCCAATATACAGTTGCAGGTATAATTGCTCTGATTATATGCTTTGTGGCGAGCTTTTATATCCTGAAAAGAATAGGTAAAGATCCTAATAATATTTTACCTGTTAATTTTGCAAATCGAATAAGGGTGCCGCTATTGATTTTCCTCGGAAGTCTCCTCTTGAAAATTGCAATTCTTGGCAGGATATTCACCTTTGATTATACTTATATCATTGTTGGTCGTCTCAGTACCATTGGCATTATATTAAGCATTGCCTGGTTTCTTATAATTTTTCTGAAAGTGTTTAAAGTACAAATGCTTCGGAAGTACGATGTTGATACTGAAGATAATCTAAAAGCCCGAAAAGTTTATACTCAATTTATGATCCTGGAGAATATCATAATTTTCATAATTGTTCTTCTGGCACTAAGTATAGCTCTAATGACTTTTGAAAGTATCCGTTCTGTAGGGGTAAGCCTGTTAACTTCTGCAGGGATCGCGGGAATTATTATTGGTCTGGCAGCTCAAAAAGCCATAGGTACGCTGCTTGCAGGGATACAGATTGCCTTAACACAGCCCATAAGACTTGAGGATGTTGTTATTGTGGAAGGAGAATGGGGGAAAATTGAAGAAATCACCCTCACCTACGTTGTAGTAAGAATCTGGGATAAAAGAAGACTGGTCGTTCCTTCTACATATTTTATTGAAAATACTTTTCAGAACTGGACGCGACAGTCTGCCGACATTCTTGGAACCGTCTTTCTTTATACCGACTATCAAATCCCGGTTGAAAAATTAAGAGAAGAACAAACACGGCTCCTTGAAGCTACTCCGTTTTGGGATAAACAAGTAAATGTAATCCAGGTTACAGATGCAACTGAAAAAACTGTGGAAGTGAGATTATTGGTAAGCGCTAAAGATTCTTCAACGGCTTGGGATCTCAGGGTATATCTTCGGGAGAACATGTTAAAGTATATCCAGAAAAACTACCCTGAAAGCCTGCCGAAAACAAGAATTAGTATGCCTACAAAAAAGCCCCTAGAAAACTCCTAAAAAGTTTTCTTCAGAAACCAGTCCTTTACTAAAATTCGCTGCTGTTTCAATTAGTGCCAGATGAGAATATGCCTGTGGGAAATTCCCTAACAAACGTTTAGTTTCAAAATCTATATCTTCACTAAAAAGCCCTAAATGATTGCTGTAAGAAAGAAGCTGATCAAACATAGCCCTAGCTTTCTCTCTTTCTCCTATTTTATATAGACTATCAATAAGCCAAAAAGTACAGATGGTAAAGGATGATGTAGGTTCTCCAAAATCATCTTTGTTTTTATAGCGATACATAAGTCCGTCGCGGCAAAGTTCTTTTTCTGTCGCCCTCACCGTACTTTCAAAACGTGGATCTTCTGCTTCAATAAACCCATAAGACTCCATTAGTAAAGTGGAAGCATCAAGATCTTTTGAACCGTAGGATTGTGTATATGCCTGGATTTCTTCATTCCAACCATTGTTATAAATATCATTATAAATATCTGCACGCAGCGTTTTCCATTTGGTATCATTAATTCCCATGCGCAAAACCTCTCCAATTTTTATAGCCCGGTCTATTGCGACCCAACATAGAAGTTTTGAAAAAACAAAATGGCGGTCTTCGGTACGAAGTTCCCATATACCCTTGTCTGGTTTTTGCCAGTTTTCTTCCACAATCATTACGATCCCACGAACGATGGTCCACAATTCCTCGCTATTTTCCAGGGAAGTTTCAAACTGAAGGAACTGCTGATAAATTACCTCCATCAAAATTCCGTAGATATCATTTTGCTTCTGAATATATGCTGCATTACCGGTTCTAACGGGAGCGGAACCTTTATAGCCTTTTAAATGGTCCAGAATATGTTCAGTAAGTTCCTTTTCCCCATTTATACCATACATTATCTGGATTTTTTCATCTTTGTGCGGTATAATATCAATAATAAACTGAAGAAACTCTTTGGCAGACTGAACATGGCCTAGTCCAGCCATCACTTTTATCACCATAGAGGCATCTCTAATCCAGCAAAACCGGTAATCCCAGTTCCGTTCCTCTCCTATCGTCTCCGGCAAAGAAGTGGTAGCTGCAGCCAGAACAGCTCCAGATTTTTTATAGCTCAACGCTTTAAGAACCAATGCGCTTCTCATAATTTCGTTGTGATAATGAGAATACCTGGTTGTCTTTTCGCTCCAGTTCATCCAATAAGTCTTCGTCCTTTGGAATTTAAGGTATGACCTGTCCAGGGTTTGAGGAATAAGTTTTTCATGATAGGCGAGTAAACAGTAAGAATTTTCCTTCAGAACAATTTCCCTTTCTTCGAGAATACTGTCCAGATCAAAACTCGAATATAAAAAGAGGGAGTCATATTTCCCTTCTCTTGTAAAGCTCTTAATATAAGAGCCTTTATTCTCATTAAACGTTTTTTCCTTTGCAAACTCCAGGCGCGGATTGTAAATAATTTTAAACTTAGGAGCTCCTTTAAGTAACCGGAAAAACCTTATGATATCTGGCGGAGCGTAGTAAGAGCCATCATTGCGCGAGTAACGTGGCATAAAATCGATTAGCTGAAATGCATCCTCGCCATTATCAAACACTGTACTTAAAATATTGGTTTCCCAAAGATATTCCTGCTCTATATTATAATCATCACCTGTATTTATTTCAAAACTTCCTCCTATTTCATTGTCTAGTAATTTTGCAAAAACTCCTGGTGAATTAAAGTTGGGGAGACAACACCAGTCCATAGAACCTGTTTTAGAAACCAACGCGGCACTTTTACAGTTTCCAATAATTCCGTAATCTAAATTTTCCATATAATCTTAAAGTTCTTTTAAAAGAATGGTATTCTAATATGATTTTCGGAAATTTAAGAAAAATCAACTTTGCTGCAACAGAACCAACGAAAAATATGAGCAAAACTATAATTATCTCGAACAGATTACCCTTACAAATTAACCTTGAAAATGAGAAGCTGGAAGTTACCCCCAGCGTTGGTGGTCTTGCAACAGGTCTCAAATCATTTCACAAGGAAGGAGACAGTATCTGGATAGGATGGAGTGGAATGACTGTAGAAGAAATCCCCGAACATCTCCTTGAAGATGTTAAAAGCAAAGCCCGGGAAGAAGATTGCGTGGCGGTTAATCTTACTGAAGATGAAATTGAAGGATTCTACTATGGGTTTAGTAACCGTACCATCTGGCCACTATTTCATTATTTTATGGAATTTACCGAATCTGATGACTGGTACTGGGAAACCTATAAACAGGTAAATCAAAAATATGCCGATGAAGTTTTAAAGCATTATCAGGAGGGAGATCACATTTGGGTACACGATTACCAGCTGCTATTAGTTCCTAAAATGATTAGGGAACAGGCTCCAGATGCGATAATTGGCTTTTTTAACCATATACCTTTTCCTTCTTATGAAGTATTTAGAACGCTCCCATGGAGGGATGAAGTTCTGGAAGGAGTTTTAGGTGCCGATCTTATAGGATTCCACACCTACGATTATGAAAGACATTTCCTGAGTTCTGTTAGTCGGATTCTTCGGCACCAGGTAGATTTTAATGAAATTACGCTTCCAGACAGAATTGTGAAGGTGGATTCCTTCCCAATGGGAATTGATTACGAAAAATTTGAGAAAGCTGCACTTGATCATTTTGAAAAAACATCCGAAAATCAATCTGAATTACAACAAAGGCTGGATCACCACCTAAAAGCTACACCAGATGCCAAGCTAATTTTAAGTCTGGATCGTCTGGATTATACCAAGGGAATTGCTAACCGTCTAAGGGCTTTCGAATATTTTCTGGACAAATATCCAGAATTCATTGAAAAAGTAAGGCTTGTCATGCTCGCTGTTCCTTCCCGTTCCAATGTGCCGCAATATCAACGTCTAAAAAGAGAAATTGATGAACTTGTAGGGCGCATAAATGGTAAGTTCTCTACCGTAAGTTGGACGCCCATCTGGTACTTCTACAGGTCTATGCCTTTTGAAAATCTTATTGATCTCTATACTTCCTGTGATATTGCTTTACTTACACCCATTAGAGATGGGATGAATCTGGTTGCTAAGGAATATGTAGCCACCAGGACCAATCATACAGGTGTTTTGATCTTAAGTGAAATGGCAGGTGCTGCACATGAGATGAATGAAGCGCTTATTATCAATCCGAATAATTTTGACCAAATAGCCTCTACGCTTAAACAGGCTTTTGAAATGCCTGAAGAGGAACAAATTTCGCGCAACAAAATGATTCAGAAGAGGTTAAAACGCTACAGTGTAGAGAAGTGGGCACAGGATTTTATGAAAGCCCTGCGTAATACTGAAGATAACCGTCAGGCATTTGAGGCTATAAGAATAAATTCCAAAGTGTATGATGATCTTCTTGAAACTTATAAAAATGCGAAAAGCAGGATTCTATTCCTGGATTACGATGGGACACTGGTGAATTTTGCAGATAAGCCCGAAAACGCCCAGCCTGACGAAGAATTAATCACAGTTATAAAAAAACTAGCCAACCAGGAGAATACTGAAGTTATTCTTATTAGCGGAAGGGATAAAGATACACTTGGTAGATGGTGGGAAGATACACCTATCGATCTAATCTCTGAACATGGGACTTGGGTACGGGAAAAAAGAGCCGACTGGGTACTTTCAGAAAATGTAAAGAACGACTGGATGGAAGCTGTTCGACCCGTAATCGAAAATTTTGTGGACAGGACACCCGGTACCTTTATTGAAGAAAAAAATTATTCCCTGGCATGGCATTATAGAAAAGCCGATCCTGAATTGGGAGAAATAAGAGCAAATGAATTATCAAATGTATTGAAGGAGCTCATCTCAAACCATGGACTAAGTGTTCTAAATGGTAATAAAGTTCTGGAAATTAAAAGCAGTGGAGTTAACAAAGGAAAAGCTTCAAACAAAAAATTGAGAAATCAGGATTTCATTTTTGCTATAGGAGACGACTGGACAGATGAATACATGTTTAAGGAACTTCCTGAAAAAGCGTATACCGTAAAAGTCGGGATTAAACAAACCAGCGCCAGGTATTATGTAGAAGACACTAAAAAAGTGAGAACAATTCTGCAAGCTTTTACCGAAAACGGATAGAACATTTTTGTTAAAATATTGACATTTTAAATAAAAGTTTATACCAATGTTAACGAGCAGTTTATGGTCTTAACGCTTATTAGCGTTACTTTTACATTCTAATTAGAATTAGAAACCAAACTAATAAACTACGGACTATTATGAAATCAGGAAAATTGTTGATAGGATTAATTTCAGGGGCTGCTGCAGGTGCGGTTGCCGGTATATTATTTGCTCCAAAAAAAGGTGCTGAGACCCGTAAGGCAATCACTCAAACAGGAGATGATTATATTTCTGGCGCAAAAGGAAAGATTAACAACTTTACAGATTCTTTAAATCATAAAGTGGATGCGCTAAAAGCAAAAACTAAAGCTAATCTTAGCAAATCAAAATCGGAAGAAAAAATAAATGAAGCTAAGGCTGAAATTCATAAAATGAAAGCCAGCTAAAAGTTTCATTTCTAGTAAATTGAATAAAAAGCTTCGGAAACGGAGCTTTTTTTATGTCTTCTTCGGAAATATCACCCTTTTGTACGATCGCTAAAGAGGTGGTATCTTTACAAAAATTAAAAGCATGAAAAAGAAATTATCCCAAAGTCTAATTTTTCTCATTTTTAGCGTCTTGGTATCTTCTGCCGGTCTTTCCCAACAAACAGATGCACGCATCTATAAAATCATTGAAAAAGTCTCTGCCGACAGCATAGAAAACGATATCCGAAAATTGGCAAATTTCGGCACCAGAAATACTTTTAGCGATACTGTTTCCAGTACAAGAGGGATTGGTGCCGCCAGAAGGTGGATTAAATCTGAATTTGATAATATCTCTGGGGACTGCCAGAATTGTCTGGATGTTTTTTATCAGAAAGATTTTGTAACTCCCGAAGATGGCGAGCGAATCCCACATGAGGCGTGGATTGTTAATGTAATTGCCATCCAGAAAGGTACAAAATATCCTAATCGCTACATCATCATGAGCGGCGACATAGATTCCCGTAATTCTGATACTATGGACTATGAAGGTGATGCGCCAGGTGCAAATGACAATGCCAGCGGGATGGCCGGTACCATTGAAGCGGCAAGAGTACTTTCCAATTATGAGTTCGAAAATAGTATTGTTTACGTGGGACTTTCTGGAGAAGAACAAGGGCTCTTTGGAGGAAAAGGCCTGGCAGAATATGCCAAAGAAAATAACTGGGAGATCATAGGCATTCTGAATAACGATATGATTGGAAATATTGAAGGTGTTGATGGAGTAATAGATAACCGTACCTTTCGCATCTTTTCTGAACCTGTCCCTCCTACTGAAACTGAACAGGAAAGGACCATGCGCAGATTCTATGGTGGTGAGGTAGATGGAATTTCCCGGCAGCTCGCCCGCTATATTCACAATACTACAGAAACCTATATGCCTGAAATGAACCCGATGATGATTTACAGGCTCGATCGCTTTGGTCGCGGCGGCCATCACCGGCCTTTTAATGATCTTGGTTTTGCAGGTGTACGAATAATGGAAGCACATGAAAATTATAACCGTCAGCATCAGGATATAAGAACGGAAGATGGAATAGCATATGGCGATGTAATTGAAGGTGTTAATTTTGATTATGCTGAAAAATTGACTTCTGTAAACGCAATTAATCTTGCCAGCCTTGCCTGGGCTCCACCGGCACCAGAAAATGTCGAAATTGGTGGAATTGTGGAAGCTTCTGCAAGATTAAGATGGAAAGAAGTAGAAGGAGATATTGCCGGGTACAAAATTTACTGGAGAGATACGACTTCCCGTACCTGGTACCACTCCCGCTTTGTAGGTGACGTAAACGAATTTACTCTTGAAGGTATAGTTATTGATAATTTCTTTTTTGGCGTAGCTGCCGTTGGAAAAAATGGGCACGAAAGCCTGGTTGTTTTTCCTTCCGGTACTTATTAGATACCACGTTAATTATTAAAAAAATCCCGGAACTTTTAATTAAAGCTCCGGGATTTTTTTATTTACAAGTTCTGGAATTACAGGGAAAACTTTAGCTTCTGTATTCCGGCTACTCTTCTTCAGGGTTTTTCAATCTACTTTTCAATACCATTGCAGAGTTTGCCGCTCAGCAGCTTCAGAAAAATTCTTAAGTCTTAATTAACAATACTTTATATTAAGCTTAGATAATCTGAGACGTTTATGTACTTACCTTAGATAGAATTAAACCACTATAGGAGATGGCAGAGATAAATGTAGAGAAGAAAAAATCCAAATGGTTATGGATCATTTTGGCTGCGGTCATACTAGGAATAATTTTACTTGTTTTTTTATTTCAGGATGGCAATGTTGATGAAGAAAATCCTGACCAATTAGAAGAAGTTACCCTTGCCCCCAGATTGTTGCTCCATTCCTCAAATGTGAAATTTCTACAGGAGCTGCATGCGCCGTTCAGGATTAAAATTGAAGCACTGGTTTAGAAAATTATAACAACAGAAAAAAAAAAGATTTAGTTTAATAAATTATAATAGCTATGAGCACAAAAAATAAAAATCAGCATCTTTTCCACTTCAGTGAATTATCAGATTATAAAATCTCTAGTAAAGATCCCGATATTAGAGGATGGGCAGTGAAGGATTCAGACAATCGGGTTATTGGCAAGGTGGACAACCTTTTGGTCAATAAAGAAATTGAAAAGGTTGTTTATCTGGATGTGGAAGTAGACTCAACCATTATTGAAGCAAATCATGATCCCTATGGAAAACCAACTAATGAAGATGTTCATGAATTTGTAAATAAAGAAGGTGAGAACCACGTTATTATTCCAGTTGGAATGGTAGGAATTAACAGGGATCAGAAATATGTTTTTACCGATACTATAGATCATCGTACTTTTGCCGAAACAAAACGTTATCGATCTGGAAACCATATAGATCGCGGATATGAAGAAACGGTACTTCAATCCTATAACCGTCATTCTTCTTCAGATAGAGCAAAGGCGCGAAGAAACAGTACTCCCGAAGACCTGGAGTACGAAAGAACTTCTGCAAGCAGAATTCCTGATGAGGAAGTCCGTCGCAGGGAAATTGAAGAACGGGAGCATCCACGCCACCAGGAGTTTTCAGAAACCAGAAGAAGCAACGCGGTAACTTCTGAAAGACATGCCGATACTTCTTATGACAATGATTTGCGAAGTGACCGGGAGAAACGGCAATCACAGGATCATAACTTTACAGAAGAACGGGATTATGATGAAAACCGTGATCGCGATTATAAAGAAAATAGATTTGATGAAGACCGTGTTGCTGGAAATAATTCAAAAGCGCCTAAGCCAAGTTCTGCTTATGACCAGCAATACCAAAGCGAAGAGCAACAAAGAAGACCGGAAAACGAAGATTTTCTTGATGAATCTGATACAAACTCCTTCAGAAATAGAAGAACCAAAGGAAGAAATACTTCGGAAGATGATTTTTACGATAGAACCGAATTCCACAATAAGGATTATGACGGAAGACGGGAAGTCTAGTTAGAAAAAAGTAATATATCTGAAGAATAAAAAGGCAAATATCGGCTCTCGCTAGCCGATATTTGCCTTTTTTGATGCTCGTCTGTAAATGGTAAAATTGTTTACTAAATTCTACCACAAATCTCACTCCTTTAAGAGCATCAAAGACTCACCCTAGTTCAATTTTAGTCAATTAACGAAAGTTGAATCCGCTTTCGAGCCTCATCCAGAGCTATAATCGTCACCATAACCTCTTGGTTGAGCTTTACAACAGTATTTACATCACTTACATAGCTATTTGCCAGTTTTGAGATGTGAACCAGCCCACTTTCTTTAATTCCAATGTCTACAAAGCACCCGAAATTGGTGATATTATTGACCAAACCTGGCAGTTTCATTCCTTCTTTTAAATCCTGAAAGGTTTTTACAGAAGGATCAAATTCAAATTGAGAAATTTCGCTTCTTGGATCTAATCCCGGCTTCTCCAGCTCTCTTACAATATCTTTTAAAGTTGGCAAACCAGCTTCAGCAGAGATATAGGCCGATAATTGTAATTTTTGAAGCACCTCCTTATTTCCTGCCAATTCAGAAATTTTCATGTTATTGGTACGTGCCATTTTTTCCACAATATCGTAACTCTCGGGATGCACACCGGTAGCATCGAGCAAATTATTTCCATTCTTTATCCGAAGAAATCCAGCAGATTGTTCAAATACCTTAGGTCCTAACCTGGTGATTTTCAGCAAGTCCTTCCTGTTTTTTAATCCGGAATTTTTATTGCGATAGTCGATAATATTTGAAGCAATTGTAGGCCCGACACCTGAAACATAAGAAAGTAATTCTTTGCTGGCAGTATTCACATTCACACCTATTCTGTTTACGCAAAGCATTACCACATTATCCAGTTTTTCTTTTAGTTTCCCCTGGTCTACCTCGTGTTGGTATTGCCCTACCCCTATTGCTTTAGGATCAATTTTTACAAGCTCAGCAAGGGGGTCAGACAACCTGCGACCAATCGAAACTGCGCCCCTAACGGTAATATCACAATCTGGAAATTCCTCTCTCGCTACTTTTGAAGCAGAATAGACCGATGCTCCTGCTTCGTTTACTACAAAAATTGGGATATCGTTTCTTAAAGGGATATTCTTTACCATTTGCTCAGTTTCACGGGAAGCAGTTCCGTTTCCTATGGAAATAGCATCAATCTTATACTTTTCAACAAGGGATTTTATAGTTTGTTCTGCCTCGGTACTCTTATTCTGCGGAGGATGCGGATAAATATTTGTGTTGTGCAAAAGTTTCCCATTTTCGTCCAGGCATACCAGCTTACAGCCAGACTTAAAGCCGGGATCCAAGGCAAGAATTCTTTTATTTCCCAAAGGAGGTGCCATAAGTAGCTGTTCCAGGTTGGAAGCAAAAACCGCTATAGCTTCCTTATCTGCCTTTAGTTTGGCTTCATTTAAAAATTCCGTAGAAAAAGAAGGTTTTAATAATCTCTTATAGGAATCTTCTATTGCTTCTGAAATTACCGGAGAAGAAAAGTTTCTTTTTACGATTACTTGAGAAATGATCTCATATGCCTTCTTCTTTTCTACTTCTAATTTTATCCTCACCAGCCCTTCTTCCTGAGCGCGGTGAATAGCAAGAAAACGATGAGACGGAATTTTTTTCAGGCTTTCACTCCAGTCAAAATACTGAGAGAACTTTTGTGCTTCAGAAGTTTCTTTTTTCGATTTTACCACTTTAGAACTGATCACTGCAGTCCTGGAATACAACTGCCTTAATTTATGACGAACCACCTGGTTTTCATTAACCCATTCTGCAATAATATTTTTTGCTCCCTCTAAAGCTTCAGAAGTATTTTCTATCTCTCCCTTTACAAACCTCTGCGCGGCGTCTTCGGAATTTGCAGAATTCTGAGCCATTAAAATTTTCGCCAATGGTTCAAGTCCCTGCTCCCGTGCAACATCAGCTTTCGTCTTTCTTTTCTTTTTAAAAGGCAGATATAAATCTTCTAGTTGAACGAGATCTGAAGCATTATCAATTTGTTTCTTTAAGGGATCGGTTAAGGAATTTTGGTCTTCTATAGCCTTTAGGATAGTAGCTTTTCTTTTCTGAAGCTCGTCGAAAGACTTAATCAGACCTTCGATCTTTTCGATTTCAATTTCGTTAAGATTTCCTGTAGCTTCTTTTCTATATCTGGCAATAAATGGGATGGTTGCTCCCTCTCTTAAAAGATCGATTGCATTTTCAAGGTCCTTTCCAGGCAGTTCCATTCTGGTGGCAACGAAAGATATTGGTGTCAAGCAAAATATATTAGGGGTTATTAATTATACTTCTTAAACGGATTAAGGTAAAATTATATACATTATGATCGAAATTTTAATCTATATAATTTCAACTTTCTTAGAATGTGCAATTGCTTTATCACTGTTTTGGAAATAGCAGGTTTCCACTCCCATATCCTGCATATTCTTTAAGACAATCTTCACCTCCTCCTTTTTAGTTCTATTCGTCTGCCGGATATAAACGGCGCCAATACTTTTTGGATACATTTTAATCACTTTTTCATAAAGAAAAGGATCGTGCTGGGAATCATCTCCCAACAAAACATACTGAAGTTTCGGATAAAATGAAATGATATCGCTAATCTTATCAAATTTATGATCATGGCTACCTCTACCACTGGAAAAGAAATCCCGAATTCCGGTTTTTATTTTCTTCAGCTTAATTACTGCTTTTGGCAATTCATGAATTCTGGCGAATTCTTCAATAAATTCGTAAAGATTCCATTCGCTACTGGAAACATAGAAAAAGGAGTTTGATGCTTCCTTGCTATCCTGCCCTGCAATACTAAGAGCCTGATAATGACGAACCACGTCATTGAAAATTTTCCGTTTATTCACGTTTTTTGAGAGCATCACATACAGCTTTTTAAATACGCTGTTACTGTGCGAAATCAAAAAAGTATCATCTATATCTGAAATTATTCCGAATTTACTTTTATAAGGTTTAAGTAGCTCCCCTTTTTCTATAATTCCAAAATCGTGAAGTTCACATATAACAGTATATTCATGCCAGCCACTCTTAAGATCTTCATTGTAAGGAATTGTAAATTGGAAAAATCCATCTTCCTGAGTCTTTGTGGTAATATTTAGATCTCTAAATTTTAATCTTATTTCTACATTTTCCAAAGGTTTAATTCTAAACATATGTAATATGGAAAATGCGTGCTTAATACCTTTACGGTCCAGCCTGTATTTATCTGGAGCCCAGGATTTAAAAAGATGTCCAAAAACTACAAGTTCCTGGTCATTAACATAACCGCGATATAATTTTAAATCAAGTTTCAATTCTTTTATTTTTTCTCTAACTAAAGTTTCTTTTCAAAATAGTTAATTTTAGACATATGACTAAATTTATGAGAAGAATTAAAGAAATTTTATTAGTTGTAAACCCTATTGCGGGTGATATTGATAAGAAAGATCTGGTGGAAGATTTTAAAGCTATTGCTGCAAAATGTGATGTTGAGGTATTTATATACCATACTAAAGGCGAAAAGGACGTTAAACATGTAAGGAAAATTACAAGGGAAAGAAAACCCTTTAGGATCGTAGCTGCCGGCGGTGACGGAACTATTAAGATGGTAGCCGAAGCTGTTAAAGGATTGGATATCCCCATTGGCGTTGTCCCGAGCGGATCTGCCAATGCACTTGCTTTAAATTTAGATCTACCCAAAAGCCTGGAAGAGCAAATTAATGTTGCATTGGGACATCACTACCTCGATGTAGATCTTATTTCACTGAACGACGAAATCGGGCTGCATATGAGTGATCTGGGAATAAATGCTGAACTCATAAAAAATTATGAATCATCCACATTCCGAGGTAAGCTTGGATATCTTTTACAAACCATTCCTACCCTTATCCAAAGCAAGTATCCTTTTAACTTTACTGTAGAGACTAAAGATACGACTATTACAGAAAAAGGAGTTTTACTTGCTATTGCCAATGCCAGGAAATATGGTACGGGTGCAAAGGTTAATCCAGAGGGAAAATTAGACGATGGTGTTTTTGAAATCTTAATTTTTAAGAATCTGGATTTAATGGAAATCCTAAAAACACTAAGAAATGAGGTGCATTTAAGTTCCGATTTCATAAAAATTATTCATACAGAGGAAGCAAAAATTACCTGCAAAGAGCCTGTGGCCTTTCAGGTTGACGGAGAATATCTTGGTGAAACAAAGATTGTAAATGTTAAAATTCTCCCTGAAAAAATAAAAATCGCAGTACCCTAAGAAGGTAAAGCCTTTATTAACAAAGCTTTATTCTAACCTTAATAGATTCTGCCTTTTCCTTTTCTTACTTTGAACTACAACTAATTAATTAATTCCAAACCAAAAAATTTACATTATGGCAGAAATCAAAGTTGAAAAGAAAAAGCCCATTTGGCCATGGATAATTGCCGGACTCTTGTATTGGCAATTTTATATTTCCTTTTTGCAAATGGGGACGACGATGAGATAATCGATGAAACCGAGCAGGAACAAGTTATAGACACAACATCTATAGAAGAGGAAAATACCGCTAACTGGGACAACAACAGGAATGATACCGTGGGCGGTGTAGATGGCTACTTATCATATATAGGAGATGAGTCCAGAATGGGTATTGATCATGAATATACCAATAATGCAATTATCTATCTTATGAACGCCGTGCAGGCTAAAGCAAACGAATTAAATGTGGATATAGATGCGGATATGCAGGAGATCAGACAAAAAGCTGAACAAATCACTCAGGATCCTATGGCTACTAACCATGCTGATAAGATTAAGGACGCAGGAAGTGATCTCACTAATGTAATTGAAAATTTACAGGAAGAACAATTTCCTGATCTTTCACAAGACGTACAGGAAGTAAAATCTGCTGTACAAGACATTGATGGTTCTGTTCTCACTTTGGAACAGAAAGATAAGGTCAATAAATTCTTTGACGAAGCAGGTGATGTTCTAAATAAAATGAGCTAACAATTAAAAATTAAAAAATTATGGCAAATACTAGTAATAATAGAGACAATAAAAATAAACATTTGTTTTATTTGAATGAACTTTCCGACTATAAGGTTGCAAGCGATGACCCGGATGTAAGAGGGTGGGAAGTACAGGATAAAGATAATCGCGTAGTAGGAAAGGTAGATAATCTTATGGTCAATAAAAATACACAAAGAGTAGTGTATCTTGACGTTGAAGTTGATAAATCCATTATTGAGGCTAACCATAAGCCTTACAGGGACAGTGCCAATGATGGTGTTCACGAATTCATCAACAAAGATGGAGAGAATCATCTAATAGTGCCTGTAGGACTTGTTAGGCTTAATACTAATAAGAATTTTGTCTACACTGATAGAATTGATCACAGGACTTTTGCTCAAACAAAGCGAATGGAAAAAGGATCAAATGTCGACCGAGATTATGAGACTGTAGTACTGGCATCTTATGACAGATCTGGTAGCCGTACAAGTGAAAGTGGAAATGTTGTGAGAGATACAAATACAGAAGTAGATGACCTTTCAAACAGAAAAGCTGATACCCGTACAGGTAATAGTGGCAACTTAACTGAAAATCGTTCTACCGGAGTTGCAGACAATCAAAATGATCCTGCTTTTAAGGAAAGCCGTGGACATAAAGCAGATAGTTTAAGCGATACTCATACTAGAGATAAAGACTTAAAAGGGACTACTTCAAATACTGTTACTGGTAAAGAAAGTGATCCTGCTTTTCAGGACGATCAAAAACGGAGATCAGATAATGATCTGATTTCTAACGATGATGACTCTTTTTATAAACGAAAGGAATTTGATCGTACAAACTATAAGAGCAATAAAAACTAAATTCTCTCTAAAAGAGTAATGCAAAAGGAGAAGTTGAAAAGCTTCTCCTTTTTTTAGTATAATATATTTTTTAATTACGACATTATTATAATGACATAGCCTTACCACCACTTAGCTCTTCGACAGGACCGCAGGAAATATATTCACCCGGAATTGGATCATAATACAGGACATTTTCACCTACTTCTTCGCTGGTTTTCCAGGTCCATATCCCCATTTCCCTTACATTGCGAAGGTAAGAATCGGCGCCTGCATCAGCATCAATTCCGGAATTTTCCAGATTGGTATCTGCATCTGCTTTTTGTTCCGGATCTTTATCCTGAGGATCCTGGGTTTCAGTATTTCTTCTGGTGTAGCCTTCACTTTCTTCTGGTGTTGCACGTAAATATTTCGCGATAATCTGTTCATATTCTTCCTCGCTTCCCTCGCCTGTCCCTTTATCGAACATATCTTCAAAAGCTCTTGAAAATGCATCTGCAGATTCGCTGAATTCCTTCTGACTTTCTTCAGAAGCTACTTCATTAATATAAGAATCCAGAAATTGTGCGATATTAAGATCTCCTGCACCAGGTGTATCTGTTGTAGGAAGTATCACATCAAGAATTCTTGTAAGGGCAAAGCCATTAGCGGCGCTTAAAAACGTTGGTTCCCATTCGTAGTTTCTTTCATTTTTACAACTCTGCAATAGTCCCAGCGTGGTTGGTCCAACCACCATTACACCTGCTCCAAGTCCTATATTTTTTAATGCCTGTCTTCTATTCATTTCCGGATTAAGAATTAGATTTTTTAAAATTCCTCGATGCATGGTCCGCTGCCCTTGCTGTCATTGCCATATATGTAAGAGAAGGATTCTGGCATCCTGCAGATGTCATAAAAGCACCATCTGTAACATATACATTTGAAACTTCGTGAACCTGATTATTACCATTCAAGACTGAGGTTTCTGGGTCTCTACCCATTCTGGCAGTACCCATTTCATGGATCCCCAATCCTGGTGCACCAAGCTGGTCATAAGGACTTATATCTTTAAAGCCTCCTTTTTCAAGCATCGCCACCGCCTGCTCCTGCATATCTTTGCGCATTTTCAGTTCATTCTCTTTAAATTCTGCATCAAAAGTCACGGTTGGCAATCCCCATTCATCGGTTTTATCATAATCCAGGAACATTTTATTTTCGTGGTAAGGCAATGTTTCTCCAAAACCAAGAAGACCCATAGTCCATCCTCCGGGTTTGGTGATAGCTTCTTTCAATTCTGCTCCATAAGCTGCTTCAGCAATATTTTCTTCCCAGTTATCACGACTTGCTCCACCTTGATAGCCATAACCTCTTGTAAACCCAAGATTTTCGTTCCCATTTAAATTTCTGAAGCGCGGCAAGTAAACTCCGCTGGGTTTTCTTCCTTTAAAGTAGAAGTCTTCCATACCATCCAGCTTTGCCGACGCTCCAACTCTAAAATGGTGATCCATAACATTGTGCCCAAGTTCACCGCTGTCGTTACCTAATCCATCGGGAAAACGATCAGATCTCGACTGTAATAAAATGCTTGTCGAAGCCATTGATGAAGCACATAGAAAAATAACATTGGCATGATATTCTATTGCTTCTTTAGTCTCGGCATCAATAATTTTAACTCCTGTAGCACGTTTGGAATCGGCGTCATAGACTATTTCATGAACAACAGAGTTAGGACGCAAGGTCATATTACCTGTACGGCTTGCTGCCGGTAAAGTAGAAGAATTACTACTGAAGTATGCTCCATAAGGGCAACCTCTTACACAACGGTTCCTAAACTGGCATTTAGATCGTCCCTCGAATTCTTTATCACCGGTTAGATTGGCGACCCGTCCTGGAGTTAACACCCTTCCGTTAAAATTTTCGGCTATGCTCTTTTTTAAATGATCTTCAACACAATTAAGTTCCATGGGAGGCAAAAACTGACCATCAGGTAACTGACTAAGTCCTAGCTTTTCCCCACTTACTCCTATATAAGATTCTACGTAATCATACCAGGGAGCGATATCCTTATATCGTATAGGCCAATCTACACCATTACCGTCGTTTTTATTGGCAGTAAAATCGAGGTCGCTCAAACGGTAGCTATGTCTTCCCCACATAATAGATCGTCCACCTACATGGTATCCCCGCATCCAGTCAAATCTCTTTATTTCATTGTAGGGATGCTTAATATCATCCACAAACCAGTGGGCGCTCGCCTCATTAGTAGTATAGCCTGTCCTGGCTTGTTTGTACTGTCTCTTTTTATCTTCACGAGTTTGTTGTCCCTTAAATTTATAATCCCATGGATCATCATTCATAGTAGGATAATCTTTCACGTGCTCTACCATAGGCCCCCTTTCCAGCACCAGTGTCTTAAATCCTTTTTCACAAAGTTCTTTAGCAGCCCAACCCCCACTAATACCGGTTCCAACGACTATAGCATCATAGCTATCGTTCTCGTAAATATTACTCACAATACAGTAATTAATTATAGATTAAAAAATAGATATAGCGTCAAATATAGAAATTTATACTTATAATTTTTAACCTATAAAAAAAAGTCTACTTTTAAATTTCAAAACCATGTTAACCAAACACCTTTACTCAGTAACCTATTATGAAGATTTCTTTTTTAAAATTACCCGGAATAGCTTCCTTTATAATGCTTTTCAGCCTCGGCTTTATTTCCTGTAAGGATTCCAGCCAAAAAGCTTCCGACCAGAAAACTGTTCAGGAAAATGAAACAATAGATACAGAAGATCCTTTTTTTAAAATTTCCCTTGCTCAGTGGTCACTTTCAGGTCCTATGCGAGATGGGAGTATGGATCCTGTAGATTTTGCTCAAAAAGCAAGCGAAATGGGCTTTGAAGGTATAGAATATGTCACTCAACTTTACACCGATAAATATGCAGATGCTGAAGATCCTAAAGCGGCTTTACAATTACTCCTGGACACCCTTAAGGCAAAAAGCGAGGAATATAATGTCGAAAACGTTCTTATAATGGTAGATCATGAAGGAGAATTAGCCTCTTCAGATGAAGCCGAAAGAAATGAGGCAGTAGAAAAACATAAAAAATGGGTAGATGCGGCAAAATTTCTTGGCGCTCACGCTATACGTGTAAACCTTTTTGGAAGTGAAGACGAGCAGGAATGGAAAACTGCTGCCACAGATGGCCTAAAAAAACTTTCAGAATATGCTGCCGGTAAAAATATTAATGTTCTTGTTGAGAATCACGGTTATTATTCCTCCAATGCTGCCCTTCTGGCTGAAGTTATAGAAGACGTAAATATGGAAAACGCCGGCACTTTACCGGACTTTGGAAATTTCTGCCTCAAAAGAGAAGGTGGCGAACTCTTTGAAGCCAAATGTTTGGAAGAATATCCGAAATACCAGGGAGTAGAAGAAATGATGCCTTACGCAAAAGCCGTGAGTGCAAAAGCCTATGAATTTAATGACGAGGGAGAAGAAACTACGATAGATTTCGAAAGGATGTTAAAGATTGTCAAGAATTCAGGTTATACAGGCTACATAGGTATAGAATACGAAGGCAGTAATCTTACTCCTGAAGAAGGGATTCTTGCCACTAAAGAACTTTTAATTGAAAAAGGAACTGGTTTAAATACAAATAATTAATACCTGTTAAATCCAAGTGGTATCCTCCTCCGCGTAGCTTCTGCTATATATGATAAGTATGAAGTAGTGGATGGTGCCTTTAACACGGTCTGGAAAACAGCATCAGTTTCGTCAGGGCTTCAGAATTTTCAGAATTAAGGAGCTGAAATAATTATTTTCGCTCTTCCCGTAAAGCTGTATAGATTAGTCTGTACAGCTTTTTGTTTTTTTTAATGACTTTGGAAATAATTTTTCCTAATTTATAATTTAAAGTTTTGACTATGAAAACTACAAAAGTTACTTTTAAAAATAAGGAAGGAAATGAGCTGGTTGGATATCTGGAGCTACCCACAAATCAAAACCCACACAATTTTGTCTTGTTCGCTCATTGCTTCACCTGTAATAAAAACTACTTTGCACCAAAAAATATAAGTCGCACAATAGCTGCATATGGCTTTGGAGTACTACGATTTGATTTTGCAGGGCTTGGTGAAAGTGAAGGTGATTTCTCTGACACGAATTTTTCAGGTAATGTACAGGATTTGGTTGCTGCTGCAGAATATTTACAAAGAGAGTATAAATCTCCTTCTGTACTTGTGGGACATTCTTTGGGGGGAGCCGCTGTCTTAATGGCTTCCGAAAAAATTGAATCTGTAAAAGCCGTCGCTACTATAGCTGCACCATCTACCATTACACATGTAGAAGGCCTGCTTTCTGAACAAATGGATAAGCTAAAAAAAGATGCAAATGCAACGGTTAACATTGGAGGGCGTCCCTTCAAAATAAAGAAACAGTTCCTGGAAGATCTACAACGACATGACCTGGAAGCTAAACTTTCAGAACTGGAGAAAGCAGTTCTAATACTTCATTCTCCGCAGGATAAAATTGTGGAAATCAAGAATGCTGAAGAGCTTTACAGAGCAGTAGACCATCCGAAAAGTTTTGTTTCCCTGGATGGTGCAGACCATCTTTTAAACGACAGGGAGTATTCCACTTATGCAGGAAAGGTAATAGCCACCTGGGCAGAAAAATACGTCGAACTTGAAAAAGCTCCGGATCTTGAAACAGACCATCAGGTAGTAGCAAACCTGGGAAGCGATGGTTTTACCACTCAGGTAAAGGCAGGCATTCATAATTTTATTGCAGACGAACCTGTAAAAGTGGGTGGAAACAATTTTGGACCAACACCTTATGAGCTACTTTCCGCAGGACTGGCGGCCTGTACTTCTATGACCATTCAAATGTATGCAAAGAGAAAGAAGTGGCCGGTAGAAAATGTAGAGACCCATGTTAGTTATGCTAAACAGCACGCAAGTGATTGCGAGGACTGCGATAAAGATGGATCAAAAATTGACATTTTCGAAAGGGAAATAGCTATTTCAGGAGACCTGGATGAAAAACAGGTAAAACGTCTGCTAGAAATTGCAGACAAATGTCCTGTTCACAAAACACTTAGCGCTGAAGTTGTAATCACCACAAAACTGGCTAACGCCTGACATGCAAAAATTTAATTTAGTGTTTTATCTTTTTCTGAATCTTTTCTATGAAGGTATCTTTTGCTCCGGGTCTGTTGTAACCCATTAGAAAACCTATAGGCCGTAGTTCTTTGCTGTGATCTGCAATTATTTTTATAATCCCAAATATAGGAACAAAAAGAATAAGCCCCGCTCCGCCCCATATTGCGCCTCCCAGGAGAACGGCGATAATAATAAATAATGGACTTTGCTGTACCTCAGAGCCTATAATAATGGGTTCAAAAACATAACTTTCCATTAATTGAATGATGGTGATAATTATTATAAATGATATAATTTCGACGGAACTTCCACCAAATACAATCATAAATATAATTGGAAGTATGCCGCTTATAAAAGGTCCTATATATGGAATAATAGTAATCACAGTACCAAAAAGTATGAGAAGCGCGGCATGTTCAAGACCATAAGCGGTAAAAGCTATTGTATAAAGAATGGCTAGCAGTATCATGACCTGCACTCTTCCCCAAAGATATTTATGAGCTACCTTTTTTGTTTCACTTAATATTTGTCTGGTCTCCTTCTTTTTATCCTCCGAGATATACATCATCAGGAACTGTTTAAACTTATCTCTGTTTATGAGAAATAGAAAAACATAAATTAATACCAACAAGAATTTAACCAATATCTCAGTCACACTAGCCAGCACTTGAGAAATAAATCTTTGAATCCAGTTAATTATGGAAGTCATCTCATTCTGAAATAATTCCTTTTGCTGCTCCAGTGTAAAACCTGTTGCACCCATCAGCCTTTCCTGAAGCACCGTTACATATGCTGCAATTTCTTGCTTTCTTTCAATAAGATCATTTAAAAAAAAGCCCAGTTGACGAAAAAGAAAGAATAGCACCAATCCCACACCTATAAATAAAATGAACGTGCTTACAAAGGATGATGTAATTCGTCCTGCCTTGGTCTTTTTTTCCAAAAATTTACTTACAGGAACCATTAAAGTAGATAAAAAGACTGCAAACACTATGGGTATAAGGAGTGCTGCTCCAAAATACAGACCTGCAATTACTAAAAAAAGTGTAAATAATATTGTGTTCGTTTTTTGAAAATTTCTTCTTACCATTTTCTTTAATTAACTCCGGCGATTAAAAATCTAAAAACCGTTTATCTTATCTTAAGGATTTCACCTCGGAAAAATAAAGGTAATTAAAAAATCCTCTTTTTGCTGATGGATCGCTGCGCGAAATATTCCTCATTACCTTAATAAATTTCCCTTGGGCCGGGTGAGTCAATCATGTTTTAAATTCATTATTAAAATGGATGAAAATACATCGTAAATGAGCAAACCACCCTCTCTACTTCACTGTTAAGCTATCCTTAAATCTTTGGTCAGCGCTTTTATTAGATTTAATTTAGTGTAGTATAACCAGAAAATTAACTACAACATTATGAAACGTACTAGTATATCTTTACTTTTTTGTGCTTCTGTTTTTGTCTTTGGTTGCAAAAATGAAGGAGAAAAAAACGAAAATGACCTGGAAACAACAACAGGTACAGAATTAACCACGGAAGAGGATGAAATGGACTCTGCTGAAGAGATGAAAGAAATAATCGTAGATCTTGAAGCTAAAAGTGGCAGCGACCTTTCAGGCACTGTAACTTTTACTGAAGAAAATGGAGAAGTAAGAATGGAAGGAACAATTAATGGCCTTTCTGAAGGCACCCATGCCATTCATATTCACGAAAATGCAGATTGCTCTGCAGAAGATGGATCTTCTGCCGGAGGACACTGGAACCCAACAAATGAGCCACATGGAGAATGGGGTGATAGTGAAGGATATCACAGGGGTGATATTGGCAATTTTCAGGTAGATAGTAATGGGGAAGGAAATGTGAGCATGTCTACAGACCAGTGGTGTATAGGCTGTGACGATGAAAACAAGAACATCGTTGGTAAGGCTGTAATCGTACATGATGGCGTAGACGATTACACTTCACAACCATCTGGAGACGCAGGAACAAGAGTAGGCTGTGGAGAAATTGAAATGGAAATGTAATATTTTCATTAATAGCAGAAGATTATACCCGAAGAGTCTGACTTAAAAGTCAGGCTCTTTTTAGTTTGAGGGTACAGACAAAATTTTTTTATCAATAGAGGAAGTTTTAGCATCTACTACCTGTAGGAAATATTTTTTACATATAGTATTTAGGACTGTTTGTCTTATCTTTACAGATTAACCAACCTATCTATAGAAAATTGTGATAATCAACATGAAAAAATTGACATTTTTAACAGTAATATTGGTGCTACTGGGTACATCTAATTATGCATGGTCTCAGGATCTAAAACTTAATGATCTTGAATATTTTGAAACACAGGGCGTAAATGTCCTTGTTTACAATAATCTCTTTACAGGTGGTTTTAACGATGAAAAGAATGCCGGTATAGA
Source organism: Autumnicola psychrophila (assembly GCF_031846645.1). Taxonomy (NCBI): domain Bacteria; kingdom Pseudomonadati; phylum Bacteroidota; class Flavobacteriia; order Flavobacteriales; family Flavobacteriaceae; genus Autumnicola; species Autumnicola psychrophila. Next base: position 41,844 of record NZ_JAVRHN010000012.1, read on the forward strand.
ATTAATCCACCATGGCGTAAGAACCGCTCAGGGTGGTGCGGTGAGGCTTTCCAGCACTCCAGAGCAGTGGGATCTTGTTCCGCAGATACCAATGCGGGAAGTAAACCGCGAATCCAACAGTATTGAATCCATCTTGAGATACGAAGATTTCGATTTTGAATCAAGAGTGGTTGTTACTCCTAAGGGCGAAGGTGTAGAGATATCTGTATATCTTGATAATCCCGTTCCTGAGAAACTTGAAGGAAAAGCCGGATTTAATCTTGAATTCCTTCCCTCTCAATATTGGTCAAAGGCTTATTTAATGGATGGCCGCCTCAATCGTTTCCCCCGCTATGTGGTAGGTGAGACCACTACAAAGCCTGATAGTGAAAAGCTTAAGCAGTTTAAGGGTTATGAAACTTACGACGACAGGGGAACCGGTGAATTTATTGAACCTCTTCCTCTTGAAACCGGAAATACCCTTCTTCTTGCTCCAGATGAATCTTCACGTATGGTAAAAATCACCTCACAGGATGCCGATCTTATGCTTTTTGACGGTCGTGTACTGGCACAAAACGGCTGGTATGTTGTTCGCAGTTTATTGCCGGCAGGAAAAACAGGTAAGGTTTTGACCTGGACAGTTGAACCTAATGCTATTAAAGGTTGGAAAAGAGAACCAAATATTGGTTTAAGTCAGGTTGGCTACCTTCCTACGCAACCTAAAGTCTCTGTCATAGAACTTGATAAGAATGACACACCACTTGAGAAAGCGTCAATACACAAAATAAATGAAAATGGTACTACTACTGAAGTCTTTAGTGGCGATATCAAACCCTGGGGTGATTATTACAAATATCACTATGTGGAATTTGATTTTACACCGGTTAACACCCCCGGAATTTATTATATTCAGTATGGTGATCATAAGACAAATAATTTCATAATAGATAAGAGCGTTTACGAGAACATCACAGACGCCACCAGCGATATATGGATTCCAATACATATGAATCACATGTTCGTAAAAGAAGGATACAGGGTGTGGCATGGCGAAACCTTTAAAGAAGGATATCTTCAGGCTCCTCCTAACACAGATCATTTTGACCTTCACGACCAGGGACCAACTACAGATACCGAGTATGAAGCACTGGAATTGATTCCGGGATTAAACGTGGGTGGCTTCTTCGACGCCGGAGATTTTGATATCGAAACGCATTCCAATATTAGTGTGGTGCAGAATTTTGTACAGACATGGGAATCTTTTAAACCTTTACGCGATCAGACTTTTGTTGATCAGGAAGCGCGCCATGTTGTCCTTCACCGTCCGGATGGAACTCCAGATGTACTGCAATTTATCGAACATGGGACTTTGAATCTTGTTGCACAGGCCGAAATCATTGGTCATATGGCACAAACGCTTTCTAACTCTGTTCTACACAATTACCATCACCTTGGTGATGCAGCCTCCTTAACAGACGGGCTGCCTTATAATCCGGAACTAGGACCGTACGAAGTAGCTGCCGATGGGCAGTCCAGCGGAGTTAAGGATGATATGTGGGCGTTTACAAGCCGTAATCCCGGGCTTGACCTTAGAGCTGCAACTATGTTTGCCGCAGCAAGCCGGGCACTAAAAGGTTACAACGACGACCTTTCTGAAAGAGCGCTTGTACAATCGAAAAGACTTCTAAAAGAAGCTACAGAATTACTTGCCAATCAGCCGGAGGATGACAAAGCAAGACAATGGGCATCCATAGGAGATATTTCTACAAACCTGCAGCTGTACATCTCCACCGGTGAGCAGCAATATGCAGATAAATTTCAGGAACTTTTATGGCCTGTACTGGACCGTAACGTGAGTTTCGTTATTCTAACGGCGCTACATGGCATACCTCATATGGACGCATCTTACAAGGAAAAGCTTCGGCCATATGTTGTAAAATATAAAGAGTATATAGCAGAGCTTGAAAACGATAATCCTTACGGAGTTCCAATTGGTTTGGGTAACTGGGCAGGTAGTGGATCCATTGTTAATTTTGGAACTACCATTAGCTTTGCAAATCAATATTTTCCTGAAATTATCGATGCCGATCATGCTTTTAAAACCACCGACTGGCTATATGGAAACCATCCTTACCACAATTATTCATTAGTGGCAACGGTGGGTGCTACCCGGCCAAAAGAAGTGTTTTATGGTAATAACAGGGCAGATTTTTCTTTTATTCCGGGAAATGTTGCTCCTGGTATTTTATTCAGAAAACCAGATCACTTTGAAAACTATGATGACTGGCCATTTTTGTGGGGACAAAATGAAGGTACAATTGGTGGAAATACCAGCTATCTCATTTTTGGATCAGCTTTTAAAAACCTGATAAAAGAAACAAAATAAATTAAACTTATTTAATTAATAGGTTCTTCAGAACCATTATTAAGCGCAAGTTTTAAGTACTAATCATACTTAGAACTTGCGCTTTTTTTTAAAAATTATAGAAAATAAAATTTATTAACCGTGAATCGGGTAGAAGAAAGAGTTACCAAAAGAACAATTGTAAACATCCTTACTCTGAAAACCAAAACTTTATTTAAATTGGTAGATAAAAACACACATTTTTAATAACGGAAGAAAAATTTGAAGGTAACCCCTGAACATAACGAGCGAATGGCAAAAATGACTTTTGCATCTGTATACCCTCACTACGTTACAAAAGTTGAGCGAAAAGGCAGAACAAAAGAGGAATTGCATCAGGTCATACAATGGTTGTCAGGATTTAACGAATCAAAAATTAAAGAACTAATTGATGACAATGTAACTTTCAAGAGGTTCTTTGAAGAGGCTAATCTTAACCCAAATGCTCACTTGATCACAGGCGTTATTTGTGGTTACAGAGTAGAAGAAATTGACAATCCGCTAACTAAAAAAGTCAGATACCTGGACAAATTGGTAGACGAATTAGCAAAGGGCAAAAAGATGGAAAACATCTTGCGAACGGCGTAAGATAGCAATAGCCGAAAAGATATCACAGTCAGCACTAAAGCCTGCCGGATTAGATACCGAAAATTGCCAATTTTTACCATCGGCTTTAATTGAGTGTTCCAGGGCAAGCCTGCGAAGCATTCCAATAGAACATGTTCTGGAACTTTATGTTATTCACTGACGAGGCAAGCCTAGGATATTCTTCCCTCTTAGAATAAACAACTTTATAAACCTGAGCTTTTATCCCAGTGGCTTAGTTGCGCGGTCCCCTACCCTCGAAAATTACCATTCTGAACTGCCACCGCAAATTCGCATGATCTGAAATCTTTCTCTACAAATTGGATTTTTGAATCTGCCCAAAAATATTTTCTTAAAAATTTTCTGGTTTTCTGAATATTTGGTTTAGTTTTAATAAAATTCCCTACACGCATAAATGACAGGCATAGTTGTGCTGAAAAAAATTCAATAGCACTTTTCGTCCTCGTCCTTTTTTCAATATTGATAATCTACAAACTATGAGCTTTTTTACTTTTTTATTTCCACTGGTAATTGGTACTGTTTATTTGGCAATCCTGTTTGGAATATTGTATTTGATCTATAGATGGGTGAATAAATTTATCTCCTTAAAACAAGAACAGAATGACCTGCTAAGAGAGATCATTAATAAAATGGGAAGTAAATAAGGGGATGCCGAAAATTGCCACTTTTCAACCCTCTCTTAAAATAGAAACAAAACCTCCTTCCCCAAGTAGCTAAGAAAGCCACTGCTTAAAATCCTTAACTTTTTCCCTACTCACAATTAACGGAAGTTCATTAAAAGACTTTAGACTAATGCGCAGTCGGGAATTAGAATAAGCTACGATATCTTCAATAGCCGAAATATTTACAATACATTGTCTATTAATCCTGAAAAAATTTTCGGGATTTAATTCATTCTCAAGTTTCTCCAGGGAAAAATCGAGGGGATAATTCCGCTTGTCCATTGTATGGATATAAGTAGATTTATTTTCAGAACTAAAGCAGCTGATTTCCTCAACATTAATCAGTTTAATATGCTGGCCTACCTGTACCGTGAATCTCTTCCTGTGCTCTAAGGTGGGCAGGTTAAAAATAGATTTCAGATTTTGCACGCTCAGTCCACCATTAATAGCTGCGGTGTTTTGATAAAATTTTTGCATTGCAGCAGCAAGCTCTTCATCATCTATAGGCTTCAGCAAATAATCCACACTATTCAGTTTAAAAGCCTTCAGCGCATATTCGTCATAAGCAGTAGTGAAAATAATGGCACTCATAATTTCCACATTTTCAAAAATTTCAAAAGACAATCCATCGCTTAACTGAATATCCAGAAAAATAATTTCGGGATGTTCATTTTGCAGGAACCATTCGGTAGCCTCTTCAACACCATGCAGCGTTGCAATTACATCTACCTTCTGTTTCTCCAACATACGTTGTAAACGTCGCGCGGATGGCTTTTCATCCTCAATAATTAGTGCCTGTATCATCTAAAAAGTGCTATTCCCAGTTTCTGTTTTTTTCTTTTTCCATTAGCTCCCGTACTTTACGCTCTTCCCAATTTCCAAAAAATTTATTGGGACCAAACACAGAGAGCCAATGTGCAAATAATCCTATTCCCCAGAAAAAAGCTGTGGAATACGTCCAGATGTTACTTAAAGAACTCCAGTCGCCATTATGATAGGACGATACTGTAACTATAGCGATATTCACAAAAAGATAGACCAAAAGGTGTACGTAAAAACCTTTTATCTCTTTCACTTTCTTTTTTGCCGACCAGTAACTGGTATTTTCTTGCTTGTAATTTTCCATTATTTCCAGGATTTTTGTTGTTGTTGTTCCTTCTCCATAATCTCCTGAATTTTACGCTCCTCCCATGCAGAGCCGTAACCAAACACAGAAAATCCATGGATTGTCAATCCAATTCCCCATCCAAATAGCGGAAACCAAAACCATTGAAAGCCCCAGAACGTATAATAATTAATAAAAATTAGGAAAGGAATTACCACACAATAAGAAATGAGGTTTCCATAAAATTCTTTCATTTCTTTTACGCGCTCTTTCGCCTTGAAATACGCTTTTTCTTCTTTAAAATCATGAGTTTCCATAATTGCTATTTGTTTAGTTAGTACAGGTAACTTCACCCTGAATAGTTCCTGATTTTTTTCTATAAATACTTTTCTTCTTGTAACTATTCCGTAGCGATCTACAATATTTTGAAGTCCAACTCCTTTTCGCTGGTGCAATACTTCTTTCTTCTGAAAATTATTTTCTACCACCAGGTAACCATCTGCTTCATAAATTCTAATTCGTAAAGGTTTAGCTTCGCTGACTACATTGTGCTTTATGGTATTCTCCAGTAATAACTGAAGGGATAGCGGCACTACTTTAGCCTCTGGAGTAGAAAGTTTTTCTGGTACTTCATAAAATATACTATTTTCAAAACGCATCCTCAACAACTTCATGTAGGTGACCGCAAAAGCAAGTTCCTCTTCCAAACTCACCAGTTCCTTGTCCTTTTGTTCCAGAACATATCTGTAAATCTTGGAAAGAGAAGTGGTAAATTTTTGCGCCTGGTCCGGATTTTCATCAATAAGAGAGGTTAAAACATTAAGACTGTTAAACAGAAAGTGGGGGTCTATCTGGTTTTTTAAACTCTCAAATTTTGCTGAAGCAGTTCCTGCTATGATTTTTTGTTCAGTTACTTTTCGCTCCTGCAGGGCTTTATAGAAATAAAAGATATGAAAGCCAAGGGAAATGATGATGGTAAACAAAAGTGGAGCAAAATAATACTTCAAGCTTTCATTTTCCAAAAATTCACTTACTGTTACATCGTTAAAAACTGTACTATCTATAAGACGGCAAAAAAAGTAGCCAAGAAGGGTAAGAACAATAGACCCCGCCGAGGCGATAATTGCCCTTTTTAGCCCTGCATTTTCCCATCCAATTTTCTTATTAAAAAATGCAAAATAAAGACCGTTGATAGTGGTAAGAACAAAAGCATAGAAAAAATAAATCCCCCACACTTCAAAACGAAGAAGCTTTTCTGTACTTACGCTGAAAATGGAATCCAACAGAAGGATAACTACAGAAATTACAATTGAAGTTTTTATTATTTTGAAGATAATTTTCATCCCAGCTCTTAATTTGAAGCTAATATCTGGTTATTGTGCCTTTCACGAAAAATGTTTTTACTGAACCGTCAAAATTTAATGCTGAATTGTAATTAAAACAGACAGAACAGAAAATTTATCATTTTCTGAAGTAGTTGAAGCACCTAAACAACCAAAATAGCTAAATTTAAGTTAAAAACTGAAGAAAAATAATAGAACAGAAGATGCGCCCGCAAAAAAAGAATACGTTGTGGCCAAACTTAAACTGCTGACCTTCAGAAAAAAAGGAGATATATTTTAAAGTATAGGGTCGAAAATTGCCATTTTCGACCCTATACTATTTCGGTGGCCAGATTTTTACCTGCACCACAATATTTTATTCCGAAGAAATTAAAATTATGCTAATTAGACGTCCTCATCTACTTCCATAATTTTTTTATTCGCTTTAAATGGCCTGATAATAAGACGTGCCGCTTTATCGAAGTTAATATAATTGTAAATCCAGTTAAAGAAGGTCACAAACCTGTTTCTAAAACCAACCAGGAACCACAAGTGCACAAACATCCATACAAACCATGCAAAGAAACCTCCAAATTTAAATTTTCCCAAATCTACCACCGCGCGATTTCTTCCTACCGTCGCCATGGTACCTTTATCATTATAATTAAAAGGTTCTAATTTTTCGCCCTTTACCAGTCGCTTGAGATTTTTGGCCAGGTGCCTCCCCTGCTGTATAGCGGGTTGGGCTACCATAGGATGTCCTCTGGGAAAATCACCACTTTGCATTAACGCGATATCTCCAATTGCAAAAATATTCTCGTAGCCGTTTACCTGGTTAAAAGTGTTAACTTCGTACCGGTTCGCTTTCTCGACCATAGCCGAAGCATTTAATCCTTTAACAGGAGCGCCTGTAACGCCGGCAGACCAGATAAATGTTTCTGTTTTTAAAGAAAGGTCGGTATTGGTTGTGACAAGTTCTCCATCGTAATTTTCTACCATGGTGTTTAAATGGATGTGAACCCCCAGTTCTTCCAAAAATTTCTGTGCTCTTTTAGAAGATTCTTCACTCATTGGCGGTAGAACCCGTGAAAGTCCTTCCAGGAGATGGATATTCATTTCGTTAGGATCAATATCTGGATAATCGTTGGGAACCACGTTATTTCGTATTTCCGCAAGTGCGCCGCTAAGCTCCACTCCTGTTGGGCCTGCTCCTACCAGCACAAAATTAAGTAGCGCTTTCCTTTTCTCAGGATCATCTGTTATGACTGCCTGTTCCAGGTTTTCCAGAACCAGGCTCCTTATATTTAAGGCTTGCGGAACTGTTTTCATCCACATTCCGTTTTCTTCAATACTTTTATTTCCGAAGAAATTTGTTTTTGAACCTGTAGCAATTACCAAATAATCGTAGGTAATATCGCCAATATTGGTATGTATTAAATTTTCTTCCGCAGAAATTGAAGAGACTTCGGTAAGCCTGAAAAAGCATTTTTTACTATCCCGTGTAATCTTCCTTAAAGGATAAGCTATAGAATCTGGCTCCAGGCTGGCAGTGGAAACCTGGTACAATAAAGGCTGAAAAGTATGGTAATTATGCCGGTCCAGTAAAACCACCTGGAAATCTTCCTTAAGTAGTTTTCTTGCAAGTGCCAGGCCAGCAAAACCTCCTCCAATTATTACTACTCGAGGTAAATCGCTACGGGGAATATTCATATAATAAACGGTTTAAAACGTAATTTAGGATTTATCCTGCTTTATCAGAAAAATTCGGTGCGCATTAACTATAATTTATAGTTTTTTGTAACATTGTACTTCTTCGGGCTACATATAGCAGCTAACCAAGTAATGTGAACAAGGACCTAGAACATCAGTTTGTTACCAATCTGGAAAAACACCAGAATATTGCGCACAAAATATGTCGCATTTATACGAACGATCAGGCTTCTCACAACGATTTATTCCAGGAAATCACCATTCAGCTTTGGAAAGCTTATCCTAAGTTTCGTGGAGATGCAAAATTTAGCACATGGATGTACAGGGTCGCTCTTAATACGGCAATTACACTTTATCGTAAGAAAAAGCGTGGAATTCAGACTCAGGACTACGACACTGTTCATTTTAAAATCAAGGCCGAAGAGTACGACGATGAAGCAGAGCAGCAAATTAAACTAATGTACGATGCTATTAAAGAATTAAATGATATTGAAAAAGCACTGGTTTTTTTATATCTGGAAGACAAAAATTACCGCGAAATATCCGAAACCCTCGGTATATCTGAAGTAAATGCAAGAGTGAAAATGAATAGGGTAAAAACAAAATTGAGAACAATATTAAATCCTTAAAGAGTTGATGGATGGATTGGATTTATTAAAGAAAAACTGGAAAAAGCAGGAAGATAATCTTCCGCACCTTTCCTATGATGATATTTACAAAATGCTGTGGAAGAAATCTTCTTCTATTGTAAAGTGGATATTTATCATCAGCATTATAGAATTTCTTCTGGGAACGCTTTTAAGCATTGTCCTGGCTGACAAGGAGTACTGGCAACAGATGGAGACGCTTCACTTAAAAAAGTTTATGATTTTTGCTGAAGCAGTTAGCTATCCTATTACCCTCTATTTTATATACCGTTTCTATAGGAATTACAGGAAAATATCGTCTACAGATAGTGCTTCAAAACTTATGAAGGACATCCTGAAGACACGAAAAACTGTAAAATTCTATATTGCCTACGTTTTAATTTCGATTGCCATTATTACCATGGTGTCCATATATATTTTAATGCACTATCACGTTCTGGAAGTAAACGCGAACGAAGCATCAAAATACGTTTTTGATACGGTAGACTGGATTAAGATGATTGCAATTCTAAGTATTGCACTTATTTTACTTCTGGGCGTTATCTGGTTATTCTACAAGTTGCTTTATGGAATTCTTTTAAAAAGATTGAATCGTAATTATAAAGAGCTGAAGAATCTGGATGTTTGAATTTAAGTTTGGAGTTCGGAGTTTGGAGTTCGGAATTCGGACATAAAGTTAAAGCTTTAATAGCTACATCTTCATTTGTACCCTCTGCGCAAATCTGCAATATCTGCGGGAGAAATTTGAGAACCTATTTTTAAAGTTTGCAGTTAAATGTATAACAGAGATCAAAAATGTCAATTTTCGACATTCTTAAAAGAGTTCGGAGTTTGGAATTTGGACCTAAAGCTAAAACTTTAATAGCTACCTCTTCGTTTGTACCCTCTGCGCGAATCTGCGATGTCTACGGGAGAAATTTGAGAATTTATTTTTAAAGTTTGTTGTTAAATTTGTAACGACATATTAAAAAACCTTCATAAAAGAGTTTGGAGTTTGGAGTTCGAAAAGTTAAAAAGGTAAAGAGTTAAGGAGGGAAAAATTATTTTCTTGGAACAATCGATAGGTATCTCTCTTGAACTTGTTTTGTGGATAGTACTTTTTCTTCTGATGAATTGTGAGGTGAATCTTTCCTCTCTTCTCTTTCCTCTAAAAGTCAACCTCAAAAATGCCAATTTTCGACCTTCAGAAATACAGAACCTAAAATTTAAATTAATTTCTAATATTCCCTTTTCTTATTAAGCTCTTCCATAGTATTTAAAGCTTCTGTAGGAATTACTTTTGAAAAAGAAGCGTGTTGTTCTATTGCATATTCCAGTTTCTCAACAATTTCCTCTATAGATTCGTTCTTGTAATCTATTTCCAAACGTTCTTTTATCTGAAATGATTGCAAAATTCCGCGTTTTTTAATCCGTAGGCCTTTTTTATCAAAAGACCTGCGAAAACCATCAATAACAATTGGAATTACAATTGGTTTATGGTTTTTGATAATATGAGCGGTACCTTTTCTAATAGGCTTAAATGGCTTTGTGGTACCTTGCGGAAAGGTGATTACCCAGCCGTCATTTAAAGCATCTGCAATATTTTCAGAATCCTGCGGATTCACATTCCGCTGAATTTCCTTTCCTTTTTCCCGCCATGTCCTTTCTACCGTAATTGCGCCGGCATAGGCCATGATCCTGGTGAGCAAACCCGCCTGCATAGTCTCTTTTGCAGCTACATAATAAATATTGAGCTTTGGATTCCAGATATATCCCACATTTTTAATGGAATCTACCCTCCCGCTCAAACTGGCATTAAAAACATGGAACATGGCTACAACATCTGCAAAATAGGTCTGATGGTTCGATACAAACAGAACGTTGGTATCAGGAAGATTCTTTATAATATCAGATCCTTCAATTTTTAGTTCGTTAAAGCCGCGGTATCTCCTGTGGGTAAGCAAACCAAATATGCGAATAAGCCACTTCTTCAGAAATAAAATATGTCCAAACGGATTTTTTTTAAAAAGGCCCATTATCTGAAACTACAAATTATAACTAGTTTTTAGAAACATATTTTTAAACGGAGGCAAATATAATGATTAGTTCCTTACAGGACCTTCACCAGCATTTCCTTTATTTCACTCAGCATCATTCCTGTGGCACCCCAAACGATATGACCATTAAGGCTGAAAGCCGGTACTTCTACATTTTTAGCATAGGACGTGCTTAGCACTTGTTTTACCATATTATTTTCGTCCAGAAAATGCTCAAGGTCGACTTCAAGGATATCTTCTACTTCAGATTCCTGCGCAACCAGAACCGGCGTAGTTTCCATAATCCCAATAAAAGGATGAACCCAGAAGTTACTAGGGGGAATGTAAAGTTTTGTCAGTTCTTTAATAACCGTTACTGCTTTTGCAGGAACTCCTACCTCTTCTTCTGTTTCCCGAAGTGCAGTTTCTGAAAGATCCTTATCCTCCTCTTCCACCCTTCCGCCGGGAAAACCGACCTGATTGGAATGAACGCCCCTATAGGTTTTCCTTAAAATTAAAACCAGTTTGGTTTGTGAAAGCTCATCAGGATAAAAAAGTGCCAAAACACCTGCTTCGTTCGGTTTTTGCTTTTCAATATCAACATTGGCAAGCTCCTGTGTTCTCATTAGAGGAGCTAATTTATGATGTGCAGTCTCTCCCGGTAATTCAATTTTTTTTAATTTTGATATCTTAGATTTAAAGATTTTGAAGTCCATGAGATATAGCCTTTCAATAATTGCCGGTTTTCTGATTCTTTTTTTTGCAAGTTGTGAAGATAAGAATTCTTCTCAGAAAAGTGCTGCCGAAACTGTAGCCGAGAAAATGGAGAATGATAGTACAGCAATAGAAGTTGCCAAAGATTATACAGAAGAAGAAAAAATAGAAGAAAAGGGGTTGGGAGAAGCTTATCCCATTCCGCAGGAAGAACTTATTCCGTTTTTAACTCAATATGGGAAAGAAAATCCTGAAAACCGGGTAAGGATCGTTACCAGTTTTGGCGACATTGAGGTTACGTTATTTCGGGACACACCTTTGCACCGGGCAAATTTTATAATGCTGGTCAAAAATGGCTATTTTGACAATACTTATTTTCATAGGGTTGCACCTGGATTCGTGATTCAGGGAGGAAATTCTGATAACGAAGCTACTTACGAAATGAGGCAGGATGTTGGCAATTATTTGATCCCAAGTGAATTTGCTGCCGGCCATAGGCACACCTATGGCGCATTTTCCGCAGCAAAATACAGTGAACAAAACGTAAGCAAAGCTTCTTCTCCTTTCGAATTTTTTATCGTGGTAGACAAAGGTGGATCACCTCACCTGAATAATGACCACACTGTTTTTGGCGAAGTTACCAGTGGAATGGACGTAGCTGAAAAAATTGCTCAGGTCGAAACTGGCCAGTCAGAATGGCCTATTGACAATATTTATATGGATGTAGAAATCATTGAATAGCATGTGGTCTTAAGGAGTGGTTTTTACTTCTTACTGTTGCGTATAGTAATTATAATCAGAAATCACCCTGTTTAAAAATTCCATCGGTCTTTCTTCATATTCTACATCCATTAATGCGGAAACCTTTAATGCAAGGGACAAGATAATATTATGATTTCCGTTTGCTCTCGCCTTCCTATAAATTTCTTTAATCTCCTGAATATCCGCATCACTTAAGACCGTTACCTGTGAATATTTAGGAGTGTAATCTCCGGGCAAATCAACGGCAAGGGTGTTTTCTATTCCCATACGTTGTTTTTCAGATATTACCGTGGTCTTTGCCGCAAGATCACCAAGTCGCTGACCTTTACCATTTATCAAAATCATGACTACTGCCACAGCCCCGCTACTTAAAGTAATATCAATAAATCTAAGCAGCCACCTTATGAGATAATTGGAAAAAGCAGGGCGGGAACCATCTTCTTTGACCACTCTTAAGTGCATGGTTGCTTTCCCGGGAGTTTGCCCGTTCCAGAATGTTTCCCAAAGAAGGTAGTATAGAAGAACAGGTAAGCCCAACACCAGATAATACATCCAGGTACCTCCACTGTCAAGATCTGTTCCCGAAATTATAAGCCCGGTTATGATGGTGTAGAGGATGAGTATAAAAGTATCTACAATATAAGCAACTATGCGTTCTCCAATCCCGGCCACATTCTGTTTAATACTAATATTTTGAGCCGTTTCTATTTGAAAATTATCCATTTAATCTGTTACTTTGAGTTCTAATTGGGAAACTATGCGCGAGGCCGCTTTTGTGAAGCAAAATAAGGATAAATGGTTGAAGTTTGAAAGCCTCCTTAAAAATAAAAACAGCATCCCCCCGGAGGAATTATCTGGAATTTATGTAGAGGTTAGTGATGACTTAAGTTATGCACAAACTTTCTATCCCAACAGCAATACCACTACCTACCTCAATGGACTTGCATCTACAGCTCATCAAAAAGTTTACAGAAATAAAAAAGAATCACGAAACCGGTTCGTAAGCTTTTTTACTGAAGAATTTCCGCTATTCTTTTACCAATACCAAAGGCAATTACTGCTGAGCTTTTTAATATTTGCTTTATTCTCTGTTGTAGGTGCATTTTCTGCAGCTAGCGACGGCTCCTTCATTCGAGGCATTCTTGGCGATTCTTATGTTAATATGACCCTGGAAAACATCGCTAATAATGATCCAATGGCGGTCTACAAAAATGCTTCAGAAGTTGATATGTTCCTGGGAATCACCATTAATAATATTAAGGTAAGCCTTTTTGCTTTTACTCTGGGGATTCTTGCCGGTTTGGGCACAGCTTTTATTTTAATGCAAAATGCCGTGATGCTCGGTTCTTTTCAGTATTTTTTTTATGAACAGGGCCTGCTATGGGAATCAGCCAGGACAATCTGGATTCATGGTACCATAGAAATTTCGGTGATTATAGTTGCGGGATGTGCTGGTCTGGTGGTAGGAAAAAGCATTTTGTTCCCTGGAACTTATTCCAGGCTCAGGTCGTTTATTTCCGGCGTAAAAGATGGATTAAAAATTGTCATTAGCACAATTCCTTTCTTTATAATTGCAGGTTTTCTGGAAGGATTTGTTACCAGGATCACCCAGATGCCAGACTGGCTGGCAATTACAATTATTTCACTTTCTTTGGCTCTTATCCTTTTTTATTACGTCTTTTATCCAATTTATCTACATAATCAAAAATCAAAAAATGAATCCGGACTACATCAGGTTTAAAAAACAAAGGGAACTTGGGGAGATCCTTAGCATCCTTTTTAAATTCCTTCGGGAAAACTACAAGCTTCTTTTTAATGTCTTCGCTAAATTTGTTTCCCCGGCATTTGTGCTTCTTATAGCAGCAGTAAGCTATTATACGTATTCCACAATAGGAAGCCCCGTTTTTGCCACAGGAGTCTTTAGCGGTGGCGAATTTATACTGTCGTTTATTCTTATGTTAATCGCTGTTCTTATATATATGGCTGCTTTAAACGGAGCAATATTTCATGTTATCAGTTCTTACATTAACAATAATGGAGATGTACAGGTTTCAGAAGTAGGGAAAGGATTAAAAGAAGATTTTGGGAAATTGCTTGGAATAACACTTATTTCCTGGGTTCTAATAGTGGCGGGAACTCTCCTGTTCATAATTCCCGGCGTTTATCTAACAGTTCCATTAACAATGAGTGCCGCTATTCTTGTTTTTAGAAGAGGTAACATCATGGACAGCATCTCAGATTCTTTTCAATTAGTTAAAGATAACTGGTGGATGACCTTTTTCAGCCTTTTTGTTATTGGAATGCTAATATATTTAATAAGCTTTATCTTCCAAATCCCATTATTAATCTACACCATCATAAAAACTTTTACGGTGATGCAGGAAGGTTCGGCGGCAGACCTTTCGGGAATGTTTGATTGGGTTTACATCACCCTTTCCATAATTGCTTCGCTTATTCAATACATGTTGTACGCAATTATGCCCCTGGGAATTTCCCTTATATATTTTCATCTGAATGAAAAACAAAACTTCACGGGAACATTTGAATCCATAGAAAACCTAGGAAGAAGATAATGATCAGATTTATTTTAGCAATTTCACTCTGCTTCTTATGCTTCGGAAATGTTTTTCCACAAGCTGAAGGAACCACAGATTCTATTGCTGAAATAAAATATGATCGCAATGAAGACCTGAAACCGGCTACCTTTAATAAATCTGAGATTGAAGCCTATAAAAGCCTGGAAGAATTTGATTATCTGGATCTTGTAGAGAACGATTCGTGGTGGACGCGTTTTAAGCGGTTTATTAATTTGAAATACGAGCAGTTTACAGCTTGGTTGTTTGGGGATTATACACCCGGAGGCTTTCTTCAATTTATCATAATGATTTTCCCTTACGTTATCCTGGCAATTGTGCTCGGCTTCGTTTTCTGGCTCATTACACGGCTGGATCCAGGAAGTTCGCTACTTAGTACTCCGGTAGAACCTGAGGTTTTTCTAAGTGAAGAGGAAGAAATCATCCAGTCTAAGGATATAAATCGATTAATTGAAGAAGCCATTGCCAACAAACAATACCGGCTTGCCGTACGTTATTACTACCTTTTAAACCTAAAGCGATTGGATGAGAACGGAATTATATCTTATCAGTTCCAGAAAACAAACCAGGATTATTCTGCTGAAATCCAGAAGGAAACTATAAAACATCAATTTCGGAAGATTACCAGGCTTTATGATTTTATCTGGTATGGTGATTTTAAAGTTTCAGAAACAGATTTTCGCTTAGCTGAAAGAGGTTTTATTCAAATGAATTCAATATTAGAAAATTCATCAAATGAATAAGACATTTAAATTGACATTTGCTCTTTTCCTATTGCTGGTTCTCGCCCTTACCTGGCTGGAAGCTACAGAGCCGGAACCGGTGAACTGGTCTCCCAGCTACGTAGCCAAAGATAAGATTCCGCTGGGAAGCTTTGTTTTTTTCGAGAGCTGGAAAAAGAGTATTTCTTCAGAAATTGAAGAAATAAAAATTCCACCTTACGAGTTTTTTATGCAGGACAGCCTTCCGCAAGGCACCTATTTTTTCCTGAACCATTACATTGCCTTTGATGATGATGAACTTAACAATCTTCTGGAATGGGTAGAAAAAGGTAATTCCGCGTTTATTTCGGCAGATTATCTTAGTATGAATCTTCTGGACACGCTGGACCTGGAAATAAATGAATTTATAAGTAACAAAGATTTTACTTCCCGGCCAAAGTTTAATTTGGTGAACCCGGAGCTTAAGAGTGCAGAATCTTATAAACTTGATCATGATATTGAAGCTATCTTCTTCAGTAAAATAGACACTGCGCGGCACACTGTTCTTGGCGTGGCAAATCTCGAAGAAGAAGTTACTTCTAAAGAACAAAAAATAAATTTTATAAAAGCTCCCTTCGGAAATGGCCAATTTCTGCTGCATACCAGTCCTCAGGCCTTCAGCAATTACTTTTTACTTTCTGAAAACAACCACGAGTATGCAGAAAAAGTTCTGTCATATATAGACGATAATGGGCAAATTTTATGGGACGGTTACTATAAATCCGGCAAGACGTTTTACTCATCACCGCTTTACATTCTTCTTAACCGAAGAAGTTTAAAATGGGCTTATTATTTTGTGATTATTGCGGGTGTCCTTTTTATAATCTTTGAAGGCAAAAGAAAACAACGTCCAATTCCTGTAGTGAATCCGCAAAAAAATCAAACGTACGAATACACTCAGACCATTGCAGATTTGTACCTTGAACAGAAGCAGTATAAAGAACTTGCCACAAAAAAAAATGAATTGTTCCTTGAGTATATCAGGCTTCATTATCGTATTCCTACACAGGAAATAAATGAACAATTTTACCTGGATTTATCTTCACGGGCAGGAAAAACGACTGAAGAAGCGAAGGAGTTATTTAATAGAATCAATCAAATTAAAAGCAGGGCGCAGATTTCTAAAGAAGAATTTTTAGTATCAAGCCGGGCAATTAATGAGTTTAAAGACATAAAAGATGGAAAGCGAAGAAATACAACCTAATGAAGGTGAACAAAGAGAAGAGCTGAATTTTAATAATCGGGTTCCTCTGGAGGATCTAAAAGATTCTGTTGAAAAGCTGAAAGAGCAGCTGGCAAAAGTAATTGTTGGCCAGGACGAATTTGTAGAGCTTCTTATCGTGGGTCTCCTTGCCAATGGCCATGTGCTTATAGAAGGAGTTCCCGGAGTGGCAAAAACAGTTACGGCCAAGCTTTTTGCAAAAAGCCTGGAAACCGGATTTAGCCGAATTCAATTTACTCCAGATCTTATGCCCAGTGACGTATTGGGAACTTCTGTGCTCAACATGAAATCTTCGGAGTTTGAATTTAAGCCGGGCCCAATTTTCTCTAATGTTGTTCTTATTGATGAAATTAACCGTGCTCCCGCAAAAACTCAGGCTGCACTTTTTGAAGTCATGGAAGAACGGCAAATCACGATAGACGGTAAACAATACAACATGGAAGCTCCTTTTATGGTTCTTGCCACACAAAATCCTATCGAGCAGGAAGGAACTTATGCCCTTCCCGAAGCGCAACTGGACAGGTTTTTATTTAAAATTGATGTGGGATATCCTTCTACAGAAGATGAAGTTAAAATTCTTCAATCCCACCACGAGCGTAAAGGCAAACTTCCTGAAGCTAGCATAGAAGCTGTGCTTCATCCTGATAAATTGCTTACACTTAAGGAGCAAATTCATGAGATTTTGGTTGAAGAAAAGTTACTGAATTACATAGCCCAGCTCGTCGGGAAAACACGCCAACATCCTCATCTATACCTCGGCGCTTCTCCCAGGGCTTCTATTGCGGTGATGAATGCCTCCAAAGCTTTTGCCGCTATTAACGGGAGGGATTTTGTTATTCCTGAAGATATTAAACGCGCCCTGAATCCTGTTTTAGGACATAGAATTATTCTTTCTCCAGACCGAGAGATGGAAGGAATGACGACAAAAAATGTCCTGGAAATGATTACACAATCTGTTGAAATACCACGATAGGTGATAAAATTCTTCAAATCTTTATATTTTACGCAACGGGTTTTTGTGGCGCTTTTCGCGATCGCCATAATCTTCCTGTTTTCGTACTGGTTTGAATTTCTTTACACTTTTGCCTGGATATTTGTAGTCCTGCTTTCCATTTTTGTACTACTGGATATGGTAACTCTTTTTAAAAACACAGGACTTACCGCTTCCCGAATTCTTCCCGAGAAATTCTCCAATTCCGATGATAACCCTGTGAGATTGGAAATCCGGAACGAATACAATTTCCAGATTAAGTGCGAAGTAATAGACGAACTGCCCGTACAATTTCAGAAAAGGGATTTCCTGAAAATTTTTACTATTTCTGCCAAAGGAAAGCACTCTTTTGAGTACCTGGTGCGGCCCGTGCATCGTGGAGAATATATCTTCGGAAAATTAAATGTTTATGCCACTACAAAATTGAAGTTGGCTAAAAAGCGACAGGTGTTTGATGCAGACCAAATGGTAAAGGTTTACCCTTCTTTTATTCAGATGAAAAAACTGGATTTCCTGGCTATTGATAATAAAATTTCCCAGCCGGGCCTCAAGAAAATCCGAAGGATTGGCCATACGATGGAGTTTGAACAAATCAAGGAATATGTAACCGGGGACGATGTGCGCACGATCAACTGGAAAGCCACAGCAAAGCATGGAAATTTAATGGTGAACCAGTTTCAGGATCAGAAGGCCCAGCCGGTTTATTCGGTTATTGATGCCGGTCGGGTCATGAAAATGCCGTTTAACGGACTGAGTTTACTGGATTATGCGATTAACAGCGCTTTGGCATTTTCTAACGTTGCACTTAAGAAAAAGGATAAAGTCGGTTTCCTGAGCTTTTCCAATGAACTGGAAGCCCTGCTTGGTGCCAGTTCAAAACCCACCCAACTCAACCGAATCCTGGAAACACTCTATAACGTAAAAACCGGCTTTCGTGATTCCGATTACAGCCTGCTTTATTCCCGCGTTAAAAGGCATATCAATCAGCGTAGCCTGTTGATGCTCTACACCAATTTTGAACATCCTTCCGGACTTAAACGTCAGCTTCCGTATTTAAAAGCGCTGGCAAGAAAACACGTTTTGGTGGTGATCTTTTTTGAAAATACCGAAGTGCAAAAACTAATAGAAACAAACGCCGATTCTGTCGCCTCCAGTGCACATCAAACCATAGCAGAGCAATTCTCCTATGACAAAATTAAAATGGCTAAGGAATTACAGCGCAATGGAATCCAGACCATTCTCACCAAACCGGAAGATCTCAGCATCAACACTATCAATAAATATCTTGAAATTAAAGCCAGAGGGATTTTATAGTAATTACAATTCAGGATCATCATCCTACAGTTCAGCAAAATTTTTTAGTTGTTCAATACCCTTCAGAATATATTTGAAGTATAAATTTTTTAAAACCAACAACTATGAAAATTTTAGCAGTATTAGCAAGCATCTTGTTCTTCAATTTCGCAACCGCTCAGGAAAACAAGGAAGAAAAGGCTAGAATCACAGTAACTATTAACAATGCCACAAGTGATGAAGGAGAAGTTCTCTTCGGATTATATACTGAAGATACTTTTATGAATACCGAGCCGGAATTTAGAGCTTTAAGTGAAGTGAAGAATGGTGTGGCCAAAGCTACCTTTAAGGATATCCCGCAAGGAACATATGCCATCATCGCCCTCCATGATAAAAATGGTAACAAAAGAATGGACTTTGACAGCAACGGAATGCCAATGGAGAATTATGGAACTTCGGGAAATGGAATATCATACGGGCCACCTAATTGGGAGGATTCTCAATTTAAATTCGATACAGAATCCCGCGAAATTGAAATAAGATTTTAATTATCCAATTAAGAAGTACCAGTAAAGGATAGTATAAGCAACAGCTTAAATAAAGAGCCCTGCGATTAATTGATAATACTATAGAAAAAACCAATACCTTTGTAGCATAATAAATTGCTATTTATGACAATCACACAGCTACATTACGTTCTTGCTGTAGCAGAACATAAAAATTTCACGAAAGCTGCCCAAAAGGTATTTGTTACACAACCTACGCTAAGTATGCAAATTCAGAAACTGGAAGAAGAGTTGGACATCCAGATTTTTGACCGGAGCAAGAAGCCCATTCAGCTTACCGAGACAGGTCAAAAAATTGTTCACCAGGCGCGAAATATTGTAAATGAAAGCGATAGGATAAAGGATATTGTAGACCAGCAAAAAGGTTATGTAGGAGGTATTTTTAAATTGGGAATAATCCCCACAGTAATGCCTACGCTCCTACCGCTTTTTATTACCAATTTTATTAAAAAATACCCCAAGGTAAAACTAAAAATTGAGGAGCTAAATACCGATGCTATTATCGAAAAACTGAAGGAAGGTCACCTGGATGCAGCTATTGCGGCTACACCTCTGGAGCAGGAAGGTATTAAGGAAAATCCACTTTATTACGAACCTTTTGTTGGATATATTCCGCCTTCACACCGCCTGAATAAAAAGGAAAAAATTGCTGTAAACGATCTTGATCTGGATGATATACTGCTACTTCAGGATGGCCATTGCTTTAAAGATGGAATTATTAATCTTTGCAAAATAACCCGTGGTACCAACGATGATCATTTTCAACTGGAAAGTGGAAGTTTCGAAACATTAATAAGCCTCGCAAACGAGGGACTGGGAATGACACTGCTCCCCTATCTCCACACCCTCGAACTCAAAGAATCAGAAAAACAGCATTTAAAAATGTTTGAAGATCCTGTACCTGCCCGGGAAGTGAGCCTTATTTACAATCGCAGCGAATTAAAAATGCAGATAATTGAGGCTATGCGCAGCACCATTGCAGGAGTTATAAAAGGAGCAATAGCCTATCAAAACGTACAGATTATAAGTCCGATAAATAAAAAGTAAAGTGGTTGACCTTTTGAAAGCCTAAACTTAGTTTTTGTCATCTTGAATGAAGGCAAAAGGACAAACAAACTCCTCAACTGCAATCGGTCTGGCAACTCTGCTATAATATTTTGGTTAGAGATTTACCAGAAGCATAAATAGTAATCGAAATGAGGTCAAACAGAAAAAGAAAAAGCGGCTCAAGGGCCGCTTTTTTCTATGGATTTAAATAAATTAAACAACTATTTAATTCGGGGTTCTGCCGGGTTAAAGTTATAATCCAGATTTTTAGTTCCTCAATTTCATGAGGCAGCAATCTGTCCATTGCTTTGTTGACTTCCTTACAGAACAGCGTAGCATCAAAACTTACTTTGTCAAGTACTGTTTTGGTGTATTCAAAAATCGCTCTCGCCATAATTTGATACCTGGTTTAGTTAGAAAAAATGATTAAAAAAAGGTAGAATTGTTTCTATAAGCTTAGATTAATACTTTCTAAATATAGGTAATTTATTTTAAATAAAGATGTACGAAAACGATTTAGTTCGTTAGAACCTTCTATCCCCACCAATCACATCTCCCAATCCACCTAGAATACTACCTTCTCCTTTATCCTTGCCTCCACCTTGCGGTGCCGCCTGAAGAACTCTGTTTGCCAGTCGGCTAAAAGGCAAAGACTGAATATAAACAGTTCCGGGTCCAGTGAGCGTAGCAAAGAACAAACCTTCGCCACCAAAAAAGGTGTTTTTTATACCACCAACGAATTCGATATCATAATCAATATCCTGTGTAAAACCAATTATACAACCAGTATCCACTTTTAATTTCTCACCAGGTTGTAATTCCTTTCTTGCCATAGTTCCGCCTGCATGGACAAATGCCATACCATCTCCCTCTACTTTTTGCATAATAAAACCTTCACCTCCAAAGAAACCACGACCAAACTTTTTACTGAACTCAATTCCAATGGAAACGCCTTTTGCAGCACATAAAAAAGCATCTTTTTGACAAATAAACTTCCCGTTAAACTTTGTAAGGTCTATGGGAATAATCTTTCCCGGATAGGGAGATGCAAAACTTATTTTTTTCTTTCCCTGTATCTCGTTGGAGAAAATAGTCATGAAAAGACTTTCCCCGGTCAACAACCTTTTTCCAGCTCCCAGGATTTTTCCCAAAAAGCCTTCATCTTTGGCAGAACCGTCGCCAAAAATGGTATTCATCTGGATGCCGTTATCCATCATCATAAAATTTCCGGCTTCAGCAATTACCGCCTCCTCTGGATCCAGTTCCAGCTCAACATACTGCATTTCTTCTCCAAAGATCTGGTAATCTATTTCATGTGCATTCATGAATTTAAGTATTTAAAGGTTAAGGTTTAAAGTTTTTAAAGTTGTTCTCTGTTATGAGTTATCTGTTGTTTATCGTTTGATGTTTTACAGCATAAAGCTTTTAATTCCTTCCTCCCCTCTTTTGACTGACTCAACTTTCTTTTATGACTGCATTTTCAAATTAACTCATTTTCAAATTCTCAAATCATTTACTTCTTCACCCTCACCGTCCATTCAAAATGAAATTCGGATACTTCAATCCCTTCTTCATTTCTTCCCTCACTTTTCATCCAGAAGGTTTCACCTTCTCCGGTGGATAAAGTTTTTTTGATAGCTTCAGTAATTTTTTCGCCATCCTCACACGTAAAGGTGATTTTTCCTGTTGCTTTTTTTGAGAAAGTAGATTTATTTTGGGCAACCAACATCGAAATCTTCTTGTTTTCCTGCTGAATTTTTGACATTACCAATGCTCCCGTGCTTAACTCGGCAGCCATCGCCTGTACCGCAAAATACATCGATTTAAACGGATTCTGATTTATCCACCTGTGCTTAACCCTTACTTGACAGCTCCTGCTATTAATCTGTTTTACCCGCACACCACAGAGCCATGCACTGGGTAATTTCAGCATTAAAAAAGAATTAAGTTTTGCGGGTGTCATTACTGGAAATTTCAAATTTGTACTTAAATGTATTTAAAATAACTGGTTCAGCTGGGAATATCAATTCTTAAATTTAAGTTAATTTTGAGTACTATGTTTTGCAAATTACTATCCTTTGTACATATATTTGTATAAGAAAATAATAGGTTATGAACTTAAAAGTCTTAAACAGGGATAAAAACCTGGCAACACTCATTCATCTGTCGGTGTTTACCAAGTTTCTTTTTCCATTAGGAAATTTTCTTTTTCCGCTCCTTCTCTGGATTTTCAGAAAAGATGATGAATTCGTAGACCACCATGGAAGAAATGCACTTAACTTCCAGATAAGTATTTTCCTGTATAGCATTTTATTGGTAGTACTTGGATTGGCGGGGCTTACTCTCATTGTACTGAACCTCGATCCTGAAATTTTTTTACATAGACTTCCTGAATTTGTAATAGATGATTTACAGCAGGCACTTTCTGCCATCATTCTGGTAATAGTCTTTGCCACGCTCCTCCTTGCCCTTTTTGTCCTGGAAATCTTTGCTGTGATAAGCGCGAGTCTAAAAGCAAATGAGGGAGAACTTTACAATTATCCGTTATGCATCAATTTTATAAGTATCAATAACACTAATCATCAATCAAAAAATGCACAGTTTAACAAAGAAAATCACACATTATGAAGATTGAAAATACCAAAGCGCAAATGCGAAAAGGTGTTCTGGAGTACTGCATTCTCTCTGTCCTTAAGGATGAAGATGCATATGTGGCAGAAATTCTCGAAACCCTGAAAGACGCAAAATTACTGGTAGTAGAAGGTACCATTTATCCTTTACTCACCAGGCTTAAAAACGCCGGACTCCTTTCTTACCGATGGGAAGAATCCAGCAGTGGGCCACCACGTAAGTACTACGGACTTACAGATACAGGAAAATTGTTCCTTAAGGAACTCACCACCACCTGGGACGAACTGCAAACTGCTGTGACTATTGTAACCACTCAAAAAAATAAAGATCATGAATAAAACAGTCAATATAAATCTCGCCGGCATTTTCTTCCACATAGATGAAGATGCTTATGCTAAATTACAGCACTATCTGGAGGCCATTAAACGCTCGTTTGCCCGTACGCAGGGAAGCGAGGAAATAATAGCAGACATTGAAGCCCGTATTGCTGAATTATTCAATGAAAAGATCAAGGATAAGAGACAGGTAATCAGCATTAAAGAAGTTGAAGAAGTGATTGCAATCATGGGTCAGCCTGAAGATTACATGGTAGACGAAGAAATCTTTGAAGATGAACCCGTTTATGAATCTACAGGAAAAATGACCGGAAGAAAACTATTCCGGGATCCTTTAAACAGTTATCTGGGTGGCGTTTCTTCCGGTCTGGGACATTATATGGAAATTGATGCGGTTTGGGTTCGGCTACTATGGGTGCTGCTCACATTGCTTACCAGTGGTGCTTTTATCCTGATATATATCGCATTCTGGATTTTTGTGCCCGAAGCGAAGACTACAGCAGACAGGCTTGCCATGAAAGGTGAAGAAGTGACCATCAGCAACATCGAAAAAAAAATTCGTGAAGGTTTTGATAACGTAGCCGGAAAGGTAAAAGATGTAGATTATGAAAAATACGGGAAAAGGGCAAGATCGGGAGCAAGTTCTGCAGGATCGGCTTTAGGAAATGCCATTTTAATGGTACTTACCATCTTCGTGAAATTCATCGGAATCTTACTTCTATTACTATCAGGATCAATTTTAATAGGACTATTTATAGCCTTGTTTACCATTGGTGTCTTCGGAATTATCGAAACTCCGTGGACAGATTACATAGAAATGGCGGTAAGTGGCGGGCCGCTATGGCTAATTTCCTTGCTGTTTTTTTTCCTGGTGGGAATTCCGTTTTTCTTCCTTTTCGTTTTAGGACTAAAAATTCTGGTGAACAACCTTAAATCAATTGGAACAACTGCCAAACTGGTATTACTTGGAGTGTGGATTCTCTCCTTTATCGGATTACTTATAATCGGAATTCAGCAGGCCACGAATACAGCTTTTGATGGAGAAACGGTGATCACAAAGCCGCTGAATATTTCTGCACAGGATACCTTATTCCTGAAAATGCAAAATCAGAATAGTTTTTCTTCCAGCTTTTATCGTGGTGATGCTTTTAAAATAAAACATGACGAAAGCAATAACAAAATGTTATTTTCAGACCAGGTTTGGATTACGATAAAATCTACAAGGGATTCCCTTGCGAGCATGGAAATTGTGAAAGCTGCAGAAGGAAGTGATTTTGAAGATGCCAATGAAAGAGCACGCAATATTCAGTATGATGTCAACCTTATAAATAATGAATTACAACTCGACAGTCACCTCACTTCAGATTTAAAATACAAGTACAGAGATCAGGAAGTGAGGATCACGTTGTTTCTCCCGCAGGGCACCACGCTTTATGTGGAGGACAATGTAGGTGCTTTTATTAGCCGAAGATATAATAGTGAAAACATCTACAGGCATGGCGACCAGGAACGTTACCTGGAAATAACTGAGAATGGAACTATTTGCAACGACTGCCCGGTGGAGATGGAAATGGAGGATGAAAATGCTGACGATACTTATACCGATGAAGAATGGGAAAGCGAAGACCAATGGGACGAGGAAAGCGATTATAACTCCCGAAGCACTAACCGTAGTTCTACTGAAGAACCAGAGAATACAGAAGATTCTGAAACAACTACAGTAGAAACCGATACAACCAGCCAGTCATGAGCACATTAATTTCTTTATTGATCAGTTTGGTTATGTCGTTTATGATGGAAAATCCTCAAGAGGATACACAGAAAATAATTGCTGAAGAAAACTGCACAATTCAGCTTCAGCAAAAAATGTGGGAAGAATGTAACGAAGATTAGTCGTAGTTCCTTCCCGGAAAAAGAAATCCCGTCAAACTGAATTGACGGGATTTTTTATATTCGAAAATTGCCATTTTCAGGCAGTGACTTCCTCTTCTTTCCTACTCTCCACTTCAGCCAAATATCGCTCTGCATCAAGAGCTGCCATACAACCCGTTCCGGCTGCAGTTACAGCCTGGCGATATTCTTTATCCTGTACATCTCCTGAAGCAAAAACCCCCGGAAGATTTGTTTTTGTAGATTTGCCTTTCGTGATCAAATAGCCGGTATCATCCATGTCCAGCTGACCTTTAAAGACTTCAGTATTTGGTTTGTGTCCAATAGCTACAAAAAATCCGGTAATTTTTATTTCTTCCTTCTCTCCTGTCTGGTTATTTACCATTCGCAAACCTTCAACTACCTGGTCACCAAGAATTTCATCAACCTCGGTATTATATCTCAGGTCAATGTTTTTTGTACTGGTCACCCTGTGCTGCATTGCTTTAGACGCTCGCATCTCATCTTTCCTAACCAACATAGTCACTTTATTACAAATATTGGAAAGATAAGTAGCCTCTTCTGCAGCGGTGTCACCACCACCCACAATGGCAACATCCTGATTTTTATAAAAGAAACCGTCACAAACCGCACATGCTGAAACTCCGCCTCCTCTTAATTTCTGCTCACTTGGCAATCCAAGATATTTTGCAGTAGCTCCTGTAGAAATAATTACAGTTTCTGCCTCAACCCAGGTAGCGTTATCTACACGTGCACGATGAATTCCGCCAATTTCTTTGCTGAATTCTACTTCAGTTACCATTCCTATTCTCACTTCGGTACCAAAACGTTCAGCCTGTTTCTGAAGGTCCATCATCATTTGCGGCCCGTCTATACCGTCTGCATATCCGGGAAAGTTATCTACTTCAGTAGTAGTGGTTAACTGTCCGCCGGGTTCCATTCCGGTGTACATTACCGGTTTAAGATCTGCACGGGATGCATAGATTGCTGCAGTATACCCTGCCGGCCCGGAGCCTATAATAAGACACTTTATTCTTTCAACTTTATCGCTCATAGGAATATAATTTGAAATGCAAAAATACTAACTTTAAAGTAAATTCCCGAGACTATTACGATGAAGATTTGTTATTGGCAAATAGCTTCAGTAAATTCCTGATCTTTTCAGAAGCTTCAGAAAAAACTTATTTGACCTCCTCAGGATTCGAAGTTAAAAATTACCTTTGCCCGTTATGGAACTG
This sequence comes from Autumnicola psychrophila, assembly GCF_031846645.1. Taxonomy (NCBI): domain Bacteria; kingdom Pseudomonadati; phylum Bacteroidota; class Flavobacteriia; order Flavobacteriales; family Flavobacteriaceae; genus Autumnicola; species Autumnicola psychrophila. The sequence continues at coordinate 68,338 of NZ_JAVRHN010000012.1, forward strand.
AGTCTATTTAATATTCTGGACATCCTGGGAACCATGGCTTTTGCCATTTCGGGGGCACTTGCAGCAATGGACAGGAAGCTCGATCTCTTCGGAATTTTTATTATAGCCTTTGTAACCGCTATTGGTGGCGGTACCATTCGCGATGCGCTTATGGGAAATACTCCGGTCGCCTGGATGGAAAACGCAACCTACGTTTACCTTATTGGAGCGGTAACTATTTTTGCAATTATCTTCCGGAATAAAATAAATTACCTCAAAACCTCCCTTTTCCTGTTTGATACTATCGGACTCGGAGTTTTTACAATCACAGGAGTAGAAACCGGTGTTGCCAACAACCTTGATCCTATAATTTCTATCGCCATAGGGGCAATGACAGGTACTTTTGGTGGGGTGGTAAGGGATATTCTCTGTAACGAAATTCCGGTAATTTTTAGAAGGGAAATTTACGCGACAGCATGCATTGTGGGAGGTCTAGCCTTTGTTATTCTGCACCGGCTTGGAGTAAATATTGATATTATTTACATCGTTACCTCACTTACCGTGATAATTATTCGTCTGCTGGTGGTCAAATACAAGATCTCATTACCATCTTATCATCTGCTTCAAAATAATTAGAAAATCTCACCTTAGGAGATCATTTTTTATAAAATTTTTTAAAAAGAAGTTCTTAACTACATACTACTTTATCTACAGGGCTACTCAAAAAAATTCATTTATCGGCATATAGAAAAGTAAATAACAATATGAATCAGACGTCAGGCGCAATTAGTCTTTGATGAATTCTTTAAAATTATTTAATACTTTTTGAGACAGGCGTTCTTCTGTTTTTGTGGACCATCCGGCACTTTTATCCACTGTAATCAGGTTTTTATTCTTCAGGATTCGGCCATCGAGTTTACTTTTTGCATCTCCGTCGAAAATGGCAAAATTTGAAGGTTCACTTATCCATTTCTGAAAAGCCTTTTCGTCTAAAGGCAGTCCCAGTGAAGTATTAATCAAAATTTTTCCAGAACCCAACTGCTCAAACTCCTTTTTCTTCAGAATCTGAATATTTTTTGGCAGATGAATACTTATCATTTCTGAAGTTTTTAGCAATTCATCCAATTCCAGGTAATTAACACCTTTCTCTTCCCAGTCTTTTTTCCTGGTCCTGCTGAAGTAGTAGAGATCCATTCCAAAAGGCAGCAGGCATTTTGCCAGTAACTGTCCGGTAGTGCCAAGGCCGATAATTCCTAATTTCCTGCCGGTAAGCTCCATTGGCATTTCCCGCCACTGATTTTTACCAAAACCGTGCAGCAATCTCACCAATTCTGAAACTATAAACTCAATAACACCGGGATCTCCATAATCTCTGATGCCTGTAACCCCAATTCCCCTCTCCCGGGCGAAATTCACGGCCACGTTAGCAGAAGCGTCATCATACAGACTGCAGCACATTCCGATATACTTGAGATTCGGACACTTTTCAATGATTTTTTCGTCAATTTGGGTCCTCCACGACACAAAAATCGCTTCCGCATCGCCTATCCGCTCTAAAACCTCAGTTTCAGAAGCCGGTTCGTCTTTATATACATCAATTTTCTCTTCACTATATTGCTGTAGTTCCTCCAAAGCCCAATCCTGAATCTTGGTATGATCTACACATACTATTTTTTTAAACTTCATACTTTATTTCTCTCTTTTTCTTCTGAAATAGTCATGTCTTCAAAATGGCAATTATCGACCTGAAAACTTATTTTAAATGATGAATCGTGAATTCTCTTCTTCTCTCAAATACATTTAAAATCTAAAATCTTTTTCTGTTCTCTTTTCTCTCTCCTCTTTTTCTCTTTTCCTCTTTAATTTCTTACCTCAAAATCACAACGGAATATTCCCATGCTTCCTGTCTATCCTTAACACCTGCTTATTTTCGAGCATACTAAAAGCCTTTAGTAGTTTTCTTCTGGTATCCCGCGGCATAATCACCTCATCTATAAATCCGCGTTGCGCCGCTTTAAACGGATTCGCAAACTTTTCAGCATATTCAGCTTCCTTTTCAGAAAGTTTCACTTCCGGATCTTCGGCCTCTTTAATTTCTTTTCTAAAGATAATTTCACTCGCACCCTTAGCTCCCATTACGGCAATTTCCGCAGTTGGCCAGGCGTAATTAAGATCGGCACCAATATGTTTGCTATTCATCACATCATAAGCACCACCATAAGCCTTACGAGTAATTACCGTTACCCGTGGCACTGTGGCTTCACTTAAAGCATACAATAACTTGGCACCATGCAAAATAATTCCGTTCCATTCCTGGTCGGTTCCCGGTAAGAATCCCGGAACATCAACAAACACGAGCAACGGAATATTAAAGCAGTCGCAAAAACGTGTAAAACGTGCCGCTTTTTTTGAACTATCCACATCGAGCACCCCGGCCAAACTCATTGGCTGATTGGCAACAATCCCGATACTTCTCCCTCCAAGCCGCGCAAAACCGACAATAATATTATCGGCATAATCTTTATGAATTTCAAAGAAAGAATCTTCATCTATAATTCCTTTTATCACCTCATGCATATCATAAGGTTTTGTGGAACTATCAGGAATCATGCTGTCCAGCGAGTTTCTTATCTCATCTCCCAGCTCGTAAGGGAGCTTTTCCGGTGTTTCCTTATTATTCTGCGGAAGATAACTCATCAAGTTTTTGATATCTTCCAGGCAGGTAATGTCGTTAAATGATGTAATATGCGTTACGCCGGACTTTGTGGAATGCGTGCTGGCACCGCCAAGCTCTTCAGAAGTGACTTCTTCGTTAGTTACCGTTTTTACTACGTTTGGTCCCGTTACAAACATATAACTGGTGTCCTGCACCATCAGTGTAAAATCTGTCATTGCCGGGGAATACACGGCTCCTCCCGCACACGGTCCCATAATTGCCGATATTTGCGGAATTACACCCGATGCCTGTACATTTCTATAAAAAATATCTGCATAGCCACCCAATGATTTCACCCCTTCCTGAATCCTGGCACCTCCCGAATCATTTAATCCGATAATTGGTGCACCAACTTTCATGGCGTGGTCCATAACTTTGCAAATTTTTTCAGCGTGGGTTTCAGATAAAGCGCCTCCAAAAACAGTAAAGTCCTGAGCAAATACGTAAACAAGCCGGCCGTGAATAGTTCCATACCCGGTTACCACTCCATCGCCATAATACTGCTGCTTGTCCATCCCAAAATCGGTGGTTCGATGTGTTACCAATATTCCAAGCTCTTCAAAGGAGCCTTCATCCAGCAAATAATCAACTCTTTCCCGGGCAGTTAACTTCTTCTTTTCGTGCTGTTTGGCAATCCGTTTTTCACCGCCACCTAAATGAGCTTGTTGTATTTTTTCATTAAGCTTTTCTATATTCTTACTCATCTCTTATATTCTATTTTGGTAAACGGACTAGTTTCTGATCCTTTAAATATTGCTTCAATGCAATTAATCCCGCGAGTTTGGCTTCTTCTTCTATTTTTGCCTCCAGTTTTTCTGCGGAATAATATTTTTTTACAAAATGAGTATCAAAATTTCCACTTCTGAAGGCTTCATGTTCAAATACAAATTTTCCGAAGGGTAACGTGGTCATCACTCCCTTCACTTCGTAATCATCTATCGCCTTTATCATTAGCTGAATGGCTTCTTCCCTACTTTTCCCGTAAGTTATCAACTTGGCGAGCATCGGGTCGTAATAGATTGGAACTTCCATTCCTTCTTCAAAACCATCATCCAGGCGGATGCCTTCTCCTGCAGGACCTCGGTACCTTTCCAGAGTTCCCACGCTGGGCATAAAGTCTTCCATGGGATCTTCAGCATAAACCCGAAGTTCGAGTGCATGACCGGTGATCTTTAGATCTTCCTGCGAAAATTGCAATTTTTGACCCCTGGCTATTTTTATCTGTTGCTCCACAAGATCGATTCCGGTAATTAATTCGGTTACCGGATGTTCCACCTGCAGGCGCGTATTCATTTCGAGGAAATAGAAATTCTTATTTTCATCCATCAGGAACTCCACAGTACCCGCTCCAACATAATCACAGGCCTTGGCTACTTTTACAGCAGCCTCTCCCATTTGCTTCCGCAGTTTTTCATCCAGAATTACTGACGGGGCTTCTTCCACCACCTTCTGGTGACGCCTTTGGATACTACACTCCCGCTCAAAAAGATGAAGAAAATTTCCATGAGTATCTGATAATACCTGGATTTCTATATGTCGCGGCGAACCAACATATTTTTCAATAAAAACCGACCCATCACCAAAAGCAGATTCCGCTTCACTTATCGCACGCTTCATTTGGTCTGCCAAATTTTTCTCTTTTTCAACAATACGCATTCCTTTTCCACCACCACCGGCAGAGGCTTTAATTAAAATAGGAAACCCGATCTCCCGCCCGATTTCTTTGGCTTTTTCCACATCGGTAATCGCTTCATCTATTCCCGGAACCATAGGGATATCATACTTCTTTACAGCATCTTTGGCGGCGAGTTTGCTCCCCATTATTTTGATGGCTTTGGAACCGGGACCAATCCAGGTGATGCCGTTTTTTTCCACATTTTCGGCAAACCCGGCGTTTTCACTTAGAAATCCGTAGCCGGGATGAATACCGTCCACTCCAAGATCTTTTGCAACTTCTATAATTTTATCACCCCGTAAATAGGATTCACTGGAAGGGGCTTCTCCAATACAAACCGCTTCATCTGCAAATTTTACATGCGGTGCATTCCTGTCTGCCTTCGAGAAAACAGCCACGGTTTTTATTCCCATTTTCTGTGCGGTTTTCATCACCCGCAAAGCAATTTCTCCGCGGTTGGCTACTAAAATTTTCTTCATCTGTAATTATCTTTTTGAAATAGTTTATCTGCCCGCTATCATGGCTTTTCACTTTTCACTCTTCACTTATTTCCTCCAGTTCGATCAATAATTGATTTTTATCTACCGTTTGCCCTTTTTCAATATGTACAGATTTTATAATTCCGTCGCCAGGAGCAGAGAGGGTATTTTCCATTTTCATAGCTTCGAGCACGAGCAGGTAATCTCCCGCTTTCACCTCATCACCTTCCTTGGCCATTACATCGAGAATGAGACCCGGCATTGGCGCCTTTATATCGTTTACAGCCTGAGCAGAACCCAGTGAAAGTCCCATTTCTTCAATAAGCAAATCCAACTCATTGGCAATATCTACTTCATAAATATTGGAATTGATCCTCACCGTGTATCTTTTCTTATTAAAATCAGCATACAAAACTTCGGCTTTGTTGGATTTATGCTCCTTTAAAACATGAAATTTAGAACCGGAAAGTTCCTGTTGATCTAATGTGGTAATGTCATCAAGGGAAAATTGATACTCGTAAGCACCATTTACCGTGACCTTATATTTTTTTTCCATAATTCTTAGTTAAACGGGGCTTTTGAGGCCTGTTTCGTAAATATAGAAAAAGTTTGAAGTAATAATTAAAGACTTTATAAAGCTTTTTGAAAAAAGCTATAGAACCAGCGGGCTGTTAGTAAAAAAGACTAATTACGTTCTAAAAGTCGCAGATAATCATTTCTTCCGAAAGTGATAAAATAAACAAAATAGCCAAGGAAAAAGAACATCAGGAAAGCGAGATAAATGGAACTGATGTCGTAAACGGTATAAAGTAAAAAATAAAGCAGTGCGTTTAAAAGAGCTACAGGCAGGAACCAACCGGAAAAGATAAAACCGGTAACTTCTACAAGTTTCTCTTCTCCTTCGTTAATTTCAAACTGAATTACACGGCTTCCGCACCAGTCCAATTGCGCTCGCAAAGTATGTTTCCCGGGAGGAATTTTGAATTCTTTAATTTCTCGATCTTCAATATAACCCAAAACCCCGCCGTCTAAAACGAGTTCAAAAGATCGGAATTTGTTAGCCCATTCTGAGTTCCTTTTAATCTTAAGACTGGCCATTATCGAATATTTCTCTATTTCAACTAAAACATTAAAATAAAAAAATTCCTGTTCACTTGAGAATCGAAATAAAATTAAGGTCGATAATTGGCAATTTTCGGCATTGATTCAGAAAATTGCCAATTATCGACCTCAAAAAGTTTAGCTTCAATACTGCTAAAATTTTATTGAAATTAGTGAAAATTTCCTTCAGAAGAAGTTTATAAAAGAAGGTTTATTCAAATTCCGCGCAATTTCCTGAAGGAATATTTACGCCGGCGGCCTGCTGATAAACCAGAGTAACTCCAAGATGACCTACATACATTAAAACTCCCGTTCCTGCAGCCAGTCCTAAAACAAGAACGAATTGGACAATCAATTTGCGGAAAAAAGAAATTTTAAAATAAGCAGCAAGATCCACGAGCAAGCTTCCACTAAAAATATAAGCGGAGAGATAGGCCATATTTTCGTGGTCTTTAAGAATTGTAGGATCACATAATTTCCTGGAAACGATACCATCGGCAAGATTTCCGGTGTAAATGGCGATCCAGATTCCGACAACCCCAAGTAACAACATGAGTGTTCCTCCTGTTTCCCAAAGCTCCCGTTTAAACTTTAATGCGAAGAGTTTGAAGATGAAGGCGAGTAACAATAAAACTATTGGAAAATGAACGGACAGAGGATGGTATACCTCTGTCCGCCAAAATTCTGGTATTTCTGCCATACTTACTCCATTATTTCAACTGAAATAGGATCAAGTCTCTGGCCATTCTTTTCTACCTCAACTTCCACTTTCTGACCTTCCTCCAGTTCCGAAAAATCTACGGTACTGCCGTTCCTGGTAAGTTGTGTTTCTTCTGTAAAGTAAAGTTCCAGCGTTTTATCATCGTCAGTCTTTACATAAATTTCATCTTTAGATGGCTCTACCTCCTCTATAGTTCCCTGGTAAGTACCAGATTCTACAACGTCTGTACTTTCACCGCAAGCGATGAAAAAGAAAAATGAACTTACTAATAATGTACTTAAAATCTTGGTTTTCATATTAAACTGGTTTATTGTTTATTTATTCATTCAAATTGTTAAAACTAAATTAACCAAATACCTGCACACCCCAAACATATTGGTATTATTTCATTAAAATTTCACAAAGTTTTAAAAGTTGCGGCGTCATCACTAGTACTTCTCTTCAAAATTCCACCAGGTTTCCTGATTAAAATCTTCTCCCAATTTATAAGGTTCTCCTATTTTTGGCACTACGTATTGCTGCCCTGATTTTTTCGCAGAAGCCACAAATCTCTTGACAGGTTCATTCCAGGAATGTATTGATAAGGTGAATTTTCCCCAATGCACCGGAATTGCAATTTTTGCATTAAGATCTTTAGCAGCGGTGACTGCCTGCTCGGGAAACATATGAATCTCCGGCCAGTTTTCATTATACTGGCCGCATTCCATAAAAGCCAGATCAAAAGGTCCAAACCTTCTTCCTATTTCTTTAAACTGCTGACTGTAACCTGAATCTCCTCCTATATAAATTTTGTAGGCGCTGAATTCCAGAATAAAAGAGGACCAAAGTGTTGCAAAACGCGTGGTTCCCCTTCCCGAAAAGTGCCGTGCCGGTGCCGCCGTAATTTTTAGCTTTTCATTTATTCGTTTATCTTCCCACCAGTCTAATTCTGTAATGCCCATTTTTTCCAATCCCCAATATTCAAGGTGCGCTCCCACTCCCAGGGAAGTAACAATTTTCTTTACTTTGGATTTCAGTTTCATAATTGAAGGATAATCCAGATGATCGTAATGATCGTGCGTAAGAATGAGCAGATCTATTTCAGGAAAATCATCAACTTCATATTTGTCTGCACCGCGAAATGATTTACCGAAGAATTTAACCGGAGAAGCATTTCCGCTAAAAACAGGATCAACAAGAATTCGGTATCCGTTGAAATCGATGAAATAGGAAGAATGTCCAAACCAGACAATAACCGGTTTGTCTGAAGAAATTTGCGAAAGGTCTGTCTTTACATTCGGAAGTTCTGCGGAAGGTCTCACCGACTTTGGCCGCGTCATAAAATCCTTAAGAACAGTGATCATCGAGACATCATCTGGACTTACCGCTGTAGGCTGTACATTCTGAAATTTTCCGTTAGTACTGTTGGAAGATTTTTCTATCCTTTCCAGCCGCTCCCCTTCCGGCTTCTTCCCAAATGATTTTTTAAAACTTTTAATTCCGGCCACAGTTAAAACAGATTACTTACTCTTCAAGTTCTTTGGCATCCTTTTCATAAACCTTAATCATATTGAATGACTTCATGAGATGGAAAAGTCCCGGTAAGATAACAAATCCGCCAATAATGAGAGAAATCCCCAGAGTAGAAATTACCGCTTCCGGAGCCACACCTTCAAGAATACTCAGTTCTTCTCCTGCAGTAATTATTATATACGGAAAATGTGCAATAAGGGCGGCAAACAAGATGAGAATTACCTGAAATCCAGCCAGATAACGACTGGCAATCCTATTCTGTTTTCTAATGGAATTCCAAAGCGGAATAAGAAGAATTCCGGATAAAACGACAGCAACTATAGAAATAGGATTTGTTATAAAATCTTCGATAAATGCAATATCAGAAATATAACCATAGACTACAAGGATAAAGCCTATTGTGACAAGGGCAATGGTAAAATATCGTGATTTTCGGCTGTACATTTTTCTAATCTTTCCTTCGCTTTCGCCAATTAATAAAGTGGAAGCTAGGAAAGCACAAAGCGCGGCATAGAACAAGCCCACCAGTAGAGAAAAGATATTCAGCCACGGATGCATAAAAATTTGGCTGAAGGAATAGCTGGCATAATCTTCTGTTCTAATAATTTCCCCACCAATTAAAGCGGCAAAGGACATTCCCAGAAAAACCGGAGTTATAAAACTGGAAATACGGAACATCACGTTATAAAGATATTGTGAGCGATCTTCTATGGCATCGTAATGCCGAAAAATGAAAGCTACACCACGCATAGTAATTCCCAGAAGTACCAATGTAAGCGGAATGTGCAAGTAAATAATGATAACATTGAAATACACCGGAAAAGCGATCCAGAGGATTACTATGAGGATAATTAGCCAAATATGATTGGCTTCCCAAACCGGGCCCATCACTTTATAGATCGTATCGCGGTTAATCTTTTTATTTTCCTTTGAAGAAAAAAGCTCTACTATGCCTGCACCAAAATCTGCCCCGCCCAGCAGTACATAAAGAAAAAACGAAAAAAGCGTAAAGAAAAGGACGACGTATAGCATAGTTATTCTTTATCTGCATTTAAAACTCTTATTTGCCTTTTCATAAGCCAGGTGACGGTAAAAGCGAGAATAATGTAAACCATCAAATACATATAAAAGCTGAATTTTATTCCCGGCATTGGTGTTACGGCATCTTCGGTACGCATAATACCATAAATTATCCATGGCTGGCGCCCAACTTCTGTCACCACCCAACCAGCTTCCAGAGCAATAAAACCAAGCGGTGCAAGCAACATAAAAAACCACCAATATTTGCGGCTATCCATCCACGATTTCTTCTTCAGACTAATAAAATAAAGTAGCCCTGCAAGCATTAGTAATGTACCAATCCCAACCATCGTCTGGAATGCATAATGAACTATAGCGACTGGAGGAAGCTCGTCTTCAGGAAAGTCATTAAGCCCCTTTACTTCGGCATCAAAGTCTCCAAAAGCAAGAAAAGAAAGGGCATTCGGAATTTCCAATTTGTTGGTAACTTCCCGTTTCTCTTCATCTACTATTCCGCCGATATAGAGCGGAACTCCTTTACTGGTTTCATAATGGGCTTCCATGGCAGCAAGCTTTACCGGCTGCCTTTCTGCTACATCTTTAGCTGAAAGATCACCACTTAAAGGCTGCAGAATTGCTGCGACCGCACCAAAAGAAATGGCAATTTTAAATGCCTGTTTATGCAGTTCCGGATTATTGTTACGCAAAATCTGATATGCATGAAGGCCGGCCACAGCAAAACTGGTGGCAACAAAAGCCGCAAGCGTCATATGTAATGCCTGGGTAAACCAGGCGGGATTCAAAAATGCCTGGACAGGATCTATATTTGTGAATTCACCATTAATATAATCAAAACCCGAAGGAGCATTCATCCAACCATTTGCAGAAACTACCAATATTCCAGATGCTACTCCTGAAATGCCAATTATTATACCTGTAAACCAGTGAAATTTTTCTGGAAGTTTATTCCAGCCGTAAAGATAAAAGCCAAGGGCAATTGCTTCCACAAAAAAAGCCGCTCCTTCCAGAGAAAAGGGCATTCCTATAATTGGGCCGGCATGTTTCATAAATTCCGGCCAGAGCATACCTAACTCAAAGGAGAGTGCTGTTCCGGAAACTGCACCGGTCACAAAAAATATTGCTACGCCTTTTAGCCAGGCCTTTGTAAGCTTCAGGTAAAGCGGATTTCTGGTTTTTAGCCATTTCCGGTGGGCTATTACCATGAAAAAAGGCATAACCATCCCGATACAGGCAAAAATAATATGAAATCCAAGAGTAAAGGCCATTTGCAGCCTTGCGTATTCCAGATTTTCCATAGAAAGTTCTAAGAACCTACTTCAAAAAAAATGATTTTCAGTTCATTACAAATCATCAGGAACTATTCCTGCTCTCCGCTAAAATTAAGCAAAAATTGAATGGTGACAGAGCGGTTTTAGAAGGAATTACATAGAATAATTTATGTAGAAAATTGATTTGTCATTATTTATAATTTAATGAAAACCCAGAAAGAAGCATTTGATTTTCTCTGAAGCTAAAAAAACCACTAGCTTCAGAGAAAATCTTTAAATATGAATGCTTTAGTGGCTCAAATTTCAAAAAGAAATTTACTTCTGCCAGGCTAGAAATCCACCTTTAAGATCATAAATCTGTAAAAAACCCTCCTTCACCATAAATTTCGCAGCGCGCGCACTTCTGGCTCCGTTCCGGCAATAAATAAACACGGGCTGATCTTTATTTAAGCTTTTAATCCTGGTCATGAACCGGGAATCGTAAAAATTAATGTTCCTGGCATTTTCAATATGATCTTCGATAAACTCCTTGGGAGTGCGAACATCAATTAAAACACCGTGAGTATCTAAAAGATATTTTTTGAATTGATCTTCTTTAAAGACTTGAATTTTCGCATTGGTTTGGGAGCCGAAACCAAACAAAGACTTGATAATTTGCATTTTATAGGTTCTCCTATGATTTTAAATTTATTCTTGAGATGATATATTTTCTTTGAAAAAAATCAGCAATTATTTTAAGCTTTTCTTTTTAAATATAGAGGAAGTGTATCAAATAATATACCTAAGTTTTTTACTGATGTGAAGCCTGAGATAAGATCATCAAATTATGCCAGAAATTAAGGTAAAAATCTAATCAAGTTCCGGAATTATCCCAAGACTCTGGAAAAGGCGGGCTTTTGCATACATGAATTTCGTGAGCACTTCATTTTGTTTTAGTTGTGCTTCTATTAGCTTAATTTCCCTGCTGTTTATGAGGAATATGGAGCTTTCCCCAAAGCTCATCTTTCGTTCTTCCGCAGCGAGCATTATAATATAGTTTTCTACCATTTCGCTCACAATGACATTCTGAATTTTATAGGATTCCAGTTCCTGAAAAACGGCCCTTATTTTATTCTCAATTTGCCTTTCATTCAGCTGAAGGTCAAAATATGTATCTTGTACTTTCAATTCAGCAAGGCGCAAATCCCCGCGTTCCTTTCTAAGAAACAAAGGCACACTAAAGCTTATTCCGGCTTTATAATTGGCTGTATTGAGGGTTTGAAATTCCGGCTCCGGGGTAATAAAGTTGTATTCCAAATTTATAGCAGGCAGTAATTTATTAGCTTTTAAACGTCTTTCGATTTCAAGAGCCTGAAGCTTGAATTCGAGGGAACGTAGTTTGGGATGATCTTCTATATCAATTTGATCCGGGGTCAACGGGGGGAGCTCGAGAGTTAAGTCCAAATCTTCCTGTAAACTCGTATCCGGAATTACATTGGGCTGTAGTTCTACCGGAACATTGTTTGCGAGCCATAAATAATTGGACAGATTTAGCCTTTCCTTCATTAGTCTTACCCTTGCCTGCTCCAACTCTAATGTTCGGCTTTGAACAGGAATTTTTGCTTCTACCGTATCTATGGCGGCTACTTCTCCCAGCCGGGCGTTCTGTTTTATACCCAAAAATCGTTCTGCAGCATTTTCCAGAAACTCTTCATAAATAATCACTTCGTTATAGACCTTTAGCCATTCAAAATAAGCAATGGCCGCATCGTAAAGCACCTGATTTACCATCAAATCCCGCTCGGCTAATGTCTGCTGCCGGAAAGCTCTTGCACTCTTTAAAGTTGCCATACGATCGTTGATCCACATCCCCTGTCCCACATCAACAGAAACTCCGGCGCTGAACAGTCCGTCTTCGGGAACTGTTTTTTGTGGATTCAGATAATAGCCCTCATTTTGTTCAAAACCTGCTTTTACTTCTACTCCGTACCAGGTTGGTATTTTAAAAGTGGAATTCAGGATGTCGTAGTACTCTGTTCCCTTAAATTCCTTCCTGTCATAATTAACTTCAATTTTTGGATCAAAACCACCCCGCGCCTTCAGCAGCTGTGCTTCTCCCATGGAAATCTGAAGCTCTGCCTGGCCTGCTACAGGGTGATATTCCTTTACATAGGCCATATATTCCTCAAAACTCAACACTTCTGGAAGTTGTTCCTGAGCTTTGAGAAAAAAGCAGGAAAAAACAGAAACTAAAAATAAATATCCTTTCATGTTTACTTCTTTTCCTTGTTCGCTTGAGAAGATCCTTCAGGTTGGTAGTAATTTGGAGGAAAACCATTTAAATTTCGCCATATTTCATACCAGATAGGAACTTCCTCCAATAGAGCTATTGTTGTTGCTCCGGAACCTACCCTAAGTGCATCTGGCCAGGGATGATCATTAGGATCTGGTGCAAGAAGAACACGATATTTTCCGTTATCACTTATAAAACTTTCTATGGCAACTACACGTGCACCGTAAGTTCCGTAAGAAAGGTTTTCCCAACCGCTAAAAACTATCGAAGGCCAACCATCAAACTGCACTCTTACCTCTTCTCCAATATGGATCAAAGGAATATCAAGCGGATCTATATAAGTTTCAACCGCCAGTTGAAAATCTGAAGGCATGATCCCCACCAGTCGCTCCCCTTCTTTAAAGGTCTCTCCAATCCCGGCGCGCAGGGCTTTGGTTATATAGCCACTTTGAGGTGCTAAAATATAGTTCATCTGGCCTCTAATCACATAATTGGAATAATCACTTTCCAGCTTACTCACCTGTGCTTCGGCATCCAGTTGGTTTGAACGTGCTGTATTTAGATCACTTTCCGCTTTAGCTATTTTATTGACATATTCTGCTTCAATTCTATTAATTTCCAACTGTGCATTAATAACTTCATTTTCACTAGCTAATAATTTATTTTGTTGAGAAATTAATTTTGCCTGGGTTTCCTGCAGTTTTAATCTCTTCTCCTCCACATCGGGTAAAGCTTTAAGACCTTCTTCCTGTAACTGCACAGTACGTGCGTATTGAGTCTCAGCAATATTGAGATTTGTTCTGGCTGCTTCCAGGTCTATACTATCACTCTCCACTTTTAAACGAGCCTGTCTCAGTTTATTATTCGCCTGTTTCAATTTTAAAGCCAATTCATTTTGTAAAGCTGCAATTTGAGCACGAAGCGCAATAATTTTACCTCCGTAAGAGTTAACAGATCCTGTCTTCGCTTCAATCTGGTTTCCTGTTCTTTCTACCAGCAAGGGATCAAAATACTCACTTTTCACTTCTGAAATATGAAGAATGGTATCTCCCTCATTCACAAACTCACCTTCTTCCACAAACCATTCTTCGATCCTACCAGGAATAGCAGATTGTATAGTCTGAGGCCTGTGCTCGGGACTTAATGTGGTTACATATCCAGATCCGGAAACATTCTGCGTCCAGGGTAGAAACATGACTAACACAATAAAAATTATAAAACCGAGAAGAATCTTGTTGAATAAATCGTATTTGGTTTTGTGAAAGGCATATTTCACAGATTTATATTCTGAAATATCCACCCTCCTGTTCAGTTTATCTTTTGATATATTAAGCATCTTTTGCTAAAATTTATTCTTTATTATACCATTTTCCAGGACGATGGTTTCATCACAGAATTCTTCCCAAAGTTCATTCCTGCTTGCAACTAACAGAGACCATGGCCGGGAACTATCTGTAAAGAAATGAAGAAGGCGACTGGCTTCTTCTTTTTCAAATTGTTCCAGAGGTTCTTTAAGAATAAGCAAATCTGGTTTTCTTACAATTGCCCGGGCTAGGATAATTCGTTTACCTATTAGTGACGAAAGATACTTCCCCTCTGGGTAAATAATACTTTTAAGTCCTTCAGGCTGCTCTTTTACAAATTGTGATAAGCCCATCGTGTCTATTGCCCATTGTATATCTTTATCAGATACGCTGTCATCACCAAAAGTTATATTATCACGTAAAGTTCCTTCAAAAGGAAATTCTTCAGGTAAAAACACCCCCAATCTTCCCCGGTAGTCATTTATGGCTAAGCTTTTCAAAGAATAATTATTTACGTAGATATTTCCGCGTGTGGCTTCAAGTATTCCTGCAACAACTTTTAAAAGTGTTGTACGTCCACTACCATTTGATCCTTTAATAAGAAAATTTTTTCCTGCAGGAATATTAAGGGAAATATTTCTAAGAATGGTTTTATTACCTGTGGGTGCGGTGTACGATACATCATCCAATTCTACATCTAAAGGGACTGCATCTGATAGGACGTTATCACCTTCAGTTTTTTCCAGTTCTTTGTCTACTACCTGGCCCAGTTTTTCCAGTGAAGTAAGCAAATCATAAACAGTGTCCAATCCTTTTATCAGTTTTTCTACAGATCCCATAATAAGGAGGATAATTATTTCTGCAGCCACAAATTGCCCTATGTTCATTTGTTGATTTAATACCAGCATACCCCCAATGGCCAGAAGCCCCCCGGTTACCAGAACCTTAAAAATTATTAGCTTTATAAACTGAATTATTAAAACGCCGAAATGACCTTCGCGGGAATGAAGATAATTATTGGTCAAATAATCACTTTTATCCATTGCGAGACTTCTCTTTCCTGATACTTTAAAACTAACAATCTCCCTGGCCATTTCCTGAAGCCAGTGGGCCACTTTATATTTATGTTTCGATTCATCAAGGCTGGTGTCCATTCCCTTGCGTGCTGTGAATTTAAAAACAAGCCACAGAAGGACCACCAGTAAGAACCCATAAATTATGAAGAATGGGTGGTAAAGGGAAAGCAGGATCAAACCTAAAATAATTTGCACTATAGCAGAAGGAAAATCCAGCAGCAGTTTAGCCATGCCTTTTTGAACATTAATAGTATCAAAAAAACGGTTTGCAAGTTCTGGGGGATAAGAAGAATTTAACTGTTCCATTTTAATTTTTGGAAACCTGTAGGTAAATTCAAAAGAAGACCTTGTAAATATTTTTTGCTGGATATTTTCTACGATACGCACCTGCATTAGTTCCAGCACCCCCACAAACCCCACAGCCAGAGTAACCAGTACTACAAGTACTATCCAGGAGGTACTTACCCGACCTCCCTGGATTAAGTTTACAATAGCCTGTATACCCAAGGGCACAGAAAGGTTTATTAATCCTGCAAAAATCGCATAATAAATAGTTTGTAAGACATCTCTTCTGTCGAGCTTTAAGAGGCCGTACAATCGGTTAAGTGCATAGGTTCCTTTAGCCATTATTTAGGTAAGTTTAAAGTTGAAGAAACAAGGTGAATAAAAAATTGAGAAGGCAATATCTTATCATTACATTCTGTAAGTGAAGAAAAATGTTCTTTTAAAAAATGCTGATGCAACGCACCTTCCAAAACAGTACTGGCCAGAGAAGATGGAAAAGGATAATTACTGTCTACTGCCAGAACCATTTCTTTTAACCTTACCGCTAATCTATTGTACACAGCAAAAAAGCCTTCTTTATTCTCCCTATCCACCTCTTTTGAAAGAAAAGATTTGGAATACTCATTAATTACCACTTTATGAAGGATTACTTCATCAATATGGGAGATAAAAGAATCTCTCTCTACGCTTCGGGTCAAAACCTGAATTCCCGTCTCCAGCTTCTTTTTGGGATCTTCGATATTGGCTGTAGCAAATACTAATTGATATTCTTTCCATCCCCAGTACCACGAAGTGAGATAAAGTAGCAGCTTGTGCTTGTTCTCAAAATATCGGTAAATCGAACTCTCATTAGAACCAATTTTAGCTCCAAGTTTTTTAAAGGTAAAATGCTCAAATCCAATATCATGTGTTAAAAGAATGCTGTGCTCCACAATTTTTTTCCCTAAAGCTGAAGATTCGGGGTCCTTAACATAAAGATTGCGATTAACCTCAATTTTTAAACTGGCAAAAAGACTTTTCATCCTATGAAATATTAGATCGCAAATATAATAGTAACACTATCATATTTGCAACTAACACATTCATTAGTAACATTAACTTAATCTGAAAAGAGTCCTATTCCGGGAGTATGGTTTTCGTCAATACAATAAAATACTTGAAAATGGTGTGATCGCTTAAGAATCTGATTAGCCTCTGTTTTGCAATTTTTGCATTTTCCGGACTTTGCATTTATGGGGGAGAGATGTTTTGGAATTATATTTTCCTATATAAAAACAAATTTTTCAGATGGGCAATTAATATCTGGACTTTTACTTTTTTCCCATAAATAAAATACAGAAATTTTGTTCCTATTTCACCATAAAGTGCTCATTTTCGGCTTCAGATCTCCGGAAAAAAATCCGTTATTGAGAATTTTGACTAATGGTAAAGTATCATCCATTACCTTCCAAAGTACAGATTTCTACACATATTTGAAAGAAATGGAAATATTCAGAGAAAGAGAGCTTAGATTTAAATTTGCTGCCACTTAAGAATATCCTGATTCCTTTTTTTTACGGATTTAAAAAGGTTATTCCCAGCATGGATTGCATAAATTTTCTCATGGTTGAGGGGTGAAGCACCTCCCCAGGCAGCACATCTTCTGCACAAAATTTGTCTCTTGCGCGAGCAGTATCAAAGAATTTTATTGATGTTGCTTCATTTCAGAATTAAGTTTCCCGCTCAAGACGACGGACTCCTATAAAAACTCAGGATGAACCAATAAAGGGCAAATTTAAATACGCTAAAATCCAGCTTATTTTTCAGCTAATTTATCGATTCCAACAGAATCATAAACCTGAACTTTTTTCCACAGATGAGATGATTCTTCTATAAACACCTCATGAGCTGGTTCTGTTTGGTACTTATTTTGAATCTCTTTTGAAGGAAAACTTAGAATCAAAGAATACGTATAAGAGTTATCGACTACATCCCGTGGTGTTCCTGCCGGAACTCCAATAAATTTAGTCTGTGCATATTCACTGTTTTTCATGAACTTTTTTACAGAAGTTTCAAAAGCCTGGCGATCTTCAGCACTATCAGGGTTATGAAACCAGAAATAAACAACGTGTGTAAAATTAGAGTCAAATTCCATTTTCTCTTCCTGAGCCGAGAGGTTATTAGCTCCTAATACGACCGTAGCAATAACTAAGGTTTTTAAAATTTTGGACATTTTTATATTGATTTTAAAGTTCCTAAATTACAATAAATTAGACAGGTTCAAAGATTTTCTTTAAAATTTAAATAAATGTGCAGCGGAAACATCTTCCTGATTACGTATCGATATTTGTTATTTTTAGCACTTCACCTTAAAAAGCCAAAAACATTTAATAATATTCATTCTTCTCTTTCTCTGTATAGTAAATTTTAACTGTTCCAAAGTTATTAGAAACGAAAATACTAAAAATTGAGAATGATTCTTAAAAAAAGGAAAATCAAAATTATTATTTCGAAGAGTATGAAAGTATAGACTTCAACAATTGCCGATATTTGCCATTTTCAGGTATGTTCTAAAATGGAAGGCGTCAACTTCTTCATAGTTAATATCTTTATTTTTATCTCTTTATTAAACCACCTCCTGAAGATAATCAACGTACAACTGCAATTCTCTATCGAAAATGTGGGGGCGATCTGTGCGTTTTGGTAAAGCTGTTCGGCCATAAATATGGTCCACCATTTCCTGAAGACTTGCCCGCTTCGAAAAATTCAAAAAACCTCCTCCAGGTCAACTTTTTCTGCTTCACCTGCCATGTCTAAAAAGCGCCTATACTTTTCTTTTAGTCCGCTTTCTTCGGGAAGCATCTCAAAATATTTTACAATTTCAGAACCCGTTTCAAAAGCAGAAGATCGTAAATCTTCCAGTTTAGACTGTACGTTTCTGTTTACAAGATTTAGATAATCTGTAAGACGTCTCACCCGGTAATTCCCTTCATCAGTACTAATAGGCACGTACGGCTCATTACTTTGCTGGTAATAATGTTTACGCATCATTTCAACCAGGTTGTCTTCAATAATCGAAATTGCCGAAGTTATCCCGTAGTGGGCAACTTTTATAGGTGAATCTATAGTAAAAGAAAGTCCCATGACCGGGATGTGAAAATTATGTGGAGAAAGAACGCTCATGTTATTTTAAATTTTAGCAAGCTCAAAGATGAAGAAGCTTTGGAAGCTGAAATATGATTAAAATCATGTATTGCCACATACTTTAATAAAAAGTATAAATTGAAAAGAGATTCCTGCTCATCTATATTGACATTTTTGCTTTTCTTCGCATCAAATCGACCAGATAATGCTTGTTGCAAAGCGTATATTACCAATTATAGTTTTTTCCCAATTTTGCTGTACCTCGCTCTGGTTTGCGAGCAATGCAGTAATGCCAGACTTGCTGCTGAATTATAATCTTGGAGCTTCCGCTTTGGGGCATTTAACTTCTGCAGTGCAATTTGGATTTATAAGCGGCACCCTGATTTTTGCAATTTTCGGCATTGCAGATCGGTTTTCGCCTTCCCGGGTTTTCTTTGGGTGTGCATTGTTGGGAGCCTTCTTTAATCTCAGTATTATTTCTGAAGCGCATACTTTAAACAGCCTGTTATTGCTGCGTTTTCTTACCGGATTTTCTCTTGCCGGAATTTATCCTGTAGGTATGAAAATCGCTTCTGATTATTACCTGAAGGGACTGGGAAAATCCCTTGGTTTTCTTGTAGGAGCCCTGGTCCTTGGAACCGCATTTCCTCATTTATTAAAAGGTATCACAACCACCGGCACATTACCTTGGAAGTCGGTTCTTATAACAACTTCTGTTTTATCTGTTTTAGGCGGATTGCTGATTTTTCTTTTAATTCCGAATGGACCTTACAGGCAACCAAAATTGAAAAAGGACTTTTCTGCAGCTTTTAAGGTTTTTAGAAATTCGAGATTTAGAGCTGCCGCTTTCGGTTATTTTGGGCACATGTGGGAGCTTTACGCTTTCTGGGCATTTGTGCCGGTAGCCTTGCAAATTTATCAGGAAGTTAATCCTCATATAGATTTTAATATTCCTTTGCTTTCGTTCCTGATTATCGGCTCCGGCGGACTGGCATGTGTGATAGGGGGTTATATTTCTGCAAATTTCGGCACCCGGAAAACTGCAGCCACGGGACTTTTTCTTTCGGGATGTTGTTGTCTTCTTTCTCCTTTGCTGCTTCTTCAAAATTCTCCGACTGTTGTAATTGTTTTCCTGATTTTCTGGGGATTAATGGTGGTTGCAGATTCGCCTCTTTTCTCCACATTGGTAGCCCAAAATGCAATTGCAGAATCCCGGGGTACCGCCCTTACCATTGTAAATTCTATAGGATTTGGTATCACTATTTTAAGCATCCAGCTCCTTAATTTATTTACGGAAGTTATTGATCCCATTTACCTGTTCGTCGCACTGGCAGCGGGACCAGCCTTTGGATTATGGGCACTCTTTAGAAAAAGTTCTTCGGAAGACTGATTTAACCCTTCCGTCTTAACCAGCTTTCGCTGATTAAGCCACCTTCTCTTAAAAAAAGGAAAGGAACCTCTAGAGTTGCAATTTCTTCTTCAGAATTGAGAAGAAATCTTTCATGGCTACGAATTATCTTTAAAGTTGAAGATTTTCAATGAAGTGCCTTTAATTCAAAATTAAAAATTCAGAATATTAAAGAATCACCTTCGATGCCATCTCCTGGTAAACCACCAACTACTTATTTGTAAAAAGGCGGTCAGCACGACTGAAGCTATAAAATGCTGCAGAATTAGAAAAGTGAGTATGGGATAATCACCAACGTTTATAGCATTGGAATAAAAATTATTCGGAATATCCTGAATGTAAAAACCCAGCACACCAAATGCTACAACAAGGAAACCGTAAGTAATATAAAACAGAAAATTCTCCTCTATAGTCCATTTCCTATAGACCGCAAAAGCGACCATTAGAATCCAGGTTATCCATATACTAACAAGGCAATTCTGAAGCGTAGACTGAAATTCCTCCATAGTTCCGCTTTCTTCTTCTAACCCTGTAAGCTGAAAAAAAGAAATAATCGGATAAACTAGAACAAGCGCCAGAATTATTAAAAAAATCTTTCCGGTTTTAGATTTTATTATATTGCTGGAAGTCTTTATGTTCTTTTTTGAAGAGTTCCTCATCACTTAAATTTTTGAAATATTCATAAGTTTTAGCGAAACCTTCTTTTCTTGAAACTACGGGGAACCAATCCAAGATTTCGTTGGCTTTCGTAATATCTGGTTTCCTTTGCGAAGGATCATCCTTTGGAAGCGGTTTATTAACTACCTTTTGGTCGCTTCCTGTAAGATCCAAAATTTCGTGTACCAACTCATTTATTGTAATTTCTTCTGGATTACCAATATTCACAGGATAAGAATAATTACTCATCAATAGTTTGTAAATTCCTTCTACCTGGTCATCTACATAACAAAAAGAGCGGGTCTGGCTTCCATCACCAAAGATCGTAAAATCCTCCCCGCGCAATGCCTGACCTATAAATGCAGGAATTACCCGGCCATCATTTAACCTCATCCTGGGACCGTACGTATCAAAAATACGAACAATACGCGTTTCGAGACCATGAATCCTGTGGTAGGCCATCGTAATGGATTCCATGAACCTTTTCGCCTCATCATACACTCCGCGGGGCCCTATGGTGTTTACATTACCGTAGTAATCTTCGGTTTGTGGATGTACAAGGGGATCACCATAAACTTCAGAAGTAGAAGCAATAAGAATTCGTGCCTTCTTTTCCTTTGCAAGCCCCAGCAGGTTGTGCGTTCCCATAGCCCCTACCTTTAAGGTCTGAATAGGGATTTTAAGGTAATCTATGGGACTGGCGGGTGACGCAAAATGCAAAATATAATCCAGCTCGCCCGGCACATGCACAAATGTCGTTACATCGTGATGATAAAATTCAAAATTGGGAAGTTTAAACAAGTGCTCTATGTTGCCAAGATCCCCCGTAATGAGATTATCCATCGCAACAACATCAAAACCTTCTTCAATAAATTTATCACATAAATGCGATCCTAAAAAGCCTGCTGCTCCTGTTATTAATACTCTACCCATAGATATTTATTCCAAAGCTAATACTCAAACCGATAATTGACGTTTTCTAGTCCTTGTTCACAAATTTGTTAAAACGACTTTCACTACCATCTTTCGTTTTTTCCTGGTATAAGAATTCCAAATCGTTTTCATCAAAAATAGTGAAAAATTTATCCCAGGAAATTTCTTCCAGGCTTTCTTCTGCTCCTCCGGGAAAATCAATTCTCAGGAGTCCGCCGCCTTTACCAGTGTCTCCCGTTCCTTTGACTACAGCAGGTTTTCCATCCCGCTCTTCAGCCCATTTTTGAATCGTTTTGTGATCTTTTGTTGTTTTTGAATCTTGAGTTGCCATAATTTCTAAATTTTAAATTAATTACTTCTTCGTTTTCTTCTCCACTTCTTTCTTCCAGTCTTTGCCCACTGCAGAAAGATATTCTGAATAATTCCAGGTTTCAAGGCTGGATTTCAGTTCTTCGTCTTTTTCAGCAATATATGTTTCATCTTCAGGCATTCCGGTGACTTTGAAGCCACAACTTTTAAGTATGGAAATAATTCCCTGATGGTTTGGCGCCCACCAATTGGTAGGATCACCCGCCAGTTTGTTCTCGATAAATGCCATTTTTGGCCATGCATCAGATTTCATGATTTCCCTTTTATGAAATTCCACATCTTCCGGAATTCCCATTTCTTCTTTCCCCGGAAGGGAAAGTGTCTGAAAAACCATCATCCTGGTTGTTTTTTGGGACAAAATATCCATTGCCAGAAGCGGATATCTTAAATGATAAAAGACTCCCATGAACCAAACCAGGTCAAACTTTTCTTCAGAATGGGCAAAATCATAAACTTGCATTTGCTTAAAAGTTATCTGATCTTCTAAACCAAATTGTTTTGCAGTCCATCTCGCCTGTTTTAAATAATGTTCATCGAGATCTATTCCGGTAACCTCAGCACCTCTTTTTGCCAATTCTATGGAATAAAAGCCCGCGTTGCAGCCAATGTCCAGCACTTTCCAACCGGTCAAATCCTGCGGAACAGCATCTTTTATATTCTTCCACTTAAACGCCGGAAAATCACCTAAAAAATGATCTGTGGCGGTCTGGTTTCCATCAGGAAGATGAATATTATGGAACCAGGGTTCCAGTTGTTTTATTTCGGTTTCGGTTGACATTTTACTACGATTTAAATTTTTGAAGTTTCAAGAGCCTCTATTACATAAGTCTCCAGTTCTTTAGCGCGCGCTTTAGCGGTGTGATGTTTCAGTACTTTTTGCCTGGCGTTCTCTCCAATTTGCCTTCTCTCCTCCTCTCCTATAGATTTGAAACATTGTTTCACATCTGCGGCACTACCTGCTATCAGGATTTCCTTATTTATTTCGAAAATACTATCTATTCCATTCCAGAAATCAGAAATAATCGGAACACCACATGCAGCAGCTTCGAATAACCTCACGCTCGGGGAATAACCCGCCCGTATCATGTCTTCCCGGGTAACATTCAGCGTATATTTTTGAGAATTATAAAATTCGCGATGCTGTGCCGGCGGCAAGTGATCTATCCGCTCTACATTTTGTGACCATTCACAATCTTCAGGGTAATTTGGACCTGCTACCACAAAATTTTTCTGCGGATACTCGGCTGCAGGTTGATTCAGTAATTTACTTACTGTTGGTTGTCTATCAGGACTGTACGTTCCCAGGTATCCCATTTGCCATTTCTTATCCAGGTCTTCAGGATAATATAAATCGGGATCTACAGAGCAGTACAACGCTTTTGCATTGGGTGATCCATAATGATTTTCCAGATGGTGAAGAATAGAGCCTCCCGAAAATGATAAATACATATCGTATTTGCTGATAATTTCCGGATCCAGATACTCGTAATCCTTCCGCTCCAGTTTCGCCAGTGTTACCGGCGTATCTATATCATAAAAGGCTGTCAATCCCTTTGCGGTGTCTATTGCCCAATTCCCGACCTCAACACCCTGCTGGACGTAAGAACCGACAATCACAACATCTGCATTAGCAACAGCATCTTGGTAGTCCTCTTTTAACTCATCGTTGGTTTTATATAAACCAAGCTCACAAAATTCCGGATTGGGCAAATCCCTGTTATTTGCATAATATGGTACATCTTTTTCCAAAAAAAGAATGTCGTGGCCGAGAGCTTTGAGTTCCTTTAGCAGCGCTCTAAAGGTCGTGGCATGGCCATTACCCCAGGAAGAAGTTACCGATAATCCTATAATTACAAATTTCATATCCAGTTTATTGATTTAATCCACAGATTTTGCTTCTCCGTATAGCTTTCTTGAGATCACCGACTCCAACAGCTCGGCGCGATGCTCGTAGGTGTGCTTTTCAAGGACTTTTTTATAAGCTGCTTCGCCTATTTTCTTAGCCCTTTCTGGAGTTAATTCTGAAATTACTTTTTTCACTTCTTCTCCGCTTTTCACGACAATTATTTCTTCATCGGGTTCAAAGAAAGTGGCAATTCCCTTCCAGTAATCGGTGATAATACAGGCTCCTGCTCCGGCAGCCTCAAAAACCCGGGTTGCCGGTGAGAATCCGTACTTCGCCATACTATCCCTGCTTATATTTAAAACCGCCATAGGCGTACAGTTGAATGCATTGTGATCTTTTGTATAAATGTGCCCCAAATAATCAACATTATCGGGCATCTTCTTATCTCCCCAGCCGCTACCTCCAATCAGAAATTTATGATCTGGAAGCTCTTTTGCTGGTTTTAAGAAGAATTCTTCCACACGCTTTTCCCTGTCTGGTAAGCGATTACCAAGAAAAGCCAGGCTTCCCTCAAATTTTTCTTCAGGATCTACAGGATAATGCGTGTCGGTATCCAGCGCGTTATAAATCGGGATACATTTTTTTGCACCATTCTTTTCATAAGCGTCAATAACCGGTTGCCCGCCGCCATAAGTGAGTACAAAATCGTACTGCGGAATGAGTTCTCTAAAAGGATCATTTTCGTCCTTTTCAATTCTGTCTAACGTAGCCGGAGCATCAACGTCCCAGAAAATGATAAGGTTATTCTCGCTTTTCATTTTTGCCACTTCGGCCTCCAGAAAATCGTCAAAAGCACCCACTCCGCTCGCTTTGATGATCACATCTGACTCTTCCTGAGCCTTCCGGAGTAATCCTCTTAAGCTGATTTTATCCTTTTCATAAACAATTACATTGCACCAGTCGGGATCATCGATATCCCTGTGTTGCTGGCGCTCAAAAATATCGGGCTCATAAAAAGTTACTTCATGCCCCATTGTATGTAGGGCTTTTACAATTCCGCGGTAATATGTGGCCGCGCCGTTCCAGTAGGCAGAGACGATACTGGATCCAAAAAATGCTATCTTAAGTTTATTTTCCATTGTTGATCTTCATTTCATCCGCTAAAGGCGATTCAATTTCATCAATTATTTGTTCGAGTTCGTCCACTCTGTGCGCACAGGTATGCTTTTCCAGAATAGTTTCCCGTCCATTTTCTGAAAGACTTTTTGCAAGTTGAGCACTCTTTAAAACTTCAGCTATCCTGTAACTCATCGTATTTCCATCTTTGGCCATGAGATAATCTTCACCCGGTGTAAAAAGGTTTTCTGCATCTTCCCAGGGCGAGCAGATAAGTGGAATTCCGCAGGAAAGTGCTTCGAACGGCCTGATGGTCGGTATTCCCGGCAACATCTCCACATATGGCCTTCTGGGAACATGTACAGTAACTTTATACTTTGAAAAGACTTCCGGTACTTTATAATTTGGAAGCCAGCCCCCATACTCAATTCCTGCGTCTTTTAGTGCCTGCTTAGCTTTTTCAGGATATCTTACGCCATACACCTTCGCCTTTATACCCAGTTCTTTTATAGGTTCTATCAGGAATTCCATTAATTCCTCGGTACGTTCATTATCACCCCAGTTTCCAATCCATACCAAATCACCTTCTTTCTCCTCATTACGATTGGGTTTGAAAAGATCTGCATCTGCAGCTTCATGCCAGGTCCAGACTTGGTTTACCCATTTCTTCTCCTGATAAATTTTCCTAATTACTTCTCCAAAAACCAGAGCTCCATCATAATTACTGAAGTCGTATTTTTCCATGCTTTCTTCATCAGAAACTGCACGGTGATGTGTATCGTGAAACAGTAATTTATATCCGTACTCTTTCTTTTTCTTCCCTATTTCGGCAACCAGTTCAGGACTGTTCCACTCGTGAACAATTACCACATCTGCACCACTTAAAATGTTCTGATAGTTCAGCTTTTTCTGCGGATTATAAAACTGTGGATTTAAAGTGGGATAATATTTCCTGAATTCGTCCAGTTTTTCTGCTCCATGGTCTTTTATGAGGTTATTTAAGCTCCATCCGCCTTCCGGCTCATATACATCCACTTCATGCCCCCTCTTTTTGAGTTCCTTTACGATTCCTCGCAGGAAGTGAGCATTTCCATGGTTCCAGTCGGAGTACAACGAATGATAAAACATCACAAAATTCATAAGCTTGGGATTAATTGGTTAATATCAGTTTTTCTGGATACGATAAGTCGTTTATACAAAGCGGCATATTCTGAACCCATTTTTTGAAGATTGTAAGCTTCAGACTGAGATTGGGCTTTTTTAGCCATTACTTCCCGGTATTCTTTATCTTCTATTAACTGAAGGATTTCTTTCTCTGTATCCTCAGGATTTTCAGGGTCAAAAAATGAAGCGGCTGAAGACCAGAGTTCTTTAAGAGTTTCAATATTGCTAAGAGCGAGTGCACAACCGGCTTTAGCTGCTTCCAGAATAGCCAATCCAAAAGGTTCATATTTCGTAGGACTTGCAAAAATCGCAGCTCTTTGCATCATATTCCAGGCTTCTTCAGAAGATAATTCTCCCAGGAACCGGACATTTTCAATTTCTACTTCTTTACCCGTATTTGGATTTACATTATTCCCGGCAATATACACGGGCCACGGTAAGTTTTTTGCAATTCGGGATAGTAGGCTTAGGTTTTTAGCTTCGTCCCAGATCCTTCCCATACAAAGGATAAAATTTTCTTTTTCTACTTCTTCTGAAAATTCTAATTCCCTCCCGTTATAGATAACATCTGTAGGCGACTTCACGTTATGAACCCGCACCGCTTTCTCCAGAATTGCTTTTGTAGGACTCACTACAATATCTGAAGTATTCAATGAATCCTTTACCAATGCTGTATATCTACTCCAGGCAGAAGGTGCTGAAGTACCTTTTACAGCCTGCCACCAGGTTTGCACGCAGGAGTGGTAAACGGTAACAATTGGGCAGGACCAAAAATTTTCTATGTGCGCATAATTGTTAAAATGAACAACATCGGGATGTATTGTCTGATAAATGGAAGCGATCCACTTATGCGCCTTCTCCAGGTCTTCCCAAGGATCCTGCATCCATTCTAACTTGTAATCACTTTTATACAGGACGATATTTGCCATTTTTGATGCCTCTCTTTCCTGCTCTGCTGTGGGCCACGCACCCATTGCCGCCAGGTGAACCTCAATATTATGCTCATTTAACGCTTTGCATAATTCCAGCGAATAGGTCCACACGCCGCCAACCGTATCTGTCGTCATTAATATTTTCATCCTGTTATCTTCCATATATACGGTCAATTATTCTACTTGTTTTTATAAATTCTTCCGCCGGTTCTTTATCGAATCCTTTTCCTTCAGAAAGTGCATTTGCCCAAACCACTCCGGCACGGCCACTCCAGTCGTCGGGAGGGGTTATGAGCGTTTCTGTTTGTGTTCCTGTATATTTTTCAGCTTTAAAATCGTAAAAAGAACCATTTACATTTTTAAAAGCAGCTCCACCTTTGGTTCCATAAAAACGGGCTTCAATTATTGCTTCTTTTCCTGCGGAAAGGTTCCAGGAACATTGCAGATTTATGGTGGTATCTTTTTCTGAAGTCATCGCAACGCTTGCAAAATCTTCTACATCTTTATTGAAAGAAGTCAGCTTTTTTCCGTGCTTATAAAGGTTACTTTTCACCTCATTTATTTCCGGAAAATTGAGCGTCCATAAAGCGAGGTCAATTAAATGAATTCCAAGATCCATAACACAACCCCCGCCAGATTTATTGATATCGTAAAACCATTCTTTGTCGGGTCCGTAGGCATTATGAAAAACAAGATCGGCTGCATAAATTTCACCAATTTCGCCATTCTGAATTAGATCGTAAACCGCCTTAAATGCTTTTGTGTACCTGTAAGACAAATCTACCGCCAGAAGTTTATTTGTTTTTTCAGCCGCTTTCACCACTTCTGAAACTTCAGTAGCAGTGCGACCCAACGGCTTCTGACAAAAAACTGATTTTCCAGCTTCTAAAGCTTCAATGGATTGCTGCGCATGCATTGCACTGGGAGTAGCGATTACGATCCCGTCTAAATCATCATTTTCATAAAGCTCTGAAGGTGAATTGGCAATTATCGCATTTGTTGCACTTTTCAGCGCTTCGTCAGCATTATCTTTTGATGGTTCTGCTATGACCAGCGCTTCGGCATTGGAATTTTTTAGAAGAACTTCCATTCTATTCCTGCCAATCCAGCCTACGCCAATAAAGCCAAGAGCGAGTGTTTTATTAAAATTTTCAGTTGGTAGTGTTGTAATCATTCTAATATCTATGGTTGATTAAATTGTCCTTTACTGCCGGTTTAATACGAGCGCTTTAATAAACCCGTCTGGTCTTTCCTTTAAATTATTAAAGGCGTTTTCCATTTCATCGAGTGAAAATGTATGTGTAAAAAGAGGAAAAGGATCCATTTCTTTCTTCTGAATAGCAACAACTGCGGCTTTTATTCCGTCTACATATTTTTGAGGATCACGTTCATGTGCACTTATCATGTCTATCCCGCGCCAGTTCAGCATTTGCACATTTAAACTGCGCATACCATCCTGGTGAAAACCTGCGACGATGAGCTTTCCTCTTTCGCCGGTGAGTTCTATAGAAAGGTTTAGTGGCCATTCTTTTCCTGTCGCTTCCACTACACGTTCACAGAAATCACCACCTGTTATTTCCTTAACCTGTTCAATAATTTTATAGTGATCATCCATCTTGACGGTTTCATCTGCCCCGGCTTCTACAGCCGCATCAAGCGAAAATTGCCTTCTGGAGATCGCGATAACTTTTGCTCCTTTGGATTTTGCCAATTGTATTAAAAGCAATCCCAGGAAACCGCATCCAACAATTGCTACAGTCTGTCCACGCTGGATATCAGTCCTGGAAAAGATATTCATTGCACAACCTAAAGGCTCTCCGGGAAAAGGTTTATCATCAAGGAAGTCCGGTAATTTTACCAGGTTTTCCGGTTTGGCAATATCATAAGTAGCGTAAGCATTATAGGTTAACCCTGTAACCCTTTCTCCTACCGCAAATCCTTTCACGTCCTCTCCCACGGCGTCTATAATCCCCCAGCCTTCATGGCCCGGATTTCCTTTTTCCACCGGATAATCGAACCAGTCACGACCTTCCCACACAGGAATATTTGAGGCGCATACTCCGCTTCCCTGCAATTTTATCCGTACTTCTTCTTTTCCCGGTTCAGGTATTTCAGATTCTGTGGCGACCACTTTCCCCGGACTTTCAATTACGGCAGATTTATAAACTTCTTCCTCGTTAGGAAGTGACGGTATTTCCTGTAGTGTTCTGGTCATTCTCATAGCGCCATTGCTTTAGCTGATGATCTTGGATTATCTTTTAATTGAATATTTCTGGTTTTGCATAGCCATTGGAGTAATTCTTCCATTCCTTCATCTACAGAATGCTTTGGCGACCAACCCGTGGCCTGCTGGAATTTAGAGGTATCAGACACATAATAAAGCTGATCCCCTGTTCTCCAGTCTTCAAAAGAAATATCCATTTCTTTTCCTGCTTTATTCTTAATGATATCAAGAATTTCAATAAGGCTCACCGTATTTTTAGGTCCTCCTCCAATGTTGTAAACTTCTCCCGAAATCTTCTCTATGTTTTCCCTGGCAAGTAAGAAAGCATCCACCAGGTCTTCTACAAACAAGATATCACGTACCTGTTTCCCATTTCCATAAATTACTACAGGATTATCTTCCAGAGCACTAATTAAAAAGTGAGCTACCCAACCCTGATCCTCAGTACCAAACTGATGTGGACCGTAAATACAACTCATTCTAAAAACTGCAGTTTTCAACCCATAAGAACGAGAATAATCCAGGATATATTGATCTGCACCACCTTTGGAACAACCATATGGACTATGGAAATCCAATGCTCTTTCTTCACTTATTCCGTTTTCTCTAATAGTTTCATCTGAAGGATAATGCCTGCTGTCATTCGATTTCATTTCCACATCATCCAAATTTCCATAAACCTTATTTGTGGAGGTAAAAAGAAGCGGCGGCTGATGCTCTGATTTCCGAATAGCTTCAAGAAGATTAAATGTTCCCTGCAAATTGACCTGGAAATCCATTAATGGATTTGTAAGCGAAGTGGTAACGGCGACCTGGGACGAAAAATGGTAGACTTCTTTTGCTTTTTTTACACTTTCCTCCAATATTCCTTTTTCCTGAATATCCGCAATTTGAATGATAAGTTTATCACCATACTCCTTCTGAAGCCACTGCAGGTTCTTTTCTACGCCATCTCTAAAAAGACTGTCATAAATCATTACTCTTTTTCCTTCACTTAACAACCGGCTGGCGAGATTTGTTCCCACAAAACCTGCTCCTCCTGTTATAAGACTGTACTGCTCCTCTTCCTGAACCACATACTGTTTCTGAATATATGAATGATCTTTAATGTTCTTTAGTCCTTCATTTTCCAGAAGTTTATACAGCAACTTTTTTGTACCATCTGTCTTTCTTAGTCCGAAAAAGTACTCTCTTTCATCCAGATGGAAACCGCCCACAGTTGGATTCTTCGGATGCAAATCATTTAAGCTGTACCAATAAACTCTATCGGCAGAAGTACTAATTGCATTTTTAAATTCTTCGTACTGCTTTACCTCATCATTTTGCCAGGTAGAAAAACCTGCTTCAGAAATCCAGAGTTCCTTTTCAAGATCAAATCTTTTAAGCACCCGCTTAACCTGCTTAATATTTTCTTCCCAACCTTCCCATTGCTGGTCGAAAACATGCGGAAATCCATGAATACCAATAGCATCAATATTTTCCAAAGTTCCATTTTCTGCCATCATATGCAGCCAGTTTGGATCGATAGGACTCATCCCGCCGAGTAATGTCTTCTTACCTTTTTCTTTGGCCCAATAAGAAGCCATGTCGATCATTTTAGAAAACTTGTGCCAGGAATAATCCATTGTGAAATCATATTCCACTTTGTTATTAGGTTCATTCCACAGCTCTACCCACTCAAAATATTGACCATACTTACTAATCATTAAGTCCAGAAAATCTGCATAAGACTTCAAATATTTTGGAGGGGAAGAAGTTTTCGCAGTTTCTCCTATAGAAGGCGGAGTATATAAAAAACATGGAAGAATTTCTACCTGTTTACTAAGTGTAGCAAAAAGCCAATCGTACCATTCTTCTGTCCCTTCCACGTACCAGTCTGCCCAGGAAATTCCTGTTCTTATGTGAGTAATTCCTAAATTCTGAAGATCCTTTATTGTTCTTTCCACCTCCTCATACTCTCCCGGCCTAAACCATTCAAGAATACCTATAACAGGAGTATTGTTTTTATTTTCCTTTTGCATAGCGTCGGTTTATACTGTTAATCCTCTGGAAGAAAGTTCGTTACTTGCCTTGCTCACATTATCTGTGGCAATCTGGTCTTTTAGCCATTCTGCAAGTTCAAAAAGACCATCTTCAAATTTCACCTGAGGTTCAAAACCTAAAATCTTTTTAGTTTTATCTGTATTGGCAAAGCAGTGGCGAATATCCCCAATCCTGTACTTTCCGGTAACTTCAGGAGAAATATCTTTTCCCATTACTGTTGCAAGTTTATCAGCAATATGGGTAATGGTATACTGGTTACCACTACCAATATTCAAAACTTCACCATCTGCTTCAGGCTTTTCCATTGCCAAACGACAAGCCCTTGCGACATCTTTAACATGAATAAAATCTCTTTTTTGCAAGCCATCTTCAAAAATCATTGGTGCATTATCATTCAACAACCTGGAAGCAAAAATGGCAAGTACTCCGGTATATGGGTTTGATAAGGCCTGTCTTGTTCCGTAAACATTAAAGAACCGTAATGCAGTAGTTGGAATGTTATATGCTTTTCCAGTTATAAGACTCAATCGCTCCTGATCGTATTTTGATAATGCATAAACTGAAGCCAGATTTGGCTTTTTATCTTCAGGAGTGGCAATTGGCGTTAATTCCTCTCCATCTTTGTACATTTCCCAGCGATCCTCTTTTAAGTCTGAAAGTTCTCTTTCACACTCCATTACCAGATTATCACCAGAATCTTTATACAAACCTTCACCGTAAATACTCATACTGGAAGCCACGACAAGTTTTTCTACGGGATTATTTGTAAGTGCTTCAAGCAGTGTGGCAGTTCCAAGATTATTAACTTCGGTATAATCCCTTATCTCATACATACTTTGTCCCACTCCCACCATTGCCGCGAGATGGAAAACGGCATGAACGCCCTCAAGTGCATTTTCTACTGCTTCTTTATCCCTAACATCTCCTACCAGAAGTTCTACCTTAGAGTTCAGATAAGAAGGTTTTTTCCTTTCCTTTCCATGAACCTGTTCAGATAGATTATCCAACACTCTCACCTCATAACCCTGGTTCAATAATTCATCTGCCAGGTGAGAGCCAATAAATCCTGCACCTCCGGTAATTAATATTCTTTTACTCATTTAAGCTGTTTTTGGTTGATTAGAAATTTTGTTTTAAAGGCCTGGTAACTATTTTGTTAATGCTTCTATTATTTTTTCTGCTAATCGCATAAAAAACATCTTCAGCTATATCTTCTGGTGTTATGTATCCCATGTCGAGACCTTCAACACTTGTATGCCCGGAAATCTGATTCTCGAAAAAGTTTGTATCTGTTATTCCGGGGCTTATTACTGTTACATTTATATGCGGAAGAGTTTCCAGCCGCAAGGTTTCAGCAATAACTTCAAGAGCAGTTTTTGTGGCACTGTAGATTCCTCCTGAAGGATGTGGCTGGTTAGCCGAAAC
The DNA here is from genome assembly GCF_031846645.1 of Autumnicola psychrophila. NCBI lineage: Bacteria > Pseudomonadati > Bacteroidota > Flavobacteriia > Flavobacteriales > Flavobacteriaceae > Autumnicola > Autumnicola psychrophila. The sequence goes on from NZ_JAVRHN010000012.1 coordinate 101,007, forward strand.
TGAAGAAATAAAAACAACATTGCCTTCGCCTTTTTCCAACATTGCAGGAACAAATGCTCTAATGCAGCGTAAGGCACCCATGAGATTAGTGTCCATCACTTTTTGCCATTTTTCAGGATCCCCTTCTGTTAAAGATTCCTGGATGCCAATTCCTGCATTGATTACCAGAACATCAGGATTTCCAATCTTTTTTGTAGTCCAGCTAAAAAGATGATCTATATCTGAGGACCTGGTAACATCTGTATTACAGAAAAATATGTTCTCATCCTGTAATTCAATATTTTCTATATCGGCTATAACAGTTTTATAATTTTCTAAAGAAAACTTTTTGGAAATGGCACGTCCTATTCCTTTAGCCCCACCGGTTATTAAAGCTTTTCTTGAAATATTTCCAGTTTGCATTCACAATTTTTTCTAATTACTGAGCTACGCCCGATCAAATTTTGAGTTGCAAAAAGTGTTTTACAAACTCTGGACTGATGGCAAATAAACTGAGTCTGAAGTACCCTGTTTTATTAACCTTCTATGACAACCAAATTTATAGCAGATGATTACTAAATACTCCTAAAGACGGCATAAACATTTCTTAATATAAGTAACTGTTATAGAAATGGTATTGAGAGGGAATATTCAGAATAGACGGTAGATGCAGCAGCTATAACATGCTTTTTGCTTGTTAAATAGCTGTTAATACGTTCTGTTTTTAAATAGAAATATGGATCGATAAGCTAAAAAACGGCTGCCATGCAGCCGTTCCATTCTGTGTACAGCAAATGCTGCCTATGGTGTTAGCACCACTTTAATACATCCGTCTTTTTTCTTTAAACGTATTATAAGCTTCTGAATCTTCATCCAGTCATCTATACAGCAATCCGGTCCTTTTCCATTGGTCATTTCCATTAGCTTGGATAATAAATATCCTTTTTCTTCCGTAGGCCGGTTAGGCTTTGTCCTCATTCCGTACCCACTTCCCATGATCCGGAACTGCGACTTCATCAAAGTTATTGCTAAGCTTTTCCAGCCCTTCCCTCAGTTCTTCTCCTTCTACCGCCTCACCATGCCCGGTAACGGCAACTTCAGGTTTCAGGGCTTCAAGCTTTTGAACAGATTCACGACTATGCTCCCAATTAGTGGTGAGATATACCGGTGGCCCATTTATTTCTGTTTTCTGAACAAGTACCTTGTAAAAAGAATCCTGCTTAACAGTAACAAAAGCATCGGCTGCAATTAAGGTCCTGTCGCTTTCCCTGAAAAGTGCTACCTGGCCCGGAGCATGCCCCGGGACGTGAATCCACATCCAATCCGGTAACTCAGGCACCTCTCCATCTTCAGGCAATTCCTTTAGAGCACATTTAATATTTATTGGCTCATGCGGATAAACTGAAGAAATTTTTGCCAGTAATCCGCCTTCTACAGAAGTATCGGGTTCGGGATATTTTTTCTCTCCAGTTAAAAACAATGTTTCTAAAGGATGGGCAAAAACCGGACAATTCCACTCATTTATTAAGTGCACTATTCCGCCGACATGGTCAAAATGGCCATGAGTCAGGATAATAGCTGCAGGTTTATTACCTTTCCCAAATCGTTTTTCCGCTACTTTTTGTATTTCAGGACCAGATTTTGGCATTCCTGCATCTATCAGGATCCAGTCTTTGCTACCCGGTTTTCCAATCATTATTACATTTACAACCTGATTAGTATAGTAGTAAACATCACTTCTAACTTCACTTCCCTTTCCACTTCTAAAAGAAGTCATAGGAATAAATTTGTTATCATCACTCTGCTTCATATCCTCCTTCATATTTTGTTGCTTATTCTATAATTTTTTTCGGCAGTGCATTATAAGCGGGACCTTCTATAACCTCTCCAGAGGTGTCAAATCTGCTACCGTGGCAGGGGCAATCCCAGCTCTCTTCTACGTTGTTCCAATGAACCATGCAGGCCATATGCGTGCATAATGCCGAAACAATTTTATATTCTCCGTTCGGTTCTCTGTAGACAGCTACTTTCTCTCCGTTCCTTGTAATTATAGCAGCCTCACCTGGTGGAATTTCCATCAAATCCTTATCATCTCCTTTAAAGCTAAGATCCTTTAAGAACTCTCCTGCAACGTTCACATTTTCCTTTACGAATTTTTTAGCAGATTTAGTGGGTTGGTGTCGTGCAGCCTCATATAAATCCTCGAAACGATTAAATTTATCTTCAATTTTATCTGCAATTATATTCGCCGAAAGTGCTCCGTAGATAAGTCCGTCTGTAGAAAAACCTGTAGCTATAAACTCCCTGGAGTTTTTGGTTTTTCTACCTATAAATGGTAAGAGATCTGCAGGCTTATAATTTTGTCCACCCCAGGTATGGGTAATCTGCCCCACAATAAACTGCTCCTGTATAAAGGCAACAAGATCCTCTACATGCTTTTGGTTGTTTTCTGCCTGGCCCACCTTGTGCGGACTTCCAACAGCAATTAAATAATTTTCATCACCGCGACTGTAGGACCTTATAGAATATTTCTGTTCATTATAATATCCCCAAAATATCCCCTGCGGATAAGATGTCGATTCAAGTTTTGCCGCAACTCCATATTCTCTGTAGGATCCTAACGTGGTATGGTACTGCAACTCCAGTCCTTTTGGAGTATGGGTAGCGTGTACTGCATATTTTGCGGCAACAATTGCTTCAGATGTGTTTACCAACACCCTGTCTTTTTGCTCCTCTACAGAACGTACTGCGGTATTTTCGTAAATCGAACATTTTTCCTTATCAAGAGATGCTGCCAGTCCCAAAACATACAATAACGGATTAAATTGCGCCTGATGATCAAACCTAATTCCGTTGTCCTGTTCAAACGGAAAATCTTCTGAAAGCTCTGTAAATGCTAAATTAATTTCTTTCGCAGCTTTGATCTCCTCAAGGATTTTCATGTTATTGACATCTTCATATAAAAAAAGAGGTTGTCTGCTAAAGTCACAGTCAATACCAAATTTCTCCACATTCTCCTCAATTTTTTCCAATGCAGCTTTTCTGGATTCGATAACCCTAATCACCACATCCTTATCATACTTCGATTTTAAAGAGGATAAAAGTTCATCAATAATAATATAAAGGTTTCCTGTACTATGCCCGGTGGTGCCATGACCCACACTCCTTGCTTCCAGAACAGCTACTGTATAGCCTCTTTCCGTTAACGCCTGCGCAGTAGTAATACCGGTAATCCCTCCGCCAATTATCGCCACATCAACAGCAATATCTTTATTGAGCTTTGGATACTTTTCAGGATCTGTAGCAAAAGAACTCCATAACGATTTTTTTAACATGTAATATTCTTTTTTTGATTAGAAATACAATGACCTGTGCCAAAAAATGAAACAGGCCAGTAATTATTTTTATTTTTGTAACAGACTTGAATTTAGTCTATATTTTGGTATCAAATTCAATTGGAGAAGGCTCAAGTGCTCCTTCAATATCTTCGTAAACTCTTATTCCCATGCACTTAATTTCCCTTAGCCACAATTTTGTTTTGTTCCTCTGAAACGTTAGAACCTCCCTTAAACCACTTTCACTTATTTGCGAAAGAGCATAATTGTATAATAGTATGTTTCTTTTCTCTCTTCTGTAGCACTCTTTAATAAGACCATGCCTTTCATACCGGGAAGTTTTAAGTAAAGGAATGGTTTTTTCTACTGAAGGGGCTTTTGAAAAAACAGGTATGGAATCTTGTGGTAATTCCTTTTCTGTTCTTTCAATTTCCTGCTGAAGTTTAGCAGCAAAATTTCCCTTCTGATTGGAAAGGTTCAAAAAAAATGATTTTATCAACAATCTATCTGCATGTTGTGTGATTTGCTGATAATCTTTCTGATGAGCAAGATTCTTGTACTTCAGGGATCTTAGAATTCTTAAAGTTTTTTCGCGGGAGTTCATGACTTTTATTTAAAGGTGGGTTTGTGATTTAAATGTAGGGGAAATGCATTCTTCAGTAGTTCAAGTTAATAACGAAATGGTTTGAATTAGTTTGATTTAACTTTTTTAACCTCATCAAAACGGCACCCTTTATTTTGGCACAAGCTTTTTTCTGAAACGAAATGGCCCAAAGCATTAAATACTTAGTGGGTTTAAGCATTATCAATGAAGAAAATCGGCTTTTCATTCCCCTTTATCAAAAAGTTAATTTTTGTTAAATTATCATCTGAAAAATAATCCATGTAAAATATTTTACGTCGTGAATTGAAAAAAAACGCCTGCTTTCACAGGCGTTTTAATCAGTTAGAGAATGGGATATTATTTTGCCTCTTTATTAAGACGTCCTTCTGCCAGTTTATTTAGCTTTTCATCAGCTCCATATTCCTCGTCAAGGGTTTTCTTTAATTTTTTTGCAATATCATCATGGCCCAATTCTTTGGCATACCTCACAGCTGTACCATATCCTGAAATCTCATAATGTTCCACCCGTTGTGCTTCGGCTACTAATCCCGCATCTTTTACATCTTCCTCTGCATCTTCCTTAATAAACTCTTCAGCTTCTTTTATAAGTCCTTTCATAGCTTTACATTCTTCACCGGTAGGCTTAATCCCAAGCTCATCACAAATTTCTTTTATGCGTGTCTGATGTTCTTTGGTTTCTTCCAAATGGCTTTCAAAAGCTTTCTTTAATTTAGAATCTTTGGCAGTTTTCGCCATTTTTGGCAAAGCTTTAATTAATTGACTTTCTGCACTATACAGGTCTTTTAATTGGTGTTCAAATAAATCTTTCAAATTTTTCATAATTATATATTTAATTATTGCTTACAGAGTAAAATTAGCTATGATTAAGTCCCGTATCAGTTAAATGCTTAATAATACTTTGTTGTATTTGTATTAAATTAAATTTGTACTAGAAATTTCTTCGGAAGAAAAAGTGCTGCAGTTAATTTCCTTTCTTTTATAACAGCGAAATTCCGCCGAAGAATCAAGTTCATTTCTTTACAGAATAACATATAAATAATATCTTTCAACTTCTGAATTTCCCCTGGAATTAAGCTGAAAATTATATGAAAATCCTTCATACTGCCGACTGGCATATTGGTAAGAAACTCCATAAACATGAACTTTTCACAGACTTTGAACTTTTCGTAGAATGGCTGACCAATTGCATTGAAGAAAATAAAGTTGATGTCCTGTTGGTTTCCGGTGACGTTTTTGATCTCGCCAATCCTTCTTCTGAAGCACGTAAACAATATTATAAAGCCTTATTGCAACTGCGGAAACTCGACTGCAAAATTATCCTTACCGGCGGCAACCACGATTCCCCGGCGATGCTGGATGCACCAAAGGAAATCCTGAAGGAGCTGGATATGCACGTAATTGGTGGTTTGCCAGAAAAACTTGAAGATTTAACTATTCCTGTTTCCGGGAAAAACGGTAAAACAGAACTGGTAATCGCTGCCCTGCCCTACTTGCGTGATTCTGATTTACGTAGTGCCAACGACGGCTATTCTTATGATGATCGGTTGGAAGCTATCCGGAAAGGAATTCAGCGGACTTTCAACCAGGTTGCCGATATTTGCCAAAAAATATACCCGGCTGTTCCGGCGCTTTCCATGGGACATTTGTTTGCTGCAGGTTCAGAAACTTCAGAAAGCGAAAGGGATATCCAGATTGGGAATCAGGCGGCTTTTAATGCGCTTCAGTTTGGGGAATATTTCAGCTATATTGCTTTGGGTCATATTCATAAACCGCAAAAAGTTTCAGCCGCTGTGCCAATTTATTACAGCGGTTCGCCTCTTCAGCTTTCCTTCAGTGAAAGAAAAGATGATAAACGCGTGTTGCTAATAGATTCTGAAAAAAGCTGGCTTCCGGAGAATATTCCTGTTCCGTCTTTCCGAAAATTGCTGAAAATTAGCGGCAGCATTGAAGAGTTACAACTAAAACTTGGCGCACTTGAAAAACATAATCACCTGGATTCTTTAATTGAAGTAGAACTGAAGGAAGAGCATTACGACGCTACAAAAATCTATTTACTCGACGAGTTGGTCACAAATTTCAAAACTTCGGGTTATGAAATTGTAAAACACAGGGCGAGCTTTAAAAATCAGTTGAAATCCGCGGGTGAACTTTACAAAAATTCTCAGCAGCTCGAAGATTTAAAGCCAAAAGAAGTTTTTTCCAAACTCGTGAATGAGCATCAATATGACGAAGAAACCAGAAACGAAATTCTTGCTGCGTTTGATGAACTTTTGGAAGAAATTGAAATTAGCGAAAACGATTAAAAATGAAGATCCTAAAAATAGAATTTCAGAATATAAATTCACTTAAAGGCGAACATAAAATTGACTTTACCGCTGCTCCTTTTACCGCCAGTTCGTTGTTCGCGATCACCGGCCCAACAGGTAGTGGAAAAAGTACCATTTTAGATGTCATTTCCCTCGCATTATTTAACCAGGTGCCAAGGTTGGGCAAGATCACCAAAAATGAAATTATCGCCAAAGGAGCAATTCTTACCCGCAATCAGAAGGAAGCTTTTGCGCGTGTTACTTACCACAGCAAAAGTGGGAAATTCAGCTCCCTCTGGAGTATTTCTACTGCAAGAACCGGTAATCTTCGGGAATATGATATGCAGCTAAGCAATGCGGAAACCGGAGAAATTATCGATCTTAAAAAATCTGAAGTTCCGGCAAAGAATGAAGATTTAATTGGTCTTAATTATAACCAATTTATAAAGTCAGTTTTGCTGGCGCAGGGCGAATTTGCACAGTTTCTAAAGGCAAAGAAAGAAGAACGTGGGGAATTACTGGAGAAAATTACCGGCACCGGAATTTACCGAAAACTGGGAATTAAAGCATTTGAAAAAAACCGTGCAGTAAACCAGGATATCCAGGAACAGCAGAATGAAATAAAAATTATTCAGCAGAAGTTGCTTGAGGAAGAAATCCTGAAAAACCATCAGGAACAGTTTCAGGAGAAAACGAGTGCCTGCGAAATATTTCAGAAGGAAATTGAGGTTTTAAATAAGGCATTAGAGCTAAAAAGCAATATTGAAAGTCAGAAAAAGGAAATTACAAAATTAGAATTTCAGAAAAGCGAAGCTTTAGAGAAGCTAAAAACCTTTGAAAAAGAACACGGTTTTCCTTTAAAGCAACATGAAAAAGTCCAGGATTTTTCTGATGATTTGAGGAGCTGGAATCAGCTTAAAAAAGAGATTCTCGATCTCCAGGAGGAAATTAAAAACATTAAAAAAAAGAAGCAGGAAAATTCAGAAAAAGCCGATGCTCTAAAAAGACAAATATCGACTTTTATTCATTCTGAAGTCAATGCTGAAGATCTTCCTGAAAAATTACAAGCATTTACCAGGAAAATTCAGACGCTACAGGAACAAAAGAAGGAGAAATTAAGTGCATATTCTTATCAGAAGTCTCAGTTTTTATCAGAATTAAGAGAAGTTCCGTTTCAGCTCAATGAAAAGGATCTTCCGGAAAGTTTACAGCAATTAAAAGAGCTAAAAATTGAAGCTGATCGAAAATCGGCAAATTTGAGTGCCGACCTTAAAACAATGGACCTTCAGAATCCTCAGGAAGAAAAGGAAAATATCCAAAAGCATTTAAAACTGGCCCGTGAAGCAACACGAGATTTCTTCAGCATAGAAAAAATTTCAGAAGAAATAGAAAAACTGACTGCAGAGAAAGAAGTCATTACTCCAAAGCTTGATACTCTTCCGGAAGAGATAGAGAAAGCAGAAAACACTTCAGAAAAGTATAAAAATCGGCTCGAAAATCTCAATTTAAAGAAGGAAAACCAGCTATTGCGGGCAAGCTTGGAAGAACACCGATTAAATTTAAAAAATGGAGAAGCCTGTCCGCTCTGTGGCGCTTTCGAACATCCTTATGCACAGAATTTACCCGAAAAAGATGATTCTCTGGACATGGAAATCGGTAAAATTCAGCAAGAATTGCAGGAATGGAACCGGACACTGAATACTGCGAGCCTTAATTTTAAAAATCTGCAGGAACGTTTGCAGGAGCTGGATAAAAATCTTCAAGAAGCAGAAAAAAAGGCTAGGCATCAAAAATTACAATTTTCGGAAAAGTATGTAATGCTTCCTAAAGCTGAAACCAGTACAGAATGGGAAAATAATTGCACCTCTTTTGAAAATCAGCTCCAACAGCTTGAGCAATACGAAAAATGGCAAAAAACGGCATTGGCAATTTCTGAAGGGATTCCTACCCTGGAAAAACTTCAGGAAATTTTGGAAGAAGGAAAAGAACTGAAGCAAAAACTGGACGAATTATATAAAGGAGACGATATTTTTCGAAACAGTCAGCAGTTTCAAAATCGCTGGATAAGTAACCAGGAAGAAAAGAAAGCTTTAGTTTCAAAATATGAGGAACTTGAGAAAACTTCCGAAGAAAAAGCGGCTGTAAAGTCAAAAACAGAAGAAAATCTTTCCGGAAAAAGCGCAGAACAAGGTTTTGCAGCTATTGAAGATGCTTTTAAAGCAGTAATGACAGATTCAGAATGTAATGCGTTGCGTTCTAAACGGGAAACGATTCAGAAGCAAATAGATAATTCTGTTGCCTCTCTAAAAATTCTGAATCAACAGCTGGAAACTTCAGAAAAACTGGATGTAGAGAAGGAAAAGTCGATTTTACTGGAGGAGCTGGAAGATCAAAAAGTAAAGTTTCAGAATATAAGTGACGAGTGCAAAGAAATTCACAGGATTATCAAAAATCATGATGAAAACCTGGAGCGCCTAAGAGAATTAAAGTCGGAAATTGCTGAAAAAGAAAAGCAGACCAAACGCTGGCGATTGCTGAATGAACTGATAGGTGATTCTAAAGGGAAAAATTTCAATGATTTCGCCCAGGATTTGAGTCTGAGTCAATTACTGCAGCTGGCCAACGTACGCCTTAAAGATCTCAGCGACCGTTACCACATCGATAAGCCGGAAGAAGAGGAAGACGACGGGCTCGTTGCTATTGACGAGCATATGGGCGGGCAGCGACGTTCGGTAAAGACACTTTCAGGAGGAGAAACTTTTATCCTGAGCCTTTCGATGGCTTTGGCGCTTTCTGACCTCGCTTCTAAAAATGTGGAAATAAACAGCCTGTTTATTGATGAAGGTTTTGGAACGCTCGATCCTGAAACGCTCGACCAAACACTCGATACTTTGGAAAAACTGCAGGCGGAATCTTCAAAAACGATCGGAATAATTAGTCATGTGGATTCGTTAAAAGAAAGGATTGCCACTCAAATCAAATTAACCCGAAACGGACAGGGATATAGTAGTTTGGAAGTGAATTAGTTGGTAGGCTGTAGACCATAGTCGATAGAAAAAAGATATTTTAAATTTTGAAATCTGAATTTTGAATGTTCTTTTTCCTTTTTCGCTCTTTAACTCTTCCCTTTCCGCACCTCGAATGCACGAATAATTCTCAAGAAAGTTTCCCGCAGATCCCGCAGATAAGCGCAGAAACCCCGCTATGCACTTTTGTAGCTCGCCTTCATACTTTTAACTTCGAATTCCCCCTTCACTCTTTTCCTCTTTGGCTATTTTTAATCTTTTCTCTCTGTTCTTTCTTCTTACTTCAGAATTTAAAATTCATCATTCAAAATTATTTTTATTCCGCGGGAAGTACATAATAGTAGATAGAAATAAAGTGGCAAAACGTTCCAAATAACACAAACATGTGAAATATTGCATGGTTAAATTTTATCCTGTCCAGGCTGAAAAGTACTGCACCAATAGTATATGAAATTCCGCCGGCGACGAGCCACATTAGTCCGTTAAAGCTAAGGTTTTCTACTAATGGTTTTACGGCAAAAACGATGATCCAGCCCATTACCACATACATAATTGTAGAAAGGGTCTGGTATTTTCCGGTGAAAAAAAACTTAAGTATAATTCCCGCCAAAGCCATTCCCCAAACCACACCAAAGATAATCCAGCCAGATGTTCCCTGTAAGGTAACCAGTGCAAAAGGCGTGTAAGTACCTGCAATAAGTACGTAAATGGCAGAGTGGTCGAGGATATTAAGTCTTACCCGTAGCCTGTGTTTTTTTGCGCTGTGATAGAGCGTGGAAGCTGCATACAAAAGCACCATACTTGCTCCAAAAATAAGGATACTTACCAAATGAACGGTTTCTCCGTAATCGTCGGCGCGCAGGATTAGAAGCACTAATCCAAAGATGCTTAATCCAAAACCGAAGGCATGGGAAATCACATTCAGTTTCTCCTCGAAAGGCGGATAAGTGTTCGGGTTCTGATCCACAGCAAAAAAAGTTTAAACGATCTTCAGAATAAATTTATCGCATATTCTGAAGATTGTCAACCTCTTTTGCTTAAAGATAACATTTAATAAAGCACCCTGAATTTAATTGTGCCTTCTATGCCTTTTAATTCCTTAATCACATCGGCATCGTAAGCCTTGTCAATATCTGTAATCACGTAACCCACAGTCTCGTTCGTCTTGAGATACTGCCCAACAATGTTAATGTCGTTTGCAGCAAGAATTTTATTGATATGCGCGATAATGCCCGGTTTATTGTGATGGATATGAATAAGCCTGTGTGCATTTTCAAGACTTGGCAACTGCAGGTTAGGAAAGTTTACAGAATTTGTTGTTCCACCGGTATTGATGTAATCGATGATTTTTCCCGGAACAAAATTTCCGATATTTTCCTGGGCTTCCTGTGTACTACCGCCAATATGCGGAGTCAGGATAACATTGGGCAAGCCGCAAAGTTCAGATTCGAACTTTTCGTTGTTCGTTTTTGGCTCCTTCGGAAATACATCTATTCCCGCTCCTTTAATTTTTCCGGAAGAAATATGCTTCTTAAGAGCTTTCACATCAACAACCTGCCCCCTACTCAAATTAAGAAGAATAGAACCTTCTTGCATTTGCTGAAATTGCTCTTCTCCTATAAGGTTTTGATTTGCTGCTCTTCCGTCTACATGAAGTGTCACAATTTCTGCAGTTTCCAAAAGTTCCTGAAGGCTGCTGCATTTAGTGGCATTTCCCAAAGCAAGTCTTTCTACAAGATCATAGTAATAAACATCAAAACCTATTGCCTCTGCCACAACAGAAAGTTGAGCTCCAATATTTCCGTAGCCAACAATTCCCAGCTTTTTACCACGAATTTCGTAGCTTCCGGAAGCGGATTTATTCCATTTTCCCTGGTGCATTTCAGCAATACGATCTGGAAGATTTCGCATAAGAAGGATAATCTCACCAATTGCCAACTCTACAACAGATCTCGTGTTACTGTAAGGAGCGTTAAAAACGGCAACTCCCTTTTTAAGACATTCCTCAAGGTCTATCTGGTTGGTCCCAATACAAAAAGCACCAACTGCAATAAGACGTTGTGCATTATCCAGCACCTTTTTGGTAAGTTGAGTTTTGGAACGGATTCCCAAAACAGAAACGTCCTTAATTTTTTCAGCTAATTCATCTTCATCCATTCCCCCGGCATACGTCGAGACATTGTAACCTTCTTTTTTCATAATGGCTACAGCATCTTCATGCACGTTTTCAAGAAGTAAAACTTTAATTCGGTTTTTAGGGTAAGAAATAGCTTTATTCATTTTATGTAGATATAAAAATTCATCAAGACTCGGGGTAATATGATCTGCCTTTGCAGTGACTTTTTCCCGCGAAACGTTTTCAGTAAATGCGTAAAATTTATTGGCAAGACCTGCCGCTTTTATTTCATAATCTGTGTATCCATCGCCAATCACATACACATCACCCTTAAGCTCCAGTGCCTTTAACTGCTCCACCTTACCGTTATTGGAAGAGAGCACATTGTCTTTATCAAAACCTATAATTTTACCCTCGTCATCAAATACAAAACTGTTGGCAAATACATTTTCCTCTTTTATCCCATATTGGGAAACGATAGGTACAATAAATTCCTTAAAACCATTCGAAAGAATAAAGATGTGATCTTTGTTTTCCTGGAAAAAATCTTCATTTCGTACAAAAGAAGAAGAAACTTTTCCTTTTAGGCTTTCAATAAGCGGTTCAAGATGGCTTTTCTCTGCCTGCAGTAATTCGAGACGTTTCTGGATAGATTCCCTCAGGGATAAACCTCCCTCCATTCCTCTGTCAGTTAACGATTTTAGATCAGCAAGGAGCTGCTCACGGTTTGGCTTTCCAGACAATGAAATTTCACCTAAAATATCCAGGGCTTCAACCTGGGTAAATGTACTGTCAAAATCTATTACGTAATTCCTATTGTTTTCCATGCAGAATACTCTCTTCAGGTTTTAATAATAAGCCCCAAAACTAAGATTTTTAGCGCATTTATAAGCACTTCAAAAAATTATATCTGAAGCTTTTATCGTTTTTACACAAATTAGAGAAAATCGTTAAATACATTTAAATTTAAATGCACTAATAAGGATATGAATTATGAAAAAGATAAGTTTTAAAGTAAATTTGTTGCTTTTAATAAACTAATAATGAATATAACCAGAAACGGAAAACCGGGACGTTTCGCGCTAATCACCGGTGCTAGCAGAGGCCTGGGAAAAGCCTTTGCATTTGATCTCGCTAAACGGCAAAGAAACGTAATCCTGGTAAGTTTACCTGGAGAAGGCCTGGAACAGGTGGCAGAAGAAGTCCGGAAAGCCGGCTGTGAAGCTCATTTTTACGAAACAGACCTTACTGTAAAACAAAATGTCCTGGACCTTACCGCATGGATAAATAACAATTTTCGCCTCGATATTCTTATTAACAATGCAGGATTTGGAGGTAACAAAAGATTTCTGGAAGCAGGTGCAGATTATATCGACAAGATGATTGAGCTAAATGTAAAAGCTACTTCCATAATCACCCACCAACTCCTTCCCAACCTGCTTAAAAGTAAAAAGTCTTATGTGCTGAATGTTTCCAGCATGGCAGCCATGAGCCCCATTGCTTATAAAACTGTTTATCCGGCTTCCAAGGCTTTTGTACACAGTTTTACCCGAAGCCTGCAAAGTGAATTTTCAGATAAAGGAGTGTTTTTCAGCGTACTTAATCCGGGACCCATAAAGACAAACGGAGATGTTTCTTCAAGAATCGACAAGCAAGGGATGCGGACTAAAATACTTGTTCTTCCGCCGGAAGAAATCGCCAGGCTTTCTATCGATCAACTTTTCAACGGAAAAAACGTGATAAAACTGAACTGGGCACACCGCTTTGGCTGGTTCTTACTACATGTCTTACCCGTATCGGTTAAAATGTCAATTTTGAGCAATAATGCACTGAAGGAAATAGAAAACGCCGATTAATGAAGCTGCTTATTACCGGAGCTAACGGCTTACTGGCAACCAATACTATAAAACATTTTCTTGAGCTTGGCCACAGTGTGAAAGGGCTTTTAAGAAACAAGCAAAAATTTGTATTGCCATCGCATCCCAATCTTGAACTTGTACAGGGCGATATTACAGATAAGTCGGCTGTAGAAAATGCTGTTAAAGATTGTGATGCTGTGATCCACATCGCTGCTCTCACTGCCCCGGATTTGCCAAATTACGATAGCTACTATAAAGTAAATGTCCTGGGAAGTGAAAATCTTGTCAAATCCGCTATAAATCATCAGCTTAAAAAGTTTATTTACGTAAGTTCGGCAAATGCCATGGGTTTTGGAACTTTAGAAAATCCGGGAACAGAAACCACCCCTTTAAAGCCCCCCTTTACTGAATCACTCTACGCAAAAAGTAAGCTGGAAGCCCAGGAGAAGTTGTTTTCTTATGCTGATAAGATTGATGTTGTTATGGTAAACCCTACTTTTATGCTGGGACCTCACGATGGCAAACCAAGTTCCGGAGAAATCATTCTCATGGGCTATGGTAAAAAATTTATTTTTTATCCTCCCGGCGGAAAGAATTTTGTGGATGTGCGGGATGCTGCCAGAGGAATAAGTGCTGCTTTGGAAAAAGGTGAAAACCGGGAAACCTATCTTCTCGCAGGGCAAAATTTGAGTTATAAGGAGTTTTTTCAGAAGTTGGTAGAGCGATCAGCAACCAAATCGGTCATGATAAAAGTACCCAGACAGTTACTTCTAATCGCTGGCTACGGCGGGGATTTTATAAGAAAGCTGGCTATAAAAACTTCAGTTTCATCTGCCAATATGAAGATCTTAAGTGTTAAAAATTATTATTCCGCTAAAAAAGCAGAGGAAAAACTAGGTGTTCATTTTCATCCAATTGATCAGGCAATTGATGATGCAATTGATTGGTTTCATGAGAATGGAAAATTATAATTTCCCCTTCCTTCAATAGCAATAAAAACGGAAATTTGATCTCGGATTTTTGAAGAAATCCTGTAGTTTAGTAGCTACATAATATTCTTCAAATGATTCAAAAAATTCTGCTGCTACTCCTGCTGGTTTGCATAAGCTGTAGCGAGACTTCAAAAAAATTTCAAACTTTCACTACTCAAAATAATGCTTACAAATATTCCGGAAGAACTGAGAAAATAAATGATACTGCAGTTGCGCTTATAAATTCCGGCGCTTCAGTAAAAATGCAGGTTTCAGGAGATAGCGTTCAGATTTTCCTTAGTGGGGAAAATCAACAGCCATTTTTTGCAAATATCGAGCTGAATGGAAATTACCTGGGGCGTTTTAGAACCGACGAAACTATTAAAATTGATTTGCCGGATTCTGTCAGGAAAAATTCCCTGAGCATTTATAAAGCTACAGAAGCTACTACCGGTACGCTCTATTTTCACGGAATTGCGGCAGAAGAAGTAAGTACTCCGGAAATTGAAAATCGCCCAAAAATCGAGTTTATTGGTAATTCCATTACTTGCGGAATGGGAGCCGATACAGAAGAATATCCTTGCGATACCGGGGAATGGTATTTTCAGCATAACGCGTATCTCGCATATGGCCCAAGGGTCGCCCGGGCTCTAAATGCAGATTTTGAATTATCCTGCGTTTCGGGATTGGGAATGTACCGCAACTGGAATGACGAAGATCAACCAGTAATGCCCGATGTTTATGAAAATCTTTACCTCAATAACGACAATGCTAAAAAAGCTAAATTTAAGGAAGCTCCCGAGGTGGTAAGTATTGCCCTGGGCACCAACGATCTTTCCCTGGGCGATGGTGAGAAAGAACGGGCAGATTTTAATCAGGGAAAATTCACCTCCAATTATATAAAGTTTGTAGAAATGATCTATAAAAAGTATCCGGAGGTGAAAATTGCCCTTTTAACCAGCCCTATGGTGAGCGGGGAAAACCATGAGCTGCTGCTGGAATCGCTTCAAAATGTAAAAGAAATTTTTCCTGAGAAGGAAATAAATATCTTTGAATTTGACGCTGTAACCCCAAATGGCTGCGACTATCATCCAGATATTGAGGACCATGAGCTGATGGCAGAACAACTTATTCCGTTTTTTAAAGAACTACTTTAAAACAATTTCTAATGAAATTAAATGCTGCATTTTCTCCTGCTTTTAATCCTGAGTAGTGCTCAAATTTTTGCAAATATCAGCCTTCCGCAAATATTTTCAGATAATATGGTATTACAACGAAATGCCGAGGTGAAAAGCTGGGGATGGGCCAAGCCGGGTGAAAAGATCAAGCTAAGTACTAGCTAGTGTGATGAACAGCTTAACACCAATTTGACAATTATCGACCCCTAAAAAAGAGCAAAGAGCGCTGCACTGCAGGAAATAATCGCCAGGAGTTTAATTTTCTGATCGGAAACTTTTAATGAGCATCAAAATTTGGCAATTATCGGCATTAGACCTCACAGGTCTTTTCTTTCCTTTAATAACAAGCTAAAGATCAGCCTTAAATTGGGCAATTTTCGACCTTCGGTGCTATACGATATAACCAGTCTTGTAATGGGCTTCGACAAGCTATTAGATTAGCAGAATAAATAATTCATTAAATTATATTGATTTTCTGAAGA
>NZ_JAVRHN010000013.1:0-113298 GCF_031846645.1 Autumnicola psychrophila
GGTTTTTGGTGATGCTCTGAAAATGCCACTTTTCGACCTTTACACAAAGTAGTACTCAGGTTTTTATAAACTTTTTGTGGATGGACTGGTTATTGCTTAATTTTGCACACTTAAAATAATTATTGTGGCTAAAATTGGAGACATAGATGTAGGAGAATTTCCGTTGTTGCTTGCACCAATGGAAGATGTGAGCGATCCTCCTTTTAGAGCGCTTTGTAAAGAGCAGGGCGCAGATGTTGTTTTTACAGAGTTCATTTCTTCGGAAGGGCTTATTCGCGATGCAGCGAAAAGCGTGATGAAACTTGATATTTATGAAAAAGAGCGACCTGTGGGAATTCAGATTTTTGGTGCTAACCTTGAATCCATGCTACAGTCGGTCGAAATTGTGGAAAAATCTGGTCCGGATATTATTGATATCAATTTTGGTTGTCCGGTGAAAAAAGTGGTTTCCAAAGGAGCGGGAGCAGGGATTTTAAAAGATATCGACCTGATGGTTTCCCTTACCGAAGCCATGGTAAAGCATACTAAGCTGCCTGTAACGGTAAAAACCCGCCTGGGCTGGGACCACGATTCTATAAAAATCCTGGAAGTAGCAGAAAGGCTTCAGGATGTGGGTTGTAAAGCAATATCCATCCACGGACGCACACGGGCGCAGATGTACAAAGGTGAAGCTGACTGGGCACCAATTGCAGAAGTAAAGAATAATCCGCGGATGCACATTCCGGTATTTGGAAACGGAGATGTGGATACTCCCGAAAGAGCTATGGAAATGCGGGACAAATTCGGATTGGATGGCGCGATGATTGGTCGGGCTAGTATTGGATATCCGTGGTTCTTCAGGGAAGTAAAGCACTACTTTGAAACCGGAGAACACCTTGCGCCGCCAAGTCTTCAGGAGCGTGTTGATGCTGCAAGACGACATTTACAAATGTCTATCGACTGGAAAGGGGAGAAGCTGGGCGTTTTTGAAACCCGTCGGCACTATACCAATTATTTTAAAGGTATTCCGCATTTTAAAGAATACCGCATGAAAATGGTGACCAGCGATGATGCCGCCGATGTTTTTGCTGCTTTTGATGAGGTGGAAAAGGAATTTTCCGGATTTGAATTTGCGTAAGGAAAAAAGATTAGAGACCGCTTCGCTGCAATAACAAAGAATCAAGACAAGTAGAGGAAGTTAGAAACCCCTCCGGCCTAATGGCCTTCTCCCCTTCAAAATAAGGGGAGGAGCTTTAAAATGATTTTTCAAAGCAAAGTATATATGAATTTGCGTAAGGAAAAAAGATTAGAGACCGCTTCGCTGCAATAACAAAGAATTAAGACAAGTAGAGGGAGTTAGAAACCCCTCCGGCCTAACGGCCACCTCCCCTTGAAAATAAGGGGAGGAGCTTTAAAATGTTTTTCAAAGCAAAATATTCGTGAATTTGCGTAAGGAAAAAAGATTAGAGACCGCTTCGCTGCAAGAACAAAGAATCAGGACAAGTAGAGGAAGTTAGAAACCCCTCCGGCCTAACGGCCACCTCCCTTTGAAAATAAGGGGAGGAGCTTTAAAATGATTTCAAAGCAAAATATTCGTGAATTTGTTTAGGGAAAAACTATACCGCTCTTAAGGCTTTTTTGCTTCGGCCTGCCGCGACATAAGAGGCTACTAAACCTAAAATTCCAATAGTCAGGATCACGATTAAAATATTTTCCGCAGTAATCGCTACGGGATAAGGTAAACTGGACGTGATCATTACCAGGTCGTACTGCAGTTGGAGATAAATGAGCAAAAGGGAACTTCCCAGGCCAATTGCGCCGCCTACCACGCACATAAGCATGCCCTGCAGGAAGAAAATGTTTTTTATCTGGTTTGGTGTCGCACCAAGGCTAAAAAGTGTTTTCACGTTGTCCCTTTTATCGAGAATTACCATAATTATGGAACCTACCACGTTAAAAAGGGCAATTATCAGCACTAAGGTAAAGATGAGGTATACCGCAAGATTTTCGGTATTGAGCATTTTATAGAGGACTTCATTAAGCTGTGCCCGGTTTTTTACAATAACTTCTTCAGTAAATATGGATTTGACTTTTTCTGAAACCACTTCAGAGTCTGCACCCGGAGCTAATTTTAACTCTAAAGCAGAATATTGGTTATCCTCTAAATTCAGCAGATTTTGGGCAAAATTGATGTTCGAAAACACATATTTATCGTCCAATTCTTCATTGATAGAATAAATTCCGCTTACGATCACCTGCTTTTTATTAAAAGCATCCATAGGATTGGTAATCTGGCCTTTTCCGGGCCTGGGAACGAGAATATTCAGCAGTTCATTGTAATTAAAAGTGCTTAAACCCAGCAACCGGCTAATCCCAATGCCCACAACGACCTGCGGTTCGCTGGAAGTAAGCCAGGTACCATCAAAAATAGCCTCTTCAATATTGCTTACCTGCCGGTAATTCTCGTCTACACCTTTAATAAACGCCGTATGGTTCTTGGAGCGGTAGTCCAGGAAAATCCGCTCTTCGATAATTTTACTGAAATTGGTGACCCCCTCAATTTGCCCAATATCGGCATACTGTTCTTCAGTAAACGAAATTGTCTTTCCAGTCGCCGGAAGCACCTTAAGATCGGGGTCGAATTGGTTGGTGTAAGATAAGCTGAAATTGCGCAGTCCCGAAAATCCGGAAAGGACAATAAATAATGAAAAAGCACCTGCAAACACGCCTATGCCGGCGATAATGGTAATAATATTGATCGCATTATTACTGCTCTTGCTAAAAAGGTATCGCCTGGCGATGTAGAGTGAAAATTTCAAGTCACGACTTTTTCCTTCTGTCCAGTAAATCGGGATTTGAGATTGGATCTTCTGTTCCCTTTATAGATTTTTCAATTCCTTCGATATATTCCAGGGAATCGTCGATATAATAATTAATATCGGGCATTTTGCGTAACTGATTTTTTGTCCGTTGCGCCATTTCGTGCTTAATTTTAGGCTTTACGGCATTAATCTCTTCCAAAATTTCTTCGCCGTGTTTAGGCGGAAAAACACTAAGATATGCCTTTGCTATAGAAAGATCTGTAGTGACTTTTACTTTGGAAACGGATATCAAAATCCCGGTTTTGCCCGCATCCCTTAAATTATTCTGAAGGATATCGGCCAGATCTTTCTGCAGTACGCCTCCTATTTTCTTCTGTCTGTTAGTTTCTTCCATAATGCAAAAATAGCATATTTATATTTTAATATTCTTAATTTAGAGGATTCCGGTAAAGTCGGTTAAATCTATACTTTTGGAAACAGAGAATAAAGACCGCTTTACTGTAAGAATAAAGAAAAAGAATTTAGAGGTACTAAGTGATGATGAGTCTAAATTTTCAGGAGTCTGTTTTTATTCTGAAGATGATTTAAATAAAGAGAAAGATTTTGAAGATACTAAAATGAAAAAGATTGAACATATAGGCATAGCCGTTAAGGATCTTGAAGAAGCGAATAAAACCTATAAAGCGCTGTTAGGTGCAGAACATTATAAAACGGAAAAAGTGGGGAGCGAAGGTGTTTCTACTTCCTTTTTTAAGATTGGGGACAGCAAAATTGAATTGCTGGCGGCAACTAATGCTGAAAGTCCTATTGCGAAATTTATAGCAAAGCGGGGAGAGGGCATCCATCACCTGGCTTTTGCGGTAGATAATATTGAAGCTGAAATTAAGCGGCTTCAAACTGAAGGTTTTGTGCTGTTAAATGATGCTCCCAAAAAAGGCGCTGACAATAAAATGATTGCTTTTTTGCACCCGAAAAGTTCTAACGGGGTTTTGGTGGAATTGTGCCAGGAGATTATCCCCTCGCAGGAATTTGCAGAAAAGAAAGGTTTGTAAGATAAGCTTTTATAGAGCGGGGAAAGGCGGGTGTAAAAATTAAAAGAAATTGTTTGCTGTGTAAGATAGAATTATATAAATTTGCGCCCTCATAACACCAATGAGCCGGTCCTATAGCTCAGCTGGTTAGAGCACCTGACTCATAATCAGGTGGTCCCTGGTTCGAGTCCAGGTGGGACCACGCCAGTAAAGACAAGGCTTCCGAGGAATCGGAAGCCTTTCTTTTTTTGGTTGGGTACAACATAGGTACAACAAATTTTAAATACATTTTTTAGCTCAGCTCAGATAGTTAATCAGAAGATTTGATTGTACCCTTTTAGGCAGGATCCTAAATTGCCTGGCATAATTAATGGTTTTAGAAGTTTAAATGTTTGGGAGTAAATTTTTAACTTCAATTTACAGAACCAATTGCTTAGCGTTTTTACTTATTAGAAGTTAAACTTCCATTTTCTGTCATTATATAAAGTAAAGAGGAGGGGTTTGTTTTTTCTCAGTTGTGATTTAAGTAGGTTTTTAGGGTTGTAAAAAAAAAGAAGAGACATTAGAAAATGTATGTAATCTATGTTTTTTACCTTTAATTCCCATATATCCTTGTTTTTCGTATATTTCAAATTATTGTAATACTTTACTTTTAATGAATAGTAGAAAAAAGGAAACGATTAAGCAACATCAAGGATATAAAAGATTTGAAAATGATTTAAAACGCAGAAAACAGAAATCTGTTTTACCAAATATATCTATTGATAGTAATTCGGAGCTACTTCATCTCTCATTACCATATAGAACAAGTTTTATCAAATTTTTTGATAAAAAGTTTAATAGTATCCCGAGCGAATCAAAATCTATAAAGGTTCCAAAAAGATTGTCTTTTACTTCTGATTTTGATAGAACAACTAGAACCTTCAATAATCTACATTATGCTCTTTTTAGGAGTAAGGAGTTCATAACGATTGATTTCAAAAACTGTAAATTTCTAAGTATTGGTACTGGGACCATTTTACAAATCATGATTCAGAACTTCTATTCCTTTAAAGCAAGATTTAATGATTCGAGATATAAAAAAATCACCAAAGAATTAAAAATTAAACCATCTAGTCATCTTAAAACAAATAAAATGTTATTTGCTTTAAATATTATAGATGAATTTGAAGGAATGGATGAGCTGGAAGAGTCCGGATTCTTAGCTTTAGATTTAAAATCTGGATCTAAATCAAAATCTAATTATAAAGAAAATATAAAAGGCCGACTCTGTACAGAGGTCAATGATTTTGTTAACAAATCAATGAGTCCATCTGGATATGAACTACAACCAAAAGCCTCGAAATATTTACAGAATTTATTAGGTGAAATTTTGGGTAATGCGGAAGATCATAGTGAATTAAATACATATTATATTAATGGAGTTTCTTTTAAAGAGCCCGATGATTCTGATTTGACAATAGAGTTAAATCTATGTATAGTAAATTATGGATATTCGTTTTATGAAGGATTTAAAAAAACAGAAGAAAAGAATATTATTGTAAGGGATAAGATGCGGAGGTATTATTTTAACCATATGAACATTTTAGGAGGAAAGCATGATGGGAACTTCACCGAAGAATCTCTTTACACTTTATATGGGCTTCAAGAAGGTGTAAGTAGGTTAAAATATGATGAAAAGAGTAGGGGCAATGGAACAATGAATTTTATAAAGGCTTTTATCAATTTAGGTAAATTTGCTAAAGAAAAAGCTATTTATAAACCTCAAATGAATCTTATTTCAGGCCACACAGTTATTACTTGTACAGATGAATATGCTCCTTATGAAAAGGACATGAGATTTTGGTTATCTTTAAACAAAGAACAAAACTTAGGAAAGCTTCCCGACAGGAAATGTATATTTGCTAATAAAGAGTCTTTTCCGGGAACAATATTGCAGGTAAAAATTTTTATGAATAAGGAAAATTTCTCTAAAGTTGTAAAAAATGGAGGATAGAAAAGCAATTAATCTTTTACCTGAACATAGAGGTACTAAAAGTAGCACCTTTACCGGAAGACCTCAGGGCAAACAGGTTCGTGAAAAGCTAAAACTCGACACTACAGATAAAGATTCGAATAAGTATTTTATTAATATTCCCTCTAATACAATCTCCTTTAACGCCTCCTTTTATTTAGGACTTTTCTTCGATAGTATAGAACATTTGAAAGGCTTCAAAAACTTTAAAGATAAATATAGATTTAAAATCTTGGAAGAAAACGGATTAGTAAAAGAAGGTTTAATGGAGGATTTAAAGGAGTGTGAACGTCAAGCAATTAATGAATATAACGATTTAAAGTAGCATTTTCTTTGGACATTTACCACATAGAAATATTCACGTCTCCAGAAGGAAACTTTCTTGAAAAAAATATCGTTGCTATTATAGGACTTCTTCTTGTAATTTTGACCTACTTAGGAGAGAGAATATCATCTGCTAAAAGGGCTAAAAAGAATAATAAATATAATTGGTTCCTCAGTATTATTATTCAGCCGAATTTAGAACGCATTGAAAAAATTTATTCATCTACAGAAGAAACACTGAAAAAATCGATTAATGAATTAAGGACCTCCAGTAGTTTGCCACATGATCAATATCTTCTTCTACAAAGAAAAAAAATGAATCAGTTCAAGAACGAGAAAAGGTCTTATTTCAATAATTTTAGTTCTTTGGTAAGAGCATATGATCCAAATTTGGCGAATAGAATTGATGAGATAATAAACGAATTAGATGATATCTACACCCAAAATTTAGATGAAGGTATAAGTGATGAAAGCAAAAGTTTTAGTGTAATTTCTTCGGAAATATACCGAAACCAAACAACGCTATATGCTAATTTATTTGAGGAAATAAATTTAATTGAAACAAGATAAATCTGGTATAACTTTTTAGGTCCTTAAATTAGGAGTTGTCAAATTTTAAAGGCTTGGTCATCTCAGTGTTTATATTTAGCACTGTCTCAATTAATACTAGTGAAAGGTTCTAGCTCAATTTCAAACTATCGAAAAATTGTGTGTTAAAACCTCCTGCCATTATAATATACGGATAATTGTAAAGATCACATTCGCGAATTTAATAGCCTATAACATCTTCATTCGCTTGGATAGATTTGACTATATCTTGGACAACCACATTTCTTGTGGCTTATTAACATTAATATTAGCAAAGTCGAAAACTGAATTCTGCACTGTATTTATTGGATTCCTTAGGAAACTTAAAAAAAGTTGAAGAAAATCAAGCTTAAAAAATTCATATCACATCCAACATAAATTCTTACCTGACCTTTTGCATATTAACCTTATTTTTAAACTTCTTTGCTGCTGCTTTTTATGATTTACTCAAACAATCATTTAGCGATCTCTTACTACCTTCTCCCTTTTTTCTTTTGATTATATTTAATAGCTTAAAGAATCGAGAGCTATGGAAAAATTTATTCTAAATGCTGGAAAAGCACTGGCTAAATGGAGGTCAGGGATAAATTATTTCCTGGAAGAGAAAGTGCAGAATAGCTCTACCAACCTTATTCTCTTCATCCTTTCTATCTTTGTTGTTTTTATTTTGAGCTTCAGCCTTATTTTCGGTCCAGGATCTATTACTTATAATTTCCCTGTTTTCTTAATCCTTTTCGCAGTAATGGTTTTGGTTCTGGTTTGGCTGGCCATTTTCCACGAATCAAATAAGTATTTAGAAACCGAGCGTCATGATTTTCGGTTAATCCCTCTTAAGAAATTGCAGGTAAGGTTCGAACTACTCAACCTGGATAAAGAATCAAAAGAACAATTCATCAGGTTGATAAAAGGGTTGTGCGTCAGAAAAAAGATCAATTTTACTATGGGCAACAAAAGCGGTGACTCGGCCAACCATCGAATCCTTTTCGTTCTTTTCGATGAACTAATTGTTGGAGGAATCCAGGATCTTTCCGGGGAGCGGAAACGGAGCTTCTTCAACTTACTCATGGATTCCTTCCTAATGAACAACGAGCCGCTAAAAGAAAACACTTTAAAAACCAGTTTTTCCACCTGGAAAAACGATCAGGAAAAAATTAATTCCCGCAATCAGCGAAAGCTTGTCCGGCAGATGCTGGGAATAGAATAATTATAGCGTAATTATCTTCTTATTTGAATTATCCTATTGATTTATAGGTATTTGCTTTCCTAAGTTTGTCTTGCGCAAAATGTAAAAGGCCTTTTACTCATTTCTAATTTTAAATACGATAGTTATGAATGAGCAAGAACAAATGGTGGGTTTATTAGAAGATATTAAAGTTTTACTGACCCACACCAAAAAAGTAATGAACGTGGATGACCTGGCACAATATACCGGACTCTCCAAAAGCAAGATCTATAAGCTTACCCATTTAAAGCTTATCCCTACAGGTAATAATTCTAATATCCGTCAGAAGTTTTTTGATAAGGAAAAAATAGATGTCTGGTTGTTGGGGGAACCGAACCTTTCTGATGAATTCCTGGAGCAGCAGTTTAATCAAAAGCTGCTTAAGAACCGGAAGTAGGTTTTTCCATTCAATAATCCTAAATTTTTTGAGATGAAAAATATATCCTATATCAGGGTGGGTACCTGCTACTATAAAATTGTACAGATACCTACCATTTCAGGGCACTTTAATGAGAGCCTGGTTCAATGGAACATTGAGACCCTCCGCAATGATCACGGTAAAGCTTTTATTGGCGCCATTAAAAAATATGATGGCTTCACCTGCCTTCCCGGTCATAAAGATTTTAAAAAGGAATGTCATGGGTTTTACAATACCTATTCTCCTTTGCCTCATATCCCGCAGGAAGGGAAGGTGGATATTTCACTACGCTTTGTTAAGCATATTTTTGGGAACCAGTTCGAGTTGGGACTTGATTATATACAGCTACTGTATTTCAGGCCGCTCCAGATCTTACCTATCCTGTGCCTGGTCTCCAAAGAGAGGGTTACAGGTAAGACAACCTTTCTTAAATGGCTAAAAGCCATTTTTGACAATAACCTGACTTACCTCACCAATGACAATTTCAGCAGCCAGTTTAATGCTGATTGGGCCAACAAACTTCTTATATGTATCGATGAAGTACTTTTCAACAAAGAAGAACTTACAGAACGGATCAAATACTTAAGTACCACCGATTTTAATAAACTGGAAGCCAAAGGCAAGGACAAACGCGAGGTGGAATTTTTTAGCAAGTTTATTCTCTGCAGTAACAATGAGGTAAACTTCATTAAAATCGATAGTGAGGAAACGCGCTTTTGGGTATTAAAAGTTCCTTCCTTAAAAAAAGAAGAAACCCATTTTTTAGAAGACCTGAAGGCAGAAATTCCGGCTTTTCTATTTTACCTGGATCAGCGCCAGTTAACTAGCAGGCACAGCACGAGGATGTGGTTTGCACCGGAAGAGGTACGCACCGATGCTTTAACCAGTTTGATGCAGAATAACCGAAATCGTGTGGAAAAGGAACTGGCCAATATAATCCTGAGCGTCATGGAAACTTATGAAGTGGATGAAGTAAATATTTGTCCCGTGGATGCTTTGCATGTTTTAAACCGCACCCGGATTAAGACGGACCTAACGCAATTGCGGCAGATACTAAAAAAGGATTGGGAACTAAGCAACCAGGACAATTCCCTTAGCTATCAAAAGATGATCATGTGGGTGGATGGCGGACTGGGGTTCATTCCTGCAAAAGGAAGATACTATACTGTTACAGCATCTTTTTTACTGCAGCGCTTTGGCCAAGAACAGCAAAGTGATGAGATGATGAATAAGTGATACACCTGTGAAAGGTACAATTTATAAGGTCTTTCCTTCAAATAATCATCATTCCAAATCATCCTTAGAGTATATTACTAGTAAACAGCATTAGGTTATTCTTTTTTTTTGATGAATGATGAGAAAATATAAATAAGACTAGTGATACTCTGGGTTTTCAGCCGCATCGTTTTCCTCATCGTTTTTTCATCAAAGAATAATGATGAAGTGGGAACAGTAAGGATTAGTAATACTCATCAATGAAAAGTGAAATGAGAAGAGAAAATAGTATATCCAAGAGCTGTGAAAGCGCCCGTAATATTTGCATCGTAAAAACGCTGGCAAAATTAGGGCACTTCCCCAGCAGAACATCGGAGAAAGAAGCTTGGTTTCTGAGTCCCCTTCGGTCAGAAACCCAAGCCTCTTTCAACGTTTCTTTGCGTAAGAACTTATGGTATGACTTCGGAATTGGCAAAGGAGGTTCTATTATAGACTTGATTATGGCTATGAAAACCTGTTCTATAAAGGAGGCAGTGCAATTCTTACAAGCGGACACTATAATTCCTTATTTTATTGCGACTACACCACAACTCCCTTCTAAAAACAAAATTAAAATTACAGCTGTAGGGACTCTGAAGCATTACGCTTTACAAGGGTATTTACGCTCGAGAAGAATTCCTGTTGAAGTTGCCCGGAGGTACTGTAAAGAAGTTTGGTACACGTTGAAAGGCCAGGGATACTTTGCTGTAGGATTAGAAAACAATTTGGGAGGATGGGAGCTTCGGAATAAATATTACAAGAATTCCTCTTCTCCTAAATCATATAGCTTTATTGATCATTCATCAAATCGACTTGTGGTAACTGAAGGCATCTTTGATTTTCTTACCCTGGCAGTTCTAAATGAAAGTTTAGTAAATGCTTCAGATGGTATTGTACTTAATTCCCTTGTTTTCCTGAAAGACATCAAAAACATTGTTTCTAAATACCACGAAGTATTTCTCTTCCTGGATAACGACCCTGCAGGAGAAAAAGCTACTAAATCGCTTTTAAGATTTTTTGCAAATGTCACTGATTGCAGTGTTTCTTACCACCCCCATAAAGACCTGAATGAAAAATTGATTTCTAATTCAAAGAATAAAAAAGTTGAAGGAGAGAAATAAATATGACTGTAAATGCCTAATGGAGAATTTCAGTTGAAAGAGTAAAGCAAGATGTGTCATTGTCATGACATTCTTGCTTTACGCCCGGAGGTTGCAAAGACTTTAAAAGGAAAAAAATGAAAAGGGAATATATCCAGATCCGCTGCTCGATTTACGAGAAGAAGCTGCTAAAAAGAAGAGCGGCCAGGGCAGGAATTTCACTTTCAGAATATCTCCGATCTACTGCTTTTGAAAGAAATATTGTAGAACGGATTACCCCAGAGCAGTTGGAATACTACCGGATGTTGGTGCAATACAAAAATAACTTTGCCCGGATCAGCAGCATGTTTAAAAAGCGGGATCCGCAATTAGCTGCAACGGTAGAGAAGCTGGCGGAAGAAATCAGGAACCATTTAAAAAACTTTAAAAAATGATCGGGAAAGGACATTCAATTTCCAGTACAAAGGTATCCATATCCTATGGCTGGAACCAGGAGAAAGAGGCTGAAGTGGTGCTGAAAGAACATCTGGCGGGAGATACTCCCGCCGAGATAACGGAAGAGTTCAAAATTATTCAGTCACAAAATGAGCGTTGCCACAACAACACCTTAAGCTTTATAGTAAGCCCGTCGATTGAGGACGGAAAGGATTTAACCGAAAAAGACCTGGAAGAAATCGCTAAAAAGTTTTTAAAGGAAATGAACCTCCAAAACAATCAGTCCATTGGATTTGTTCACCGGGATAAGGCACATACCCATATCCATATCTATACCAATAGAATTGGTTTTGATGGAAAGGCCTACAATGACAGCTTTATCGGAAAACGAAGCCAACTAGCGGCAGATAAGGTCGCAAAGGAATTAGGATTTAACAGGGCGAGGGAAATACAACAGGAAAGGCTTCAGGAGTTCAAAAACCTTCGACAGGAAATCAAAATCATAAATGACCGGGTCCTTCACACAAGGCCAAAGTCCATGGATGAATATATGAGCAAAATGAAAGCTCATAAAGTGGATGTAATTCCCACTATCAATAAATCCAATCAACTACAGGGGTTCCGTGTGGAATACAAAGGAGTAAATCTTAAAGCAAGTGAGGTGCACCGGGATATGGGTGGCAATAGACTCATTGCGAAAATTTCTCAAAACAGGAGTTTTACCAGGTTAAAGGAAGTACCAAAAAGTCTGCTAATAATGAACAAAACTGTACAGTTAAGTAATAAACTAACAACCAGAATAGCCAAAGAACTTATAAAGGGAGCTCTGAAAGCACTGGATACCGGTATAGGAATATAAATTTTAAAATTTTGAGCAATGAAAAAATTAGATGAGATTATGGAACTGATGGCCGATGAGATGGCTGATTTTAAAACTACTGTTCTAGAGCTTCAACGACTTTCGGATAAACTATTTGATCTCAGCATCCCAAT
Source organism: Autumnicola psychrophila (assembly GCF_031846645.1). Taxonomy (NCBI): domain Bacteria; kingdom Pseudomonadati; phylum Bacteroidota; class Flavobacteriia; order Flavobacteriales; family Flavobacteriaceae; genus Autumnicola; species Autumnicola psychrophila. The sequence continues at coordinate 12,181 of NZ_JAVRHN010000013.1, forward strand.
TACAACTGAAGTTCTGGAAAAAGAATTAAACATCTTTCTGAAAAAGCAGGAAACGGAAAGCCAGGAAAGGGATGAAATTCTAAAGGGCATTGATAAGAAATTAAAGAAAGCCAGCCTGATACCAAATTACCTTTTGATACTTTTTGGTAGTATGGGAATATTTGCTTTAAGTTTAATAGGATACTTTAGTTACACCTCAAAAGAAAAAACAGAGCAAAATTTTGAAATCTACCAGATGATCATGGAATCTCAAAATAAGCGATACGATGATTATTTTGAAGCATATCCGGAAATCCACAAGGCATACTGCAAGTGGCTAGAGAGTGGATACCAGGGTTTGTAATGACAAATGGCCTGTAGCAAAAATTAGTAAATTTGCGGCAAATGGCCTGAAACCCTCAGTAAACCCGTTGAAATTTACGGCAAAAAATCAGTAAAAAATAAAAGCAATTTTTTAGATCAGTGGATAATGAGTAAATATTCCAGTAAATGGGCTCAAAAGCCTTGATAACAGGCTGAAATTTACTGGTAATGTAAAACAGAAGTAGGATGCGCCCTATGCTGTTTTTACTTAACGCTTAACTTCCCGTACGCTATAAAAACAGCACAGGAACCTCGCGCAGGTAAGGTTATGGTAGATATGGGGCTAAATAAGGATGTTCCTTCTATTAATGAGTGAATATTTTCCCCTAATACACACCCGATATTTTATGAGGGGCGCTATTGGGGGAAAAATATTTTTTATGAGGCATACCTCCACAGATCAAGGTAAGGATTATCTCTTTAAAGGAGACATGGGAATTGATTTTTAAAAAAGTCTATAAAATTTTATTAATTAGGTTTTAAAATTATCCAAGATTGAATATCCCAATTAAATAAATGGTTTAAATTCAAGTGCAATATCATTCAGCGGAAGAGATAGGTTCTGTGAATCCCAGTAAATCACTTCTTCAACTGCTGGGCACATGTAGGACAACTTTCTGCTTTTCTCTCTCCCGAGGAAATTTCTTCAGAGAATCCTGCAGCAAGTATACCAGTGGGCAGGGCGAACAACCCAATTCCAATTATAGCGATAACCCCACCTAAAAACTGCCCATAACCTGTAATAGGATAAATATCTCCATAACCCACCGTGGTAAGGGTTGCAATCCCCCACCACATGGTCTCAGGGATGCTTGAAAAATTTTCAGGCTGAGCTTCGTTTTCAATATAGTACATTAATGTAGAAGCCATCAATAGGAGGAAAATGGTAAAGATCAGAGAAATCATAAGTTCTTCCTTTTTCTTATCCAAAACCCGCTTCATTAATTTAAGGGCTTTTAAATATCGGGCAATTTTAAACAAACGGAAAATCCTGAACATTCTTAACATTCTTAATAACCTAAGGTCTACTCCAAGGAATGGAAGGAAAAAGGGGAGTATTGCTAGAAGATCGATCATTGCAAGAGGAGAAAAAGCAAATTTAATTCTACCCACTATAGGCTGTGAGAATTTAGGTTCTAGATTGGCAGTCCATAGTCTCAGTAGATATTCTACTGTAAAAATGACTACTGAAAATACTTCAAAAAGAAAGAATTGCTCCTGATACTTATGTTTTAACGGGGCGACAGATTCAAGAATTATAGCCACAATATTTAAGAAAATAAGACTGATAATAAAAATATCGAAATACCAGCTTGGATCCCCTGACTGTTTGGAAATCGCTAAGATTTTATAAATTTTTCTTTTCAATAGTTGTTCAATTTATGAATTTTGAGCATTGGTCAAAGGAGTTGTCTTTATAGTAATTTAACCACGCCATAAAACAACTTCATCTTCTGTGGTTAACATATCCTGATTTTTCAGTAATTCCAAAGCGGGCTCCATATACTTCATGTTTTCTTTTGAAATCCTACTATACCCAAGCATTTTCGCAACTTCCTTAAAAAGTAAATCTTTTGAGACCTCTATGTTGCTTTGGAGAATTGGTGTAAAGCCATGTAGTAGCTCTTCAGGTGCAATTGATGAAGGGTGTCTTTGTTGACCTTCTGGTGGTAATCGAAGAGCTTCAATAGATCCAACATCTTCTGGAGTATTCCAAAAAAATATTTGACCATTGGATTTAGTTCGATGGATGCCTTTAGAGCAAGTTTCTAAAAATTGGTCAATCCTATTTCCTCTTCGGGCAAATCCCCAGGAGCGTGATACTTTCGAGAAACATTCTTCTCTGGAAACAGGTGCTAAAGCTTGAACCAGCCCTTTCATTTGGTTACTTACTAAGTTAGCATTCTCAAAAAATTCGCCTATTGGATTTATTTCCAACATTGTAGGATCATATAGTTGAGAGTTTACAACTGGCGGCAAGTTTTCCTGAAGTACATCCATTTCATTCTCTTGAGAATTTGAGTTTTCATTTTCGGCAATAGAATCGGGAATGGCTATGTCTTTGACAGCCTTTTTAATGGCCTCTCGTGGCGCAGCTAACAGGGCTTCTAACTCCTGATGAAGCTTATCTATGCATTTTCCACTGTCGTACCACCAGTCAGTTGACCAGATCCTTAGAATTGCCCAGCCAAGACCTTCCAGCACCATCTGCCTAAGAATATCTCTGTCTCTTGCCGATTTGGCAGAGTGAAAACGCGCACCATCACACTCTATACCTGCTAAAAAGCGTCCTGAATATTCAGGATGTACAACCCCCAGATCTACTCGATAACCACCAACTCCTATTTGGGTCCGGACTTCCCAGCCTTTTTTTCGGAGTGCATCAGTAACCTCTTTTTCGAAAATGGAATCAAACTCATCAACATTGTTAAAAGACTGTTGACGAAGGAGAGCTGTATGACCTTCCTGTGCATAAAGCAAATATTCTTTTAGTAGCCGGAGTCCTTCTGAGGTGCTTGTGCTAACATCAAGTTCCCGTGGGTGAAAGTTTGAAAATATTTTCACTTCATTTCTGGCTCGGGTCACAGCGACATTTAAACGACGTTCACCTCCCGAATTATTTAAAGGACCAAAATTGCGGCTGATTTTTCCAAGGCTGTCTTTCCCGTAGCCCACCGAAAATAGGATCAAATCTCTTTCATCTCCCTGTACATTTTCTAGGTTCTTGACAAAAATATATTCAGGATTATTGACGTCGAAAAAGGTTTCGAACTGTGGTTCCTTCTGCAAACGTACATCGATTAAATCGCTGATAAGGTTCGCTTGGACAGAACTAAAAGTAACCACCCCAATAGAGCCCGTGCTGCTTTCTTCTTTCAATCGGCTAAAAATTTCATCAACTACAGCATTAGCCTCCCCGACATTTGTTTTTGACTTCCCTTTATCGTAAAAGGCCTCCTTTCCTGTTACTATCATAAGAGAAACCTTGTCATCTTCAGTGTCACTGGCGGGAAATGTATTAAGCCGATTGTCATATATATGGTGATTTGAAAAGCTGATAAGACTTTCAGAGCGGCTTCGATAATGCCATTTAAGAAGCATCTCCGGGTATATACTGCCAAACATTTCAAGAACACTTTCACAGTCTATTTTCTCATCTGATTCATCTTCAGATTTCATACTAAAGAAAGCGGTTGGTGGCAATTGTTTAGTGTCTCCAACAATTATTGCCTGTTTTCCTCTTGATAATGCCCCTATAGCATCCCAAGGGGGAATCTGTGAAGCTTCATCAAAGATGACTATGTCAAAATCTGGTGAGACGGGGAGATATTGACTAACGGACATTGGGCTCATCAGGTAACATGGCTTAAGGGTCTGCGCTACTGAACTAATGGAATCCAAGAACTTACGAATAGGAAGATGCCTCCTACTCTTCTTATTTTCCTTCACAATAAGACCCACCGGCGAATCGGGTAAAATTAGATTCCCCATTCTTGGTTTATCAGCAGATATTTTACCTGAGAGGGCCTTTTCAGTGTAAGCTCTGTATTTGAGATCCAGGTTTTTAAAATCAGAATCCAACTTGTTTAGCTGAAGGCCGGTTGTACTGTTTAATGTATTTGAGTCTTCACTTTTCTCCTGTAGCCATTGACGGTGAAAGTTATAGTTGAAAACCTGATAAATATTTGATTTCGAGATTTCTCCTTTATCCACATTTTCAAAAAGCGGATTTAAGCCTGCTTGGGAAAGTTCAGATTTTAGCACATTCATTGTCGTTACATCTCTAAACAGCGAAAAAGAGTTTTGAATAGCTTCGAGTTTTTGTGCCAATTCAGCCGCTTTCACTTCAAAACATTCAGGCTTTAGCTCTAGTTCGTCCTTCAGCAAATTCAGATTAGTTCTCATTACAATTAGGAATTCGTGCTTTTGCACCAGTTCTTTTTTAATTTCGCTGGATTCTGCCAGGGCTAAGGAGCGGTTTTTAACAAGAGTAGTAATAAAAGCTTTAGCTGAAGCGGCTGTTCCGAAATCTGAAGAGTAGAGCGCTAAAAGATCTTTATTCACATCTTCTGCCCAGGCCATGGCCTTTCGGAATTTCCCGTCAATTGTCAGCTGGTATTCTTCTCCTATTGCTTCTTTCACAAAGCGGGAAGCCTTTTCTTCTTTTATTAACCCCTCCTGATATTTTATTCCAGCTTCGAAGTACTGATCATATTTTTCCAGCGGTTCTAATTTATCTTTTATCAGATTTTTAAGTCTTCCTTTAAGCTTAAGCTTCTTGAAAAATGAGATAAGGAAAAACCCCTCCCGTGTTTCCTGTAGTTGCTGCTTTAACTCATAGAAATTCTCTTGAAACACTTTTGCCTGAAAGATCTTCTCCAGCTTTTGCCGGGTCTCCGCTTGATTTTTTAAGTGTTCTAAATTCTCATAGAATTCTGACTGATATTTCGGAAAATCTCCTTGTTTGAGAAACCCTGACGTAATTTCAGGTGTAGCCAATATCTTATCTACAAAATCTCCCAAGGCTAACCAGTTGACAATTTTCCATTTTGGATTAAGCGGAAGCTTATGATTGGCGTCCGCACTAATTCTTTCAAGTTCTTTAATCAGGGAGTGAATTTTGTTCAGCAATTGAATTATTACATCTTCGGTTCTGCTATTCCATTCCTTTTTCTGGACAGTGGCCCAAGCTAAATATTCTTCATTTGTTAAGCTTTCAGCAAACTCCTCCCAATTTTTTAATTTCGAAACAAGTTCTCTAAGTTCTGCTAAAGGGTATTCAAGAAAACTTTTAAATTCCAGATCAACCTTCGGCATATCATAACTTCTGGCAGCCAATCCAAAGGCTTTATACGCGGAAATACCTGAAGGACTTATTTCATGAAGTTCCCGGAAGTAGTTATTTAACCCGTCCCTTGAGGTTTTTAATTCTTCCGAAACCTGATCCCATTCCCCATTAAGTCCGTCAGAATTAAATTCCAGCGCATTGTAGAAGCTCTTTACAACTTCCTTTTTTTCTGATTTTTTAGAATGTAGTTCCAGACAGAACGGACCAATACCAATTTCCTGCAAGCGCCTGTACACAACTTCTAATGCAACTTTCTTTTCGGAAACAAAGAGTACTCGTTTGCCAATGCCAATGCAGTGTGCTATCATGTTAGCGATGGTCTGAGATTTTCCTGTGCCCGGAGGTCCTTGAAGAACAAAAGTGTTACCGTTCGCAGCTGAAAGTACTGCCGCCATTTGGGACGAGTCTGCTGATAATGGGCAGTACATATCCTTAGGGTGAAGTAGTTCTTCCACCTTGTCCTCGGAAACGAATTCTGGAATTTCTTTCGGGGCTTCAGACGTCATTATTGTACGAATGACAGGGCTTTTCAACATGTCCTCATAATGGTTATCCAATTCTTTCCACATGAGGTACTTCTGAAAAGAAAATTCACTTAGCCACACTTCTTCTTTAACTTCCCATCCGCGTTTGTCACGAATTATCTTTCGAATAATGTCAAATATCAGTTGAACATTCACCCCCGATTCATCTTCAGGAAGGGGATCCAGACCAGGGAATTCCAAATCAAAATCTCTTTTAAGTTTTTGAAGAAGGGTATAGTTCAATACTGTATCATCGTCACGGAGTGACAGGGAAAATTTACCTCCAACTGTTTTTTTCCTAAGATTGACAGGAAGCAACAGAAGTGGAGATCTCCTCTCTGTTTGACTGCGATCTGTCTCCTTCCAGGAAAGGATACCTAGGGCAAGGAATAATGTATTAGCCCCAGTTTCTTCCTCTGCATTCACTACCGAACGATATAGGCTGTTCAATACTGCCTGAAATTTGGTCTCAGAAATTTTGGTTAACAGCTTTTTTCTTTCAAAATTTAAAGTAATCTGGTCAGTTAGGATTTCTTGTTGGTCCGTCCGTTGGAGGTTCAAAGAACTTTGCCTTGGTTCAGGCAATATTTCGAAGGCTGCACCATCAGCAAGAATATCCTCAATTTCGTTCGGGCTATGACAAAGGATTTCTACAGTTCCTTTATTTGGACGAAAGTTCAAAAGGCGATTACGAAAACTAAGGTCCAGGAGCTTGTCTTTCCACTTATCCAGCTCTTTTTCCCGAGCCTCAACATTTTCAGGTAATTGAAATTCTTTAAACCTTCGACTTTCTAATTCCGCTTCTTCCTTTCTCAATTCCCTTTTTTCTGTTGTCCGATTAGCTAATGACGCAGAATCGTTCAGGGGGTGGATTCGGGCATGTCGTCGACAATGAGTCACGTCTATACCACAGATAAAATTTTCCTCATTTTTGAAGTGATCTTTACCTAGGCTCTCCAGTTGAGAAAAACTTATATTGATGTCAGCAGTGGCATTGGTAATTTCTATAGCCGCCATTTCATCCAGTTCCATCCTTTTCCTGTAAAACTGTGCATCTTCCTCCAGAGGTCGCGGTAGAAATTTATCTTCTAACCAAAAGCCGGCAAAAGCGTGACCTTGTATGATAAACACTAGAGAATGGATACCCGCCTGTTCTAAACAAGCAGCATAAAACAGAGAAATATCCAAACAGTTAGCCATTGAATGCTTGAGGATCTGCTCTGGCGTGCGGATTTTTTGGCCTGTATCTTCAAAACTCGCGGGAGCCTCTGAATAGGTTATGTTTTTTTCTCGAATAGCTTGGTATATTGCCTGAGCTGTCTGATATACCCGCTCACGATCTTTGCTTTGATAACCACTCAAAGCAGAATTTCCTGTCAGTTCCTTAAGAAAATCTGCAGCCTTTCGGTTGATACGCTGAACGACTTCGCTATTTGGCATTATGTGGCTCACCAGAAGTTCCAGGGGCGCCTGTTGCCCTAACCAAACACTCTCTGGCTCGATTTCTAAATCCTGAAAAGTTTTTGCTATTGTATTGCCCTGGGCATCCAGTAAATCAATTAAAACTCTTCCCCGAATCTTTTCGGTAACATTTCTGAAGTAATCCCAGGAGTGGCTTATAACTGGATTTTCTACAATGAAAGTTTCACCAGGAGGAATAGAGGAAATTGCAATTTCCCCGCTCAAAACTCCCTGTGGATCTGATATGATCTTTAATTTCAGATTCTCCAAATGATCTTCAGTATCGTTGCCAATCTGTAGCTTTTGAATGAGAGGGATGCGGTTTTGTAGTAGGGCGAGGTTCATTCGCTCCCTGGCTAAAAGATCCAGTTGAATGTTCATAGATTTAGATAATTGGTATTAATAAAATATTGAGCTTCTGGAATGCTTAGAAGAATTAATCCAGAAGATATGGGGTATGAAGGGGACAAAAATAATAATAAAGGATCAAACCGGCAGGAATGATTAACCAATTTATAGTTTGGCCTATATGGTTTTCGCAATCTTACAGGTTCTGTAAGCCCTAGCACTTGGGTCATAATGGTGGGATTATTTAAAGACTGCGAATAATTCTAGGGTAGGGACAATAGTAATTTTGCAGCGACGGTCTATAAAAATATTAAAAAAAATGAATAATGTGGTGAGGAATAGAGAAAATGTCATTTTGCCATAATAGTACAGGCAAGCTATTGGCTGTATTTCGCTAGAAAAACAAAGATCAGTCGAAACTACAGATTAATACGAGAGTATTTTTACTTCAACTCAATATAGGGTATAAAGTAATTTCAGGAAGAGTAAAGCAAAAGGAGAAAACGCGGAGGGGTTTTAGAAGACCTAATTTATTGTTTATTAGTATTTTTATTTTCAACTTAAATGAAGTCAAATAAGGAATATACTTAAGATCCTTACAGTCATTAAAGAAGACAATTTACTTAGTAAAATCTTCACAGGAAGAGAATTTTGCCTCACAAAAAATAGAATTATTGTTTCTTCTTCTGGAGAGTAGAAATGGAGAAGAGAACTGGGTTCATCAATTTTCTTTTGTAGTTTGATTGTGTGTTTGTAGTTTGATTGTGTGTTTGAAAATTGATGAACCCAGTAAAGGTAAAGTATTTTTTATCATAAATCAAGTAGCTTCTAAAGTATAATGAAAGATCTAAAAGTCAAGTATTTTGTGCAATATACTTGACAAATTAAATAATTTTAATATTTTTGATTTTATTATTATCCCTAAAGATGAAGGTAACTAAGAAAATAGAGCTCAAGGTAAACAGAATGAAAGAAGGGACGACTTTCAAGTATCAACAGCTAGGGGTGAATCAAGACGAATATATTGCAGCTGCCAAAGCTGTGGAAAGACTTGTAAAGAAAGGTGTTATTAAAAGAACCTCTACCGGAGTTTTCTATAAACCTAAACAATCTGTCTTTGGTGAGCTAAAGCCAAAGGAAGAAGAATTACTAAAGCCGTACTTATTTCGAGATGGAAAACGAATTGCTTACATAACCGGAAGTACATTATATAATCGGATGGGTTTAACCACCCAGGTACCTAAGACCATCAAAGTAGCCAGTAAAGTAAAACGAGTAGTAACCAAAATAGCAAAAACCCAAGTGAAACCAGTGAAGAGTTATGTGGAAGTTTCTAATGGAAATTACTACTTGCTCGAAATACTAGATGCACTAAAAGATTTTAAAACCATATCTGATATGGATAAAAAATCGGCTATTGGTTTACTAACTAACAAAATCTCGAATCTCGTAGAAGACGATCTTTTAAAGTTGGTAAGGTATGCTCTCAAATACCCGCCACGGGCAACTGCATTGTTAGGAGCCATCTTAGAGGCTTCTTCCAAGAATCAAGTTGAAGTTTTAAAGAATAGTTTAAACCCTCTTACTTCATACAATATGGGAATTAAAGAGGATATTTTACCAACAGCACCAAAATGGAATATTAACTAACATGAACCTACATAAAAACAGAGAATTATTGGAGGACGCTATTCTTGCCACAGCAGAATATTTGGAAATGAGAGAGATCTATGTGGAAAAAGATTACTGGGTAACCGTAGCCCTACATGAAATATTTCATTCAGATATTGCCAGTCAAGCAGTGTTTAAAGGAGGAACAGCACTTTCAAAATGTCATAAATTAATTGAAAGATTTTCAGAAGATATTGACTTGGTAGTACTTCGCGAAGAGGGAGAGAATGACAACCAGTTAAAGAGGAAGATTCGGAAAATAAGTAAGATTGTAGAAAAGGAAATTCCTGAAATAGAGGTTAAAGACTTGACCAAAAAAAGGGGAAACATCCGGAAAACTGTTCATCAATATGCAAAAATTTTTGATGGAGACTTTGGGCAGGTAAGAGAGCATGTTGTATTGGAAGCAACTTGGTTAGGAAATTTTGAACCATATTCTAAAATGCACGTAAGCTCGTATATTTATGAAATGATGAAAGGCAAGGGCCAGGAAGACTTGATCGCACAATATTCCTTGAATCCATTTACTCTCCAGGTATTGAGTACATATAGAACATTCTGTGAGAAAATTATGAGCCTCGTGAGATTTTCCCGATCAGAAACTCCTATTATAGATTTGAGAAACAAAATCCGGCATATATATGACATCCATCAAATGCTAAAGGATGAGGAAATTCACCAGTTTTTTAAAAGCAGTGAGTTTAATAAAATGCTAGTTAAAGTTGGTGAAGATGATATGATTGGATATAAGAATAATAATGAATGGCTAGCCGCACATCCTGCAACAGCTTTAATATTTGACCAACCAAAAGATGTGTGGGTGCAGTTAAGTCCGGAGTACAAGGGTAATTTTAGAGATTTGGTTACGGGAAATCTTCCCGAAGAGGAGGCATTGGTGGAAACTTTAAGAAAAGTAGGTGGGCGACTCAAAGCTATAGAATGGAAATTAAATCAAAATTGACGTCGCAGCATTATTATATTTAAAAGGTTTTTGATCCTATAAGAAATACAAAGTAGTTAGCTCTGAGACTTCTAAATTAAAACTTAGATATTAAATGTTTGAATTTGAAAAAGTTGGTAACCAGATAATCTTCATTTACCATTATGGAGAAAATGTGCCACCTAACTGGATGAGGGATAGACTGAAACAGGATGATGAGCTAACTTATAAAAGTACATTCAATTTTAAAACTCACCACCTTTATGGTGACGATAAGGTTAGGTTCGAACAAGACGATTATGATTTGCTAGTAGAATTATATGGACCAGATGAAACATACTCTTTTGTGTTTGCAGAATTGGCAGGTGAGTACTACAAAATTTTAGAGGGTGTTATAACAAAAAAAATTAGTGTTTTCTTTCACAAATCAATTTCTCTTGTTCCAGATTATTTTTATGCCGAAAATAATCTTTCCATTTTTGCACAAATTGAACAACTGGTAAATGAAGACATTTATATCGGTGGAAACCACTCAGTTTCAATTCCAAAAGATGAATTTGATAACTTAGTTAATAATTTCCCAAATTCATATGAAAAAGGGCTTTATGCTAAATCACGGATTAGTTCAATTTTAAGAAATTACTTCGATAGCACTTCAGATGAGGAATTTAAATTTAAAAGATATTTAAGAAAGAAGCCATCAAAAAAAGGGAAAAACCTGATTAAAAAATTCCAGGAATATGAGACAACCAAATTTCAGTTTCTACTAAGTAAACTAGAAAGTATGCTCAATGATGTGAATGCTTATAATGAAGATACTTGGCAGAACGAAATTTTGCAAATTATACTCCTTTTGTACCCGAAGTATATTTTGAGTTTTAAGAGTGTTTTTGTAAAGGCAGACATAGGTAAAAGAAAGTTCTTGGATTTCATGTTAGTAGATAGTAATGGCCATATAGATATCATAGAAATCAAACAACCCTTCGAAGATTCCATTATGACCAAGGGGGTTTACAGAGATAATTTTATTCCAAAAAGAGAACTTTCGGGAACGGTCATGCAATTGGAAAAATATATTTTCTATTTAAACAGATGGGGTGAGAAGGGTGAAAAGCTCATCACTCAGAAACTTAAAGATAAACTGCCATTAAATCTTGAAATTAAGATTATTAATCCTAAAGGTTTTATAATAATGGGTAGGGATAACAACTTATCTGCTCAGCAAAAATCCGATTTTGAGGTTATAAAGAGAAAATATAATAATGTTATAGACATTATTACTTATGATGATTTGTTACAGAGATTGAAATCCACTATATATCAGTTCCAAAATAGTGAGGCCATTGTTGAATAACAATACATATTAAGGCTGAAAAAACTGAGTTTAAAAGATAAATTTTCCGTTGCACATCCTCTGGAACAATATTCAAAGGATTTAATGTTCATGAATTAGATTAATGCCTCCTGAAAATGAATTAAAATTGCTGGAGTGAATTAAAAATTTTAAAGCAAGGTTTCAACGGCGTCATCCAGTACGGAACTATCAAGCTCCTTCAAATAAGCTTGGGTAACGGCCATATTTTGATGTCCCAAAGATTCGCTGATGATATCAGTTGCTACGCCTTTTTGCTTCATACAATTCGCGAAACTGTGCCTGGCTACGTAACTACTTAGTGTTTTATTAATCCCACAGATTTCAGCAATTTCCTTCAATTGAAGATTATATCTTTGAAGTACTTTATGTTTTCTGTTTGCAACCTGGGAGGGGGTAAGGTTATCGTGTAAGAGAATGGGAAAGACATACTTCGTATCTCGTTTCTGTTCTTTATAGAAGTTCAGGATATCCTGAACTGGAGGAACTATTTTAATGATGAAGGTTCCTTTAGTTTTGGATCTGGTATAATAAATTTTATCATCATCGATTTGCTTCCACTCCAGCTTCATCATGTCGGCAAAGTTCATTCCTCGGGTATAAAAGCTAAAGACAAAAAAATTACGGCTGTTGGTCAACCAAGGATATTGCTCCAAGTCAAGTGTGACTATTTTCTTTACTTGCTCCATACTCAATGCCTTTTTCAATCCTTTCCCTTTTAGCTTCGAGATTTTATAGATTTTGAATGGATAATACTCTTCCTTAACCATATTACGTTCAATGGCAAAATTATATAGTGCCCGTAGCGCACGCATAGGAACCCCTATGCCGCCATCGGTCCCACCTCTTGCCCGCATAAAAACTTCATATTTATTAAGAAAAGTTGGTGTGATGTTTTTAAAAGTCAGATTTTTAGAACCATTAAATTTTAAAATTGATTTATAGGCCTCTTTATTTACTCTAGCATTTCCAATTCTTCCGGCCGCTGTCATTTCCTCAATAATCTCGTTCCAAAAAGTAAAAACATTATTTTGGACCGGATTTGAAAGAACACGATATTTTTTTTCAAAATCTTCCAATGTGAAGTCGTCACTTTCAATTTTCATTTCTCCGAGAATTTGTAACGCTCGATCCTGAAATTTAATTAAAAGCCTATTGTTCTGGAGGTAGTTAGCGTTTCGTTTGTTAAATTTACCTGCACTGGAATTCCACTCATCTTCATTGGCGTTAAAAATGGTTTTAAAATATTTTGTTTTTCGGTCTTTCGTAACCCTTAGGCATACCGGAAAGTCTCCATTTGAAAGACGCTTTTTCCGTAAAACTATCCTGACGTTTATCATATGCATTTATAAAACGGGTACAACATAGGTACAACAAATTGTCTTTTAAAGATAAATTATATGAAAATGGCTGCAAAATAAAAATTCATAAAATACTGAATATCAATACATAGGAAGGTAAAAGAAAATAAAAGATACTCAAATTCAACTTCTCATAATCAGGTGGTCCCTGGTTCGAGTCCAGGTGGGACCACTTTTAACGCTTGTGAAGCCCTATAAACAGTATGTTTGTAGGGCTTTTTTTATTGCAGGGGATTAATGAGGGGACGACTAAATACTTATATTATTTATTCTTGTGTACTTGTTGTTACCCCATCGCTATTAGCGATAAATAGCTATACTAGAAAATTTTTAAATTCTCATTTTTGAACTTCTTGCTTTTAAACGCGGTTTAATCCCTATAATATTAAATTCTTATGTTTGTTAATCATTAACTTCAACTAATCAATGATAACTGATCGTTTCCATCAATTAAGGAGAGAAGAATTAGCCCAAATTTTCACCAAGAACTACATTAGCAGTATATGGAGGAAAGTCGTGCGAGATCAATTAAGAAAGACTGATATTCTAGATATTTACGATTATTATGACTTTAATTATAATATTGATTCAAGAGCTCAATTATTGAGAACTGATATCTTGAATGGAATGTATTCAAGTTCAAAACCTTTAATTTATAGAATTGAAAAAAAATTCGGAATCTGTAGACATTTAATTATTCCTCAACCGATAGATGCCTTAGTGCTCCAAATTATAACTGAATGGATTAGCAAAGAAGTTCTTTCCAATCAACCTTCTAAAAATTCATTTTATTCTAGGGATAGGCATAACCTAAAAAAACCTTATCAGCTTAAAGAAGATAAAGATGATTATGGATTCGACTGGAAGAAGAATTGGAAGAAAATGCAAAAAAAAATATACAGTTTCAATGAGGAAAAAGAACTAATCATTGTTACTGATCTCTCTAATTATTATGACTCAATCTATATCCCCGAATTAAGAAAGATCATAACGGGATACATAGATAAGAAGGAATCTTTATTAGATATACTTTTTGGAATTCTTGAACGGAATTCTTGGCTTCCTGATTACTTACCCTACACTGGGCGAGGACTGCCCACCTCCAATTTAGAAGCAGTTCGATTATTGGCTCATTCTTTTCTTTTTGAATTTGATTCAATCCTGATGAAGAAAACGAACAACAACTTTATACGTTGGATGGATGATGTAACTATAGGAGTTGATACAAGAGAAGAGGCGGTTAATACCTTAAGTTCTGCTTCAGATGTTCTGAAAAGCAGGGGGCTTGCCCTTAACCTTAAAAAAACTAATATTTATAATTCCAAAGAAGCCGAATTTCATTTTCTGATTGAAGAAAATCGTTTTCTGGATAGTTTTGAAAATAGACAGGAATTAGGAAGTGGTTCAGAATTAAGTAGACGATTTAGAAAACATCTGAAAAATAATGCTAGTGCTAAATATTTTGAAAAAGTAACAAAAAGATACATTACTGCATTTGGAAAACTTAACTCCAAACGTATTTTGAAAGATGTGCCTAAGCTATACAATGAGACCCCTGGGATAAGACCGAATTTATTATATTATCTTTCAATGTTAGGCTATAGCAAACGAACTTCACGAGTGGTTCTAGAAATTTTCGACGAATTAAAACTTCACGATGATATTTCTTTATTTAGTATATGTCATTTGATAACGGATTGGAATATCCCCTTAAATGAAGATGGCGATGAATTTATTAAAAACGCAATAGCAAAAATCAAATATTTCAGCAAATCAAGGAAACAAATTTTCGATTTTTACTGCTTGTTGTGGGTCAAAACAAAATATGATCATCCAGTAGAATTATTTAATTTCATTGAGGAATATAAAAATATATGGAAAACTCATCCTTTTTCTAGGAGACAGGTTACCTCTATAATGGCGAGATTATTTATGTTTAAGGAAGATAAAGTACAGAAGTTTTTAGAGAGCCAAATTTCTACTGCTGAACAACAAGTAGTGTCTATTGCTAATACGTTAATTGAGTTTAAAAACTCAACTGAGATTGAAAGAAAGGTTAGTATGTATCTTTTCCCTAAAAATAAATATAAAATATATCCATTAAATAAATTTCTAGTCCTTTGCTCCTTTTTAAATAGTTCAGTTTATCAAAATGATGATAACATAAAAGAGAAGATCAGACACCACATTGATGATCCCTATTATAAAAAATGGATTGAACTACAGTATAATATCAAATAAACATCACCGTCTTAAAATTTTCCTTTTTTTCATCCAATCTTCTATAAAGGGGCAAGGTTTTTCTATTTAGATCAATCATTTTGATTTGTAGAAATGGCTGATCTATATGATCTTTGACTTCAAACTCTTTTAAAATAGCACTTAAACGCACGTAGTTGTCTGTAAACTCTGTGGTAGTGTAAAAGTCTGTGTAGAGTTCTGAAACGCGCTTAGAACAGTTCCAGGCCGGATATTAACTTAGATCCTGCGAGGTATATGAGGCCCGGTTTTCTGAAGCTTATTCTTTTTCAGGTATTCGGCTAAATTCATAGATTCTCTTCTTACTTAGAATCGGATTTGCGCCTTCTTCCCCGGCTACTAAAGCGCCCACTGCACAGGCAAAATCTAATGTTCTTTGCAGGTCTTCTTCTTTAAGCAATCCGGCAATTAAACTGGCTAAGAACGAATCTCCCGCGCCCACTGTGTCTTTTACCTTCATTTTAAAACCACTGTTATAATAGCGTGTACCATTTTTTAGCAAAACCGCACCGTGACGTCCTTTGGTGACGCATATATCTTTTGTATTTGTCTTTTCTGAAAGAAACTGAAGGTTCTGTTCTAAGGAATTATAAGGGGAACCAAGCATTTCAGCAATTTCAAATAATTCATCATCATTAAATTTTATAAAATTTGCCTGCTCCATTAGTTTTACCAAAGTTTCTTTTTCATAATATGGGGGGCGCAGGTTAATATCGAAGACCCGGTATTTTGCTTCGGGTAAAAGTTTAAAAAGTGCTTCCCGGCTTACTTTATCGCGGCAAACCAAACTTCCGAAGATAAAAGCATCGGCCTCCTTTACAGAATTTTTTATTCCTTCTGATATCCTGATTTTATCCCAGGCTGCAGGATGTGCGATATCGTAGGTAGCTGAGCCACTTTCTGAAAGAGTGACGTTTACCACTCCTGTACAATATTCAGTGTCTTTGCTTATATTTTCAGTTTTAATATTTTTAGATTTTAGGTATGAAATCAGCTTTTCGCCTTTTTCGTCATCTCCAACTTTGCTAATCATTTCGGTTTTAATTCCTAACCCTGATAGTCTTGAAGCTACATTTAATGGAGCGCCACCTATTCTTTCTTCATTAGGAAAAATATCGTAAAGTATTTCACCAAAACAAACTGCTTTTAAATTCATAATACCAATATTTCAAAAGTTTAATAGAATAGTAGTAAACCTATAAAAAGAAAATTGGATTTCTTTTTACAGGTTTACAAATTCCTTACCTTAATAAATTAATAGCCGGGGTTTTGTTGATATAACCCTCCTGTAAAATCAATTTCTCTTTGAGGAATAGGATAGTATTCGTCTCTCCCTGCTGTAAAAAATGCATTCGAAAGAAAATCTCTCTTTTCCTCTTCTTCTTCCAGATAGGCATTCAAAACTTCTTCAGCTATGCCCCATCTTACCAGATCAAAAAATCGCCAGCCCTCCATGGCAAATTCAAGACGTCTTTCGAACATTAAAGCCTTAAAAGCATACTCTTTGGATGGGAAAGATTCATAAATCCCTATATTATAATCGTTACTGGCACCGGCTTCCAGAGGAAGTGTGGTACTGGAGGCGGCCCTGAGTCGTACCTCATTTATTAAAAGACGGGCTTCCTCAAGTCTGTCCAATTGTATAAGCGCTTCTGCTTTAAATAACAGCACATCTGCATACCTGATAAATTCATAATTTACTGAAGTTCCAATAAAAGGGCCTTCTTTTACCAGGCATGAACAATCGGGTGCCTGCTGCTCTTTCATATTACCATAATAGCCGTATACACCCGGATCCCTTGCCCAACTTCTTTTGTACACCATATCTCCTTCTTCAATTACAGTGTTTCTGTATTTAAATGGTCTTCCAGGAAACCCCACTGTATGATCAAACCGCGGATCGATACTCCCAGAAAAGTCCAGGTCTGTCATGTCTGATTCATTGAAGGTGTCCAGTAAAGGCAGTCCGTTGGAATCGGTTTTAAAAGCATTGACCATGTTCTGACTTGCCTGATGAAACCCACAACAGCCATACAATGGATTTCCTGTTGGAGAATTTAATCCGGTAACATAGCTTACTCTTCCCACCTCAGTTCCATCGTTTATAGAAAACTGCGCTGCCCATATTGATTCAGGCCCATTTTCGAATCCATCCAGGAAGTTATGCGCAAAGTCTGGCGCGAGGTCTCCAATAACTTCATCGGTATAAGTTATTACTTCTTCCAGGCGGGAGGCATTAATGTTTACTACTGCATGCTGTTCGTTTTGTTCATAAGCCTGGTATAATCTAAGCTTTGCCATATATGCGGCCGCTGCACTTTTATCTGCCCTTCCAACTTCTTCCTGCGATTCAGGAAGGTTGTTTAAAGCAAAAATAAAATCCTCAGCAATTTTGTTCCATAGCTCATCATTTGGAAGATCATTTGAAACTTCCAATATTTCCTCATCACTTAATTCATCTGAAATGTAAGGAATGCTTTTAAAAAGCAGTTTTAGCATAAAGTGAGAATGTGCCCTTAAAAAACGGAGTTCAGCAATGCGTTCTGTCTTTTCTGAATAAGACTCCCCGGGAATTTCTTTTATTACCTGCAAGGCAAAGTTAGCCCGTGAAATCGCTTTGTAATAGTTTGTCCAGGTTCTTGGTGCCATCCAGTCTCCATAATCTGGAGTGGTAAGATTATATTGCTCGTAACGGTCTACTACATCAACATCTCCACGGCCGCCACCACCTTTGTAGGCATCATCTGCGCGAACACTTCCGTATACCCATTGGTGGGTTATAGGCCCGATCATTTCATCGTTAGCAATGCCGGCATAAGCAGCAACTACAAGGGCTTCAGCATTTTCAGCAGTAGCCACATTTTCTGAAGAAAGTACTCCTTCAGGTTGATATTCCAGAAACTCATCACTACAGGCGGTAAAGGTGATTACCAAAGCTATAGCAGAGAATAATTTATTATATTTTTTCATATTATATTTTTTAGAAGTTTACACTTAATCCAACAGAAAGGGTAGTAGGTACGGGAATTCTGTTCACATCGGTACGTTCAGGATCAGAACCAATATATCCATCTGGAGTAAACCAAATGAGGTTTTCTCCCTGGGCATAAAAACGCATATTGCTCATTCCTCCCCATTTTGAGATAAGATCTTCTGGAAGAGAATATCCTAATTGTATATTTCTTATTTTGAAATATGAATTGTTTCTATAAATGTAATCTGAAGTCTCTGTAAAATTATTTACAAGGGATAAAGACGGAACTGAAGTACTGGTGTTTTCCTGAGACCACGCACTTAACGTGCCGGGGCCTGCATTTTCTCTACCTTGAGCAAAGTTATTCCAGAAAATATAAGGATCTACACCTATTCTTCCTGTAACACCTGATCCAAAGATGGAAAAATCCAGGTTCTTATAACCCATATCTATTCTTACTCCATATTCCAAATCTGGAAGGGTAGTGCCTAACCAATCGCGGTCATCAGAATTTATGGTACCATCATTATTTATATCTACAATTTTAATTCCGCCCGGGCGGGCATTGCCTATCTGCACACCTCCTGAGGGATGATTATCTACTTCTTCCTGACTTTGAAATAACCCGTCAGTACGATATCCAAAAATGGAAAACTGAGAATGTCCAATTATTGAATTTTGTGCCGTGCCAGCATAAGCAGTTCTAACTTCTTCAGGAAGATCAGTGATTTCATCTCTAAAAGCTCCAAAATTAGTAGAAACTGCAAAAGAAAGATCGTTTTCATATGTCTCCGAATAGGCAAGGGAAAGTTCCCAACCTTTTGTTGAAGTTGTAGCGCCATTTAAGAAGCGGTCTCTACCTTCTCCTATTACAGAGGCAATAGGAGGTTGAATAAGAATCCCCTCTGTGTCCCGTGTGAAATAGTCAAAAGAACCTGCAATGTTATTGTTCAACAAGCCAAAATCGACTCCTATGTTTATTTCGTGGGTTTCTTCCCATCTTAAACCTTCATTAGCAGCCTGAATGGATACGAACCCTGAAGGAAGATTTCCTGTGTTGTTGCCACCCAGGTCATAGGCCGTACCAACATTATAATAAATGTTAAAAAAGTCGGGAACGTAAATATTCTGGTTTGGTCCATACCTTGCTTCAAATAAGCCAAACCTCGCTACATCCCCAATTGCCTGGTTTCCAACCTCACCATAACCTGCCCTTATTTTTAGGTTGTTAAGAATTTGATTATTCTTTAAAAACTCCTCATTACTTATTCTCCAGCCAACAGTGGCCGCTGGAAAAGTTCCATATCGATTCTCCTGCCCGAATTTAGATGATCCATCCCTTCTCAATGTAAAAGAAGCAAGGTATCTGTCAGAAAAACCGTAGTTAATTTTTCCGAACTGAGATAAGAGGCGACTACCGGTGGAAATGCCATTGGAAGTTCTTTGACCTGTGGCAGCAGAAAGAGTAAAATAATCCTCTGTCTCTACAGCAAAGCCATCGGCTGAAGCTACAATGCTTTTAAAATCGTTTTTAATAGATTCGGTACCTAATAGAACTCCTATTCTATGATCGCCCACCTCAAGATTGTAGTTGAGGGTATTTGTGAAGATCATACTGGTAAATTTATTGGTATCAAAAATGAGACTATTATTAGTTCTTGTAATAAACCCATTCTGCACAGTGGGTTCAATATCTTTACTTTTAAAATCATTGTAATCAAGACCCAGGCTACTTCTAAAAGTTAGGTTCTTTAACAAATCAATTTCAGCAAAGATGTTCCCAAAAATTGAGGTCCTGTTGGTATTGTCCCAGCGATTTATATACTGAATGTAAAGAGGGTTATTCCTATCTGAATATCCAGATCCCAGGGGCCCTGCAAAGGAGCCATCTGCAGTATATACAGGTATGGTTGGCGCCAGGGATATTCCCAGCCCAGGTGTTGGTGCACTTCCTAAATCATTAGAAGCCAGAGTTTCGCTGGAAGTCACAAATTGTGAATTGACCCCGAAACGTACCTTGTCATTAAAAAGTTTAAAATTAGAATTTAATCTCGCTGTATATCTTTCGTAACCTGTATATTTTAATATACCTGTATTTTTTAAGTAACCTAAATTTAGTAAAGCAAAAGCTTTGTCTGATCCTCCCGAAACGGTAAGATCGTTATTGAAAACATATCCTGTTTCGTAAATTTCATCCTGCCAATCTGTATCACCTACAGGAACATTTTGATCTCCACCAACAAAAGGCTGAACCTCCAGACTGTTAAGAACAGGATTATCGAAATTTTCATTCCAGTTAAAATTATAAATTTCACCATAACCACTGTTAGGATCAGCATTATCATTAACAGAAGCTCTAAAAAGAACCCTGCCTCTATCCAGAGCGCTAAGCATTTCGTACCGTTGTGGTTTTTCTGATAGAAAAGAAACATTTGAGTTATAGGTGACACTAAGCTTCTGATCGTTTACAGAGTTTTTGGTACTAACGATAATAACCCCATTGGCAGCCCTGGCTCCGTAAAGAGAAGAAGCAGAGGCATCTTTAAGAACCTGAATTGTCTCTATTGTACTGGGATTAATACTGGCAAATACTTCCTGCCTAACAGTCGGTACTCCATCAATAACATATAAAGGATCGTTGTTTCCAAGGGTAGTAACCCCTCTAATAAGGATCCTGTTACTGGTTCCCGTAGGATCTCCGGATTTTTCAATAAATAAGCCGGAAACACGTCCCTGCATTGCCTGAATTGGACTTCCCGAACTCATGCTTTGTTCTTTAATAGGAGATACTTCCACCACGCTCACTGCTCCGGTCAGGTCTACTTTTCGTTCTCTCGCGTAACCAGTAATTACTATTTCGCTTAATTGCTGTTGATCGGTTTTAAGTAATATTTCCAGAACATTTTGATTATTTACAGGAACATTCTGGGTTTGAAATCCTACATAACTAACAACAAGAGTGGCGTCTGGCCCTACATTTTCTAAGTCGAAATTTCCATCAAAATCGGTAACGGTTCCTTTATCTGTATTTTCTACCATAATGGAAACTCCCGGTAAAGGCATTCCATCATCGGCAGAAGTAACCGTACCGCTCACTTCTATCCCCTGGGCCCAACCAAACAAGGGCAGGATAAAACATACTATAAGTGCTTTGTATTTCATATAATTAGTTTAATGTTAGTTGATTAATTTTTACATTTTCTATAATGAAGCTGTCATCACCCACTACTTTCAGCGTTTCAAATGGACGTCTGGGAAAGAAAATTTCTGTCATTACAGTTTCACCATTATCGTAAAAGAGCTCAATAGAAGTTTTGTCCAGAATTATTTCTACGGGTAAATTTTCAGATTTTGAAGTTCTTGTTGCAGTCGATTTTTTCTCCGTAAAAGTCTCGCTAAACCCTGTTAATCCTGAATTTTTTCGGTTTACATAAAATTGTTTATCGTTATGATCATATCCAAATTTTAAGGTGTCGCCAACAGAATTCAGTAGTGCAAATTCATATGTTTTGTCTTCCAGATTGGTAATATCAAAAGTGAGATGTGCTTTAGCGAGATTTATTGAATCTGTAGTTATGGCCGTGCCTTCTGAAACTTGCATTTCTCTTTTTTCAATAGTGTTTACTATATATTTATCCAGTTCTTTTACAGGAGAAGAATAGATCTTATAGCTATCACCATCTGTTTTTAATTTTAGATTTCTGGGCACCGTCATTGTACTACGCCATTGTTCTGTAGGAACTTCATTTGCATATTGCCAGTTAGACATCCAGCCTATAAAGATATCCCGCCCATCGGTTTCCGGGATATTTGACCAGGTTACACCGGCGTAGTTATCTTTCCCAAAATCTATCCAGTAATCATGTTCCTCTCCAATTTTGTTAAGCGATTCATCTGGAGTAAAAGTTGTTCCATTAAAATCTCCTACAAAATACTGTGTAGCAGAACCTCCATTAGGTCCACCGGGATTTATACTCACCAGTAAAACCCATTTCTCTTCTCCTGTTTCTTCTACAGTCATTCGAAACAGGTCGGGGCATTCCCAAACACCTCCATGAGCGCCCATGTTCTGTCCAAAATCGCTTTCACGTTCCCATTCAAGTAAATTGGGAGAGGAATAAAAACTAATGTGGTCCTGAACGGCCAGAGCCATAACCCATTTCTGATCTTCTTCATACCAATTTACCTTTGGATCTCTAAAATCTTTTATTCCGGGATTAGGAAGAACCGGATTTTGCTCATATTTAGTCCAGGTCTGTCCTTTGTCCAGGCTGTATGCAATCCCCTGCGTCTGAAAATCATCCTCACCAGCATCGGCTGCTTCGGCATCGTGATAGGTGAAAATTGCAATTACCGGGGGCGTATTACCGTCACCCAATCCGGAAGTATTGTTGTGGTCAACAACTGCACTTCCAGAGAAAATTGTTCCATGTTCATCGGGTTCTAGCGCTATTGGCTGTTCTTCCCAGGTAATAAGATCTGTACTGGTGGCATGTCCCCAATGCATCGGTCCCCATACATTATCATCGGGATTATGTTGAAAGAATAAATGATAAGTTCCATCTAAGTAAAACATTCCGTTGGGGTCGTTCATCCATCCGGAATCGGGTGTAAAATGGAAATTAGGACGAAAGTCAAGGTCACTTTGAATAGCGACTTCTTCAGTTTTGTCTCCGGTATTCTCTTTTCCCCCCTGGCAGGATACCAGTACAGGTGCTGAGAATAAGGAAAAAGCAGAAATTAGAATTAGTTTTTTCATATGATTTAGCTTAACTGTTTTTAAATTTAATTTTTTGTTTACCCACAGATAATTCTTCACTTAACTCTTCCAGAGATTTACCTTTTGTTTCCGGCATCATAAAAATGACAAAGAAGAGCTGAAAGACCATCATTACGGCGAAAAAGGCGAAAACATAGCCGGGTCCAATTGTGGAGAAAAGAACGGGAATTACAGAGGGCACCATTGCTGCCATAATCCAATGAGTGGAAGATCCAAAAGCCTGTCCCGAAGCGCGCAGGTGATTGGGAAAAATTTCAGAGATAAAAACCCAGATTACCGCTCCCTGGCCTATTGCATGGGCTGCTATAAAAAGAAATAGAAAAATTGGTACCCACAATCCTCCCCAATTCAGAAAGAAAGCAAACGCGACAAGTGAGAGTGATACGATATAACCTATAGATCCAATAAACATAAGCTGTTTTCTTCCCAATCTGTCAATTAGAAATACTCCGAAAAGTGTAAAGATTAAATTTACCACCCCTATACCAATACTGCTTAATAGTGCTGTACTTTCTCCAAGGCCAGCTGCTTCAAAAATCCTCGGAGCGTAATAAAGGAAGGCGTTAATTCCTGATAATTGATTAAAAAATGCCACTAAAAACGCCAGAATCAGAGGGAAGCGATATTTTTTCATAAAAATGCTTTCGCTGGTATCCTCACTATCAGACTGACTCTGAATTTCATTCATTTTAGCCTTAATATCACCTTCAGGAGTAATTATCCTTAATACTTTTTCTGCTTCCGCAGTTCTTGAAGTTGCAATTAGCCATCGGGGGCTTCTTGGTATAAATAGTACAAAAATGAGGTAGATTACAGCCGGAACAGCTTCTACCCCCACCATCCATCGCCAGGGTTGTTCCCCAGTATTTCGCAGTAGATAATTGGATAGAAACGCAATCAATATTCCGAGTACAATATTAAATTGGTATAAGGATACCAAACGGCCTCTTTGTTTTGGAGGAGCGATTTCAGAAACATAGGTTGGCGCGGCTATAGTAGAGGCTCCAACTCCTAAACCTCCAATAAACCTAAAAACAGCAAAAGTAATTGGATCATTTGCGAAGGCCGAGCCTAATGCTGAAAGAAGATAAAGCACTCCAATTATTATTAGGGTATTTTTTCTTCCAAATTTATTTGTGGGAATTCCTCCAAAAATGGCACCTACTACAGTTCCCCAAAGTGCCATCGCCATAACTATAGATCCGTGGAAGGCATCAGAAGTTCCCCATAATTCCTGTAGCTGTTTATCGGCTCCGGAAATTACCACGGTGTCAAATCCAAACAGAAAACCTGCTAAGGCGGCACTAATTGACCAGGCAAAAATTTTATTCATATCGTAATTTCTAATTGATGAAACTAAGCTATGTTTAAAACTGCTGCCTGTATTTTAGTAATTTGATAAATAATTATAAAATTGTTAAATAAATGCAAAATATGTTTAACTCACTGTTTTACAGTTAGTTAAGTTTGTGATATGAAATTAACGAAACCGTTATAGTTTTAAATTTGATACAAGAAGTTTAATTCTGATACATGGGGAAGATCTGATTTCGAAATCGATATAGCTTTTTCAGGTTAGTTTCTGAACTGTTTTGGAGTAGAACCATACTTGTTCTTAAAAGATGTGGAAAAATAACCGGGAGAGGTGTAACCAACTTCATATGCAATTTCAGAGATGTTTAAGTGGGTTTCCTGTAGAAGACTTTTTGCTTTACTCAATCTTTGAGAATTTATATAATCGCTAATGCTAATTCCCATTATCGCTTTTACTTTTCTATACAGTTGCACCCGTGAAATTTCCATTTGTTGCGCCAGGTCCTCTACATTAAAACCCGTAGACTTTAAATTCTTTTCAATGATATGGTTTAGTTTCTTAAGAAATGTTTGTTCTGAATCTTCAAACGCATTGTCCTTTACCTGATCTATTTTGTTAGTATAATAGTAGCGCAATTTTTCCCTGTTAAATAGAGCAGTTCTTAAAGATTCTTTTAGAATCTCAAAGTTAAAAGGTTTAGATATATATGTGTCTGCGCCAGCTCTTAAAGCCTTTATCTTAGATTCTTTATCGCTTAGTGCAGTAAGAATTAGAGTGGGAATGTGAGAGGTGCGTAAATCGCTTTTAAGTTCATTACAAATTTCAAAACCATTTTTCTCCGGAAGATGAATATCACAAATAATTACATCTGGAATTATTGCCAGTGCTTTTTCAATGGCATCTGAACCATCAGAAAGTTCTACGTTGTATTCTGCCAGCAATCTCTTCTTCAAGAGATAAGATAAATCTTCATTATCCTCAATAATCAAAATGGTTTCAGTATTTTCATTTATAGGCTCAGGAAGCTCTTCAGGAATGAAATTACTGTCCAGTAATTTTTCTGATTCTTCTTGCTGAAGTTTTAAATCCTTTTCTGAAACTTTATATTCTGAAAGATGCTTTTTACCCTGCAGCAATTCAATTTTAAATTCCGCTCCCTGGTGTGATGAAACTGAAATATTCCCTTTATGTAGTTCTACAAATTTCCTGGTAATATAAAGACCAAGTCCGGAACTGGGTTTGGTGTTATTTCCAGCCTGTCTAAACGGATCAAATATTTTTTGAAAATCCTCTTTAGGTATTCCTATCCCCGAATCATTAAAAAGCACGTCAACCTTTTCCTGACCGTTTTCTTTGATGCTAATTATAACTTTTCCGTTTTTAGGGGTAAATTTAAAAGCATTGGATAGCATATTAAAAAATACTTTATCCATCATATTTCTATCTACATAAACCATCAGTCCTTTATTGTCAGCCTCCAGTTTTAAATCAATGGATTTCCTTAACGCTTCACTTTGAAAATCTTCATATATATTTCTTATAAATTCGTAAAGGTTAGTCTTTAATGGCTTAAGGTAAAAATTCCCACTTTCCAATTTTCTAAAATCCAGCAGTTCATTAATAAGTCGTAACAACCTACCGGAATTTTTGCTAATAAGGTTGGTTTCATAAGCGAATTCTTTAAGTTGCTTATGTGGATTTTGTGCTATACTTTCAATAGCGCTAGTAATTAGAGTTAGCGGGGTTTTAAATTCATGCGAAAGGGCTGTAAAAAAATTAATTTTTACTTCATTGGATATCTTTAATTGCTCTGCAAATTTCTCAATTTGATTGCGTTGGGTAATTATTTTTGCATTGTTTAGCTCCAGTATGCGTTTTCGCTTTTTTAGTTTAAATACAAGGTAAACAGCCCAGGTACCAAGCAGTAAAAGCAAAAGTATTAAGCCAGCCATAATCTTCAAAAGATTGGATTGCGAATTATAGGTTATTACCTGTTCCTTAATTACTGTTTGTTGCTGCTCAATATCATTTTGCTGCTGGTTCATTTTATTGAACTGGTTCTGCATGATATCTACATTCAACTTATCTATTACTACCGTATTCAGAAGATTATTTTTAGCAATTTGGTCTCCTTCCAGTAATTGAATGGCAAGCTTAATAGCCTCAGCCCCGCCAGTAGGGTAAAGCACTGTAGCTGTAAGAATGCCTTCTTTTACAAGTTGAATTCCGCCACTTGGGCCAAAGAGCCCGTCCACTCCAATAATTTGAATGCTATCTTCCAGGTTTTTACTTCGGGCCATTTCCCAGGCTCCCATTGCCATACGATCGTTATGAGCAAAAATATAATCGATACTTTCCACTGAGTCCAGAATAGACCCCAAATGATTACCTACAGAAGTTTTTTCCCAATCTCCAGCTATTGTAGCAACAATATTTATATTTTCATGATTGGCTAACACCTCTTGAAAACCCTGGCTGCGTTCAAAAGCAGGAGAGGAAGTTTGTAAACCGGTAATCTCAACGAGCTTTAACTCCTGGTTTTGGTCTGAATTGGAAACAATATAATTAGCTGCGTTTTTACCAATTTCAACATTATTTGCTCCAACGTATGCTGTATAATTGCTTCCATCAATTTTTCGATCTATAACTATTGTGGGAATCCCCGCATTCATTGCTTTTTCTACAACAGGAGTAATAGGAACCGATTGAATTGGGGAGACAATTAAAATATCTACATCCTCAGAAATAAACTCTTCTATTTGTTTAATCTGCCTGGCAACATCATTTTGAGCGTCTTTAATGACAAGGTTAAAACCTGGATGCATTGAAGCTTCTACCTGCATTGCTCTGTTCATTTCCTTCCGCCAATTATCGGTAGTCATCGCCTGTACAAACCCTATTGTATAAATATCATCTTGTTTCCTATTCATCTCGCAAGAGATCACAGAAAACGAGAAAATAATGAAAACTATACAACACAGATTCTTCATAACTTTCAATAAAAATGAAACAGAGAGTAGATTCTCCGTTATTTTAATTAAGAATAATAAAAATTCTTCAATTCTTTCTTAATGACTTCTTTATTGCCTCATATTCTTCTCTTTTAGAATAAAATAAGTCTACAATAGACTTGAAAGATAGAGAATAAATTTATTTGCCTATGCTGGACTTAAACATTTACCATAGCAGATTGCTCCGAAGGGTGGATATGGAACATTTTTCCGCCGGAATAATTTCCTCTATGACCTAATTCCAAAAATACAAACACTTTTATTATGTAAAAGATTTGTAATCTTCCGATAATTCTTCTCAAAATCCTCAACGTGAAATCGTTGCTTTCCATTTTAAATTACCCCAAGAATTTGTCACGCTCGATCTTTAAATCTAATTGAAAGCCTATTGTTCTAGAGGTAGTTACTGTTTCTTTTGTTAGACTTAAAGGGACTGTGACATATGAAGCTTTTGAAACAAGACTAATAATTTTATAAATTTCTCTTCAGAGAATGAGAATTGCTTAAATTACACCCGTTAATTTAATGTTAAAGACATTTTGTCAAATAGCGGTATGTAATGAGGATTTTCTTAAAAATGGTGATAATTGCTACGTTTGTTTCACTGAGCAGTTGTAAAAACGAGGATGAAATTGGATCATCTGAATCATCAGAAACTGAAATCTTTCGAAAGGTTTCTTCCCAAAGTTCCGCAATTGAATTCAGTAATAACTTGACAGAGAACGACTCTCTTAACTATTTTAGTTATTCCTATATCTACATGGGGGGAGGTGTTGCTGCCGGAGATATCAATAATGATGGCTTGGAAGATCTTTATTTCACCGGAAATCAAGTACCTAACAAGCTGTATCTTAATAAGGGAAATCTAGTTTTTGAAGATATATCTCAAACTGCAGCAGTTGCCGGAGATGATCGCTGGTATACAGGTGTTACCATGGCAGATGTGAATGGAGATGGATACCTGGATATATACCTCTCTGTAGGTGGAAAATTCGGCCCAAAAAACAATCAGCTTTTTATAAATAACGGAGACGGAACATTTGTTGAAAAAGCAGAAGAATATGGTCTCGATGATCCTGGTAATAGTGTACAGGCGACCTTTTTTGATTATGACAAAGATGGAGATCTGGACGTCTATATAGCCAATTATCCCCCAACCAGATTCGATTCTCCTAATTTTATTTACGAATATAAGATGAAGAATGTAAGCGATCTTGAATCTGATCACTTAATGCGCAATGATGGTGGTAAATTTACAGATGTGACTGATGAAGCGGGAGTAAGAAGCTTTGGGCTTTCACTATCTGCTACTGTGGGGGATCTGAACAATGACAGTTGGCCGGATATTTATATTTCGAATGACTTCAGTTCGCCCGATTATCTTTATATAAACAATGGAGAAGGATCTTTTAGGGAAGTTGTGAAAAATGCCACCTCACATACTGCTTTTTATGGTATGGGTGTGGATATAGCAGACTATAATAATGATGGGAATCTGGATATATATCAGGTAGATATGTCTGCTAAGAAAAACAGGAGGAAAAAAGCCAACATGGCAAGTATGAACCCAGATCTATTTTGGAGTACTGTAGATGCTGGTTTTCACTATCAGTACATGCAAAACACCCTTCAGACAAATACCGGTGTTTTTGAAGATGATAATCCCTTTTTTGCTGATTTATCCCGAATAACAGGAGCTTCTTCTACAGATTGGAGTTGGGGTCCTTTGTTTGCTGATTTTAATAACGATGGGCATAAAGACTTATTTGTAACAAATGGCACAAGAAGAGAAATTAATAATAATGATTATTTCAATAGTCTAAAGGATACGAGGTTGGTGAAAGAAAATCAACTTGAAAAAAGCATGAATATTCCTTCTGAAAAGATTGACAATTTCATGTTTCAGAATAATGGCGATCTCTCTTTTGAAATAGCTAATGAAAAATGGGGTATTGAATATGAAGGGTGGTCTAATGGTGTTATCTATGCAGATTTAGATAATGACGGGGATTTAGAGATCGTCATTAACAATATAGATGACCATGCTTCTTTCTTTGAAAATACCAGTTCAGAACAAAACAATTTTGTTCAGATAAAGTTTGAAGGTAATGAGAAGAACTCATTTGGATTAGGTGCAAGGGCTTATGTAAAGGCTAATGAAATAGAACAAATGCAGGAGCTTACACTTACAAGAGGCTTCCAGTCTTCTGTTGCGCCTATGTTGCATTTCGGTCTGTCAAAAGCTGAAATTATTGATGAAATAAGAGTTGTCTGGCCAGATGGTAAAGTTGAGACGATGAAAGATGTTGAATCAAATCAGTCACTTACTTTTAACTATAAAAATTCAAACAAGACTACAGAAGAAGAAAGTGATGTAAGCAATCAGCTCTTTGCAACAATAAAGGATACAACTTCTTTTCCACAACATCGCCATGTTGAAAATGAGTACAATGATTTTGTTAAAGAGGTTCTTCTTCCTCATCGCACTTCTACTTTTGGTCCGGGTGCCGCAGTTGGTGATTTAAACGGAGATGGTAAAGAGGATTTCTTTATAGGGGCTGCTTCCAATCATGAAGCAGGTTTATATTTTCAGAATGAATTGGGATTCGAAAAACAAAGGAGTGCGGCATTTGAGCAGGATAAAAAGTATGAAGATTTGGGTGCCCTGATTTTTGATGCGAATGAAGATGGTTATAATGATATTTACGTTGTGAGTGGCGGAAACGAATTTGAACCTGATTCCAAATATCTGCAGGACAGACTTTACATTAACGACGGTGCGGGGAATTTTAGTAAGGACGAGTCAGCTTTGCCTGAAATGCGCACCAGTGGATCCAGAGTTTATCAGGCCGACTTTGATAAAGACGGCAAAAAGGACCTTTTAGTATTAGGACGTCTGGTCCCGGGACATTACCCTTTGCCTGCAAAAACGTATATACTGAAGAACGTTGGAGAAAATGGAAAGGCCAAATATCTTGATATCACGAAGAACATAGCTCCGGAATTCCAGTCTTTAGGTATGGCAACAAGTGCTGAAATTACGGACATTAATAAAGACGGATGGGAAGATATAATTGTTGTAGGGGAATGGATGCCTATCAGGATTTTCCAAAATTCAGAAACAGGGTTTACTGAAGTTTCAGAAAACCTTGGTTTAACTTCAGACACTACAGGGTGGTGGTGGAGCATTAAATCCGGCGATTTTGATAATGACGGTGATCAGGATTTTTTGGTTGGTAACCTAGGGCGCAATTACAAATACACGGCCAATGAAGATGAGACGTTCGATATCTACTTTAATGATTTTGACCAGAATGATAAACAGGATATTGTATTGAGCTATTATAATGAAGGAGAAAAATTTCCTTTACGTGGTCGGGAATGCTCTTCGCAACAGATTCCGGGAATAAAAAATAAGTTTCCCGATTATCAATCTTTTTCAACCGCTACTCTCGAAGATGTGTATACAGAGGAAGAATTAGAGAATTCACTTCACTATCAGGTAAAATCCTTTGCGAGTGTTTATCTGGAAAACAGAAACGGTAAATTTGTGAGGCATGAACTACCTTCGGAAGCTCAAATTTCTTCAATAAACCAAATTCTTGTAGACGATTACAATAATGACGGAAATATTGATGCTTTAATTGCTGGAAACCTCTTTTGGTCAGAAGTGGAGACGACCAGGAATGACGCGGGATATGGGATGTTCTTAAAAGGAGACGGAGCTGGTAATTTTCAGGCAACAAAACCTGCTAAATCAGGATTTTTTATACCGGGAGATGTCAAAGATATGTTATCACTAAGCTTTCGAAACAAAAATGTGGTTGTTGCGGTTAAAAATAATGATCTGTTGCAGTTCGTGGAAGTAAATCCCGAGCAGTTGGCAGAAACTCAATAGAAGGCAGTATCTAATACCAATGTTGTAGTAAATACTTTATGATGTTATGGCTTTGCTATAATTTTCGTCGAAAACGATTACGTATTAGAATTATTTTTCTACATTTAAAACAACTAACATACAATTAATCAATATGAGAGAAATTTACTTTAAAAATAGTCTGTTTTTCATGTGCTTTCTTTGCTGTGGATTTATTTCAGCCCAGGAAGTCATAACAGGAACAGTTACTGATGCAAATGGTCCGCTTCCCGGAGTTAACGTGATACTCGAAGGAACAACAACTGGTACTACAACAGATTTTGATGGAAATTATTCTCTGGAAGTGGAAGAAGATTTAGGGCCTGATGCCCGACTTGTTTTTAGCTATATTAGCTATGAGACACAACAAATAGCAATTAATGGAAGGTCTGTTATAGACATAAATATGGTTGCTGATGCACAGTCTTTAGATGACGTTATAGTTGTGGGTTACGGAACTCAGTCAAGGGCCGAGGTAACCGGAGCCATTTCTTCTATAGATACAGAAGAAATTAACAGTCTTCCAGTAGCTACTGCAGAGCAGGCGCTTCAGGGAAGAGCTTCAGGTGTTACGGTTATCAACTCAGGTGCGCCGGGAAACTCCCCTGCAGTAAGGATTAGAGGATTGGCTTCACCTAATAACAACGACCCATTATATGTTATAGATGGTGTTATTGCAGGTGGACTGGGTAGTCTTAACCCAAACGACATTGAGAATATACAAGTTCTAAAAGATGCCTCTACTACCGCAGTTTATGGTTCCAGAGGTGCGAATGGTGTCGTACTTGTTACCACGAAATCAGGAAAAGCTTCTCAAAAAGCTCAATTAAGTTTTGATTCCTATTCCGGGGTGCAGTTCAACAGCAATCGTTATGATGTTTTGAATACAGAGCAGTATATACAATATGCTAGAGAAATATCAGATCCTGTTCCGGCACGTATTACAAATCCCCAGTATGCAGATTTACTTGACAACGAAACAAACTGGCAGGATGAACTTTTCAGAACAGGAGTTCTAAGAAGTTTTAACCTTGGACTTTCTGGTGGTAGTGAAAATAGTAATTTCAGATTTTCCGGAGGGTACCTTAATCAGGAAGGTGCGATTGTTGAAACAGAATTTGAGCGGTTCAATTTTAGATCTAATAGTAATTTTGATTTTGGAAAGCTTCGCTTTGGACAAACTCTGAATGTGGCTTTCACGGTGCAAAGTCCTGAAAGAGCCGACGGAGGTAGGTCCTTAATAGAACACGCTATAAAATCAGCTCCTTACTTACCGGTCTATAATCCTGATAATTTAGGGGGCTTTCAGGGTCCTAACAGCCCAGTGGATGGACAGGATGCTGCAAACCCTATTCGTGTGCAAACCATAGGAAGTGCAGTAAATAAAGGTGTCACCATTTTAGGTAGTCTTTTTGCTGAATATGAAATAATTGATGGGCTTGTTTTTAAAAGTCAGGCAGGTTTGGATTATTACAAGTATAATAACGACACCTTTATTCCGTCTTACAACGATGATAGTATTGGTTCAACAGGATCTATAGCATTTGCACAGATTACTAAAAACAGCGGAACGAATCAATCCCTAACCCTTACTCAAAGTTTAAATTACAAGTTCGATGTTGCAGATTTGCACAATTTCGAGATTCTTGCATTAGCAGAGGACCAAAGGATTGACAGCGAAAGCCTTGACGCCAACAGCCAAAATCCTATAAGTGATGAAGTTGAACAAGTCTCCAACAATCAATCTGATTTATCATCCTCATCATCTGAATACAGAAGAGTTGGTTTCCTTGGCCGTATTAACTATAATTTCGATCAGAAATACATTTTGGCAGGTTCCTTCCGTAGAGATGCGTCCACCCGTTTTGGTGCTAATAACCGTTGGGGTAATTTCTGGTCTGTTGCTGCAGGATGGAATGTAGCTAAAGAAAGCTTTATGGAAGATTCCGATATCAACAATTTAAAAATCAGAGGTAGCTGGGGTACAACCGGTAACGATCAGATTGGTAATTATCGTTATTCTTCAACTTTGGTTACAAGTTTTATTTATCCATTTGCAGGTGCAGCTCTACAAGGTACTACTGCTGAGGGCCTTCCAAATTCAAACCTAAAATGGGAGGAAGTTACAATGAAAAATATTGGACTTGATCTGGGCATTTTTAATAATACATTTACATTATCTCTGGAATATTATAGCAACCGTAGTGATGATCTTCTTTATGAATTACCACTGCCGCTTAGTTTGGGTTATAACGTACCCACAATAGCTTCCAATGTAGGGTCTGTAGAGACAAATGGTTTTGAGGCTGACCTTGGTTTTAATGATTACGAGGGAGATTTTACCTGGTCTGCCAATTTAAACCTGGGAACCAGCAGGAATGAGGTTCTTTCAATTGGAAGCCTTGATCAGGTACAGGGAGGGTTTTTTGAAAATGAATATCTTACCAGGATTGCGCCTGGGGAAGCCTTATTTCACTTCTATGGTTTAAAGACTGATGGTATTTTTCAAAACCAGGCTGAGATAGATGAGGTTTACACTGCAAATCCTGATCAAACAGTGGTGCAGCCGGGGGATATCCGGTTTGTAGATATTAATGGGGATGGTGATATAACTGCGGCAGATAAGACGGTAATAGGTAATCCTTATCCAACGCTTACCATGGGTCTTAATTTAAGTGCCCAGTACAAAAGTTTTGATGTTTCCTTATTTATCCAGGGAGCATATGGTCAGGATGTTTATAATACAAATTTATACGATCTTGAGGGTATGCCAAGATTATTTAATAGTGGAGTAGCTGTATTAGACCGTTGGACAGGAGAGGGTACTTCAAATACTATACCTCGTGCTTTGGGAGCACCGCAAAACCTTAATGCATCAGATCGTTTTGTAGAAGATGGCTCTTATACCAGATTAAAGAATTTAAATATTGGATATACTTTTGATGAAAATGTATTTGGTGAATCGCTTTCTAATTTGAGAATATACCTGAGCGGTCAGAATCTGATTACTCTAACGGACTATTCTGGTCTGGATCCGGAAATTGGTGTAGATAATGTTCTTTTCCAGGGCGCAGGGGCTATAGGAATAGACCGCGGATTATATCCGCAGCCTACGTCTATAACATTTGGTCTTCAATTAGGATTTTAAAAAAATAATTATGAAAAAAATCAAAATAATTTTAATGAGCTTTGTCACATTGTTCGCTGTAAATGGATGTGATGAAGAAGATTTCGCACTAAGCAACCCCAGTGGTCTCTCTCCTGAGACCTATTTTAGGACAGAAGCCCAGGTGCAGTCAGCTGTAAATGCTATTTACGCTAATATGCAGACAATTGGACTGTACACGAGACTTTATTTCTTTGAAATGGATAATATGTCTCATGAAAATGCGGGTAACCCTCAACTAGAAGCTGATAAGAGAGCTTTTCTTGAATATTCTTTTGATGCAAGCCACCCGCCTATCAGTTGGTACTGGGACTCTTGCTACAGAGGTATAAATAAAGCTAATTTTGTTATTAATAATGAAGAAAGGATTAATGCTATTCCTTCTTCGCTTTTAAGTGATGAAAAGAAGGCCCGGTTTATTGGGGAGGCTAAATATATGAGAGCTTTTTACTATTTCTTACTGGTGACCCGTTTCGGTGATATTCCACTAATTACTGATATTCCTGATGACGGTTCTGGTTTTCCCCGTACTCCTAGGGAACAGGTATATGATCAGATAGTGACAGATTTAAATGATGCCAGTCAATCTCTATGGGAAAAAGACCGTACAGAAAATGGTAGAGCGACTCAAGGTGCTGCTTATGCACTTTTAGGAAAAACCCATCTCTATAGAGAACAATATCAGCAGGCACTCGATGCTTTTGATGATATCTATGGTGAATATTCTTTAGAAGATGATTATTTCGCTAATTTCAGGGAAGAGGAAGAATTTGGACCTGAATCTATTTTTGAAGTTCAGTTTGATGATGACCTTGGTAACTCTGCAGTGTGGAATTCCAATTCCTCTGGTGAAGATGCAAATGAAGTCACCTTCCGTGGTCAGGAGTATGGTTTTAATGACTGGTTCAACGTTTATCCTTCCGAAGATCTTCTGGATGAATACGAAGAGGGAGATATCAGATTTGATGAAACTTTTTATACCGATGGAGATTCTTGGGCAGGTGAAACAGTAATTCGTACAGGTCCTGCACCATCTCCAGTTCCTGAAGGTGAAACTTATATACCTCTTGAAAGAAGAGCAGCCTGGAGGAAATATCAGAATTATTATAAAGATGTTAATGAGGATCAGGCTTCGGGTATAAACATGAAAGTGATTCGCTATGCCGATGTTCTTTTAATGATGGCTGAGGCTGAAAATGCTCTGGGAAATCAATCTGAAGCTATTGGTTACATTAACGAGGTAAGGGAAAGAGCAGAGTTAGACCCTCTTCCTATGGATCTTTCTCAGGAAGAAGTATTTGACGCTATTGTTCATGAAAGAATGGTTGAACTGGCAGGAGAGCAAGTACGTTTCCCTGACCTCGTGAGATGGGGACTTGCTGCAGATTATCTTTCAGAATATGGTTTCCAGGCAGGAAAGAACGAACTATGGCCTATTCCTAATGATGAAATTTCAGCGAATGAAAATATTGGTCAGGAAGATCAGAATCCTGGATATTAATCTCCTTTTTAATATTGAACTTAAAAGCCCTTTCATTAAATTGAAGGGGCTTTTTTTATACCAATCAAATATTAAATAAATCCTCAAAATAATTGTGAATCAAATGAAATCTATAAAATTTTTTGTCTTAGTTCTTATTGCTGCAATTTATTCCTTTCCAGTTTTTTCTCAAAGGCTTATTCAAAATGTGGAAAATAGGGAGAAAATGAGCCTTAATGGAAGGTGGAACTACATTATAGACCCTTATCAAATGGGTTACCTGGATTACAGGCAGGAGCCTTTTGATGAAAGTCCGTCGGGTAAGGGTGGTTTCTTTGTAAATTTGAATGACGACAACACCAAGGGACGTATAGAATATAATTTTGACCTTTCACCCACTTTAACGGTACCGGGCGACTGGAATTCACAGGAGGAGAATCTGGAATTATACGAGGGCACCTTGTGGTACAAAAGGGACTTTACGATCTCCCCGGAAATGAATAACAGGTATTTTATCCATTTTGGTGCAGTAAATTATGAAGCACATGTTTACCTGAATGGTGAAAAACTTGGAGTTCATAAAGGAGGTTTTACGCCCTTTCAGTTTGAAGTTACAGAGAACCTGAAAGACGGGGAAAATTTTCTGGTTGTTATGGTCAATAATACCAGGAAACAAGATGAAGTCCCCACCGTGAATACCGATTGGTGGAACTATGGCGGAATTACAAGGGATGTGAATCTTATAATCACTCCTAAAACTTTTATTTCTGATTATAAGGTGCAGTTGGCCGATAATAACATGGATGTTATTAACGGTTATGTGCAGCTAAACGGTGTCTCCGGAAAGAGCACTGTTCTGGTTAAAATTCCTGAACTTGGAATAAATAAATCGTTTAATACAGATGCGTCCGGAAAAGTTAATTTTCAAATTCCCGTTAGCAATGTTATGTATTGGTCTCCAACCAATCCGGTTCTCTACAAAGTTGAAATTTCTGCAGGAAACGAAAATGTTAAAGATGATATTGGTTTCAGGACCATTAAAACTCAGGGTAAAGATATCATTGCTAAATGAGAAGTCAGTATTCCTTAAAGGAATTTCTATACACGATGAGAATCCACTAGTTGAAGGAAGGTTAAGGACAGAAGGAGATATGAGAATGATGCTCGAGTGGGCAAAAGATTTGGGCTGCAACTTTGTTCGTTTAGCACATTATACTCATAATGAGAAGATGATACGTCTTGCAGATGAGATGGGATTAATGGTGTGGGCAGAAATTCCTGTTTACTGGACAATTTCCTGGGAGAATGAAGCAACTTATCAAAACGCCGAAAATCAATTATTAGCGGCAATTGAACGTGATAAGAACAGGGCGAGTGTCATCATTTGGTCTGTTGGAAATGAAACGCCCGTTACAGAGGCGAGAAACAAATTTATGGGTAATCTGGTATCCAAAGTCAGGAGTCTGGATGATAGCCGCCTTGTGGCAGCAGCGCTGGAAGTAGAACGGGAAGGTTACACGGTAACAGTTGATGATCCTCTGGGTGCGAAGCTGGACCTGGCAAGTTTTAACGAGTATGGAGGCTGGTACTGGGACAAGCCTGGAGAATTGTCCAAATATACCTTCGATATTCATTTTGACAAACCTGTAGTTATAACCGAATTTGGAGGAGGAGCTTTGGCAGGTTTTCACGGTGTTAAAAAAACTATGTGGAGCGAGGAGCACCAGGAATTTATTTATGAGGAGCAGTTAAAAATGTTGAATAAAATCGATGGTTTAAGAGGCATGAC
Organism: Autumnicola psychrophila; assembly: GCF_031846645.1. NCBI lineage: Bacteria > Pseudomonadati > Bacteroidota > Flavobacteriia > Flavobacteriales > Flavobacteriaceae > Autumnicola > Autumnicola psychrophila. The sequence goes on from NZ_JAVRHN010000013.1 coordinate 49,760, forward strand.
TCCTTGGATATTGGTTGATTTTAAATCTCCGAGAAGACAACATCCAGTCTATCAGAATTTCTGGAATAGAAAAGGACTAATTTCCGAAACCGGGGAAAAGAAGAAAGCTTATTTCGTGCTTCAGAATTATTACGAAAGCCTGGACTAGATTATAAGAAATATGAAAAACCGGGATGTGTTAAAATCCCGGTTTTTTTAATATCTTGATATATCTGCGCTAGCAAATTGCTTATTATTAGGTTTCTATAAAGGTTTTCTTGTCATTATATATTCTTCCCGTCATGGGATGATTTACAGCGGTCTTCTTTTAATTCAGGAAAATGCAAAAGTATCCGCTACCTGTACTTTTGCATCTTCGTTTGTATTTTTCGAATTTATATTTTCAGAATTAGAGGGTAAATACAAACCCCACCAGTACAATTAAATGAAAAATATGAAGAAAAATTTCTTTTGATGATAGATTAGATTAAATGTCCTTATTTCTAAATATGATCAGTAACTATTTTTTAATTCCATTTCCCGTGGCAGCCCAGTAGATACCTCCGTATAGGTGATGTAAAAACCAAGGATCTTTATAAATTTCCGCGATATGGCCCAGTCCTGTATAAAAGGACCTTCCGTTGTCAAAATCCTGATACCAGGCTATTGGATGCTCGCCCATTCCTTTGCCGACTTTCTCACCCCATTGAACCTCCGGATCATAAGATTCTTCATCTACACTAAGCAGGATGTTTAAATTTTCAGAGTACTCTTCCGGAAGAAATTCATACCACTCATCAGTCCATAGAAACCTTTTTGGAAAAATTTCCATTCCGGGAAAGTTAGTGTCCACGACATCTACCATAGCAGATTGCTCCAAAGGGTGGATGTGGAACATTTTCCCGACCAGCTCGTTATACCATGGCCAGTCGTATTCTGTATCCGAGGCGCTGTGAATGCCTACAAAACCTTTACCCGACTGGATAAACCTTTTAAATGCATCTTGTTGCTCATCATTTAGAATATCACCTGTAGTGTTCAGGAAAACGATAACATCAAATTGTTCAAGAAATTCATCATTAAACCTGGTGGCGTCCTCATGCCACTGCATATCAAAACTATGCCGTTGAGCCATAGTTCGCATTGCTGTAACTCCTTCGTTTATGGACTTATGATGCCATCCGGCAGTTTTGGTGAAAAGGAGGACATTAAACTGGTTTTGAGCAGATGTCTGCATGGCAAAAAGTAGTACGAAAAGGATAATTAGATTTTTCACGTTTTTAAGTTTAGTCGTTTAATATAGTTAATCTTCTTCAGTTGAAAAATACTTATCTGCAAATTCAATAAAATAGGGCCAATTTGGGACTACGGTATGTCCACCCCTGTGTTCACGAAAGGCAATTTCCCCGTCCAGCAGTGCCCTATGCTCCTGAGGGTAATTACTCGAGCCCATCCCATATTTGCCAAAGAGTTCATAAACAGGACTGGCATGTACAGCAGTTAAGAACATTCCTTTTGCATCTATCCATTTTCCTTCTACTTCCGGATCGCCAGAACTAATAAAGACCGGCCTTGGAGCGGCCATTGCTATTAAATGATGCGCGTCTACCGGCAGGTCATTTGGCGTTAGAGGTCCTGCATATTTTATGAAATTCGGAGCAAACCAGTGATATTCAGCTGAAGAGGCGAGATTTTCTACCTGCTCACCATATTCCCGTCTCAAAATCTTGGTTCCGCCTGCTCCGGAAGAGCCTATAAAACCAATGGCGAAACGAGGGTCATAGGCAAAAGTCACAATAGCAGCTTTGCCATATCTTGAAAGGCCTTCTATTCCCACACGTTCTGCGTCCACGGTGGGATCGGTTTCGAAGTAATCCAAAGCTCTGCTGGCTCCCCATGCCCAGGCCCGCAGCGCTCCCCAGTCATCCAATTTCCTTGGCTGCCCTTTGTTAACGAGACCAATAATGCCCTCACGTAAACCGGCGCCATTATCAGCCTGGAGACTGGTGGGGATCAGGACGGCATAGCCCCAGCCCTTCTTCAGTAATTGTTCCTGCCAGGGAGTTCCTTCCGTAGCTGGCCGTGGGATATGCGAAGGCCAGTTCCAGCCCAATTCCATGATAACGGGAACAGGTTCACCCGTTGTGGCAGGGGTGGTAAGGCTTAATTCAATCTCAACATCTATTTCGGGATAGGCAGAGTTATCTACCCGGCCTGCCAAGTTTTTCTGAATTACAGCATATCCACCAATAACTGTATCTGTTGTGCTGGTTACTTCCCAATGTACATCAGGAACGTTTTCAGGAACCCGTCCATAAATTTCACGATCAAAATGTTCCTTAATTTCGGCCTTTCGTTTTTCCCAATCCTCTGCAAATTTTACTTTGGAACCATCATCAAATGCCAGGGGATCGGGTAAGCTTGTATAGGGCGAGGCTTTAGATTCATCAGAATTTGCAGCATTGGGATCCTCAGGATTCCCCGAGGGGCCTGGTCGTAATTCTTCAATTTCCAGTTTCTTCATCATTAACTGGTGGTCTTCATTACTTAACCTGTTAACACTGTCTCTGTTCTGCTGCGAAAACTGTGCAAAGGACTGGGAAGCTAGAGCCAGTGTAACCAAAAAGGTATAAAAGGATTTGTTCATTTATTAGAGAATTTACTGTTTTTTCGGGATAGACGAACCTGCATTTATTACTAAACTTTTTTTCTTGATCAAAGAAAAATTATTCTCTATTTTTTATAAATAAGATTATTACAATGCAATCGGTTTCGATAAATGTAAGAAATTTTTTGAAATACATCATCACAGAGTCATAATACAAAACCGCTACTCCACTTTTGTAACTTTACATTATCCAGGCTACTAAAATCTTTCTGCAGTACTGCATTTTGACTATGCTATGCTCGCAGTAGTGTGGTTAAAGAAAACGATTGCTTCTTTTTAATTGTGATTAGCTGATTCATTTTAATATTCAGAAGCCTGTTATAAGCATAGGTTTATTGAAAATTTCAAAAGCAAGCCTACAGGCCGGCAACAGCTTCAAATACTACCTCAAGAATTTTTTGAAAGTGAATTTATTTGGCAAGAATGTTTTATAAAGCATGGAAAAAAACAAGAGAATTCTCCTGAAGCCGTAACTACGCCCAAAATAACTATGCTTCCTCTTTATATTTATACCGAAAAAATAGCTGTGAAACCGGAATCAGCATTAACCCCGAAACTACAAAGAGAATAAACGATAATTGCAAATTAAAAGCGTTGGCAAGATATCCAATTAGCGGTGGGCCAAGAAGCATCCCTACAATCGCATAGGTAGCGATAATAGAAACTGCCATTCCGGGAGAATATTTAGATGAGGTTCCGGCTAAGGTAAATGTCATTGGGATTATAGAAGCCACTCCCATTCCTACAAAACTGAACCCGACAATTGCAGGCCAGAAATACGGAAAAATAATCACTGTAATTATTCCTATGGAAATTAAAAGTGAGCTGTAAATATACATCCTTTTCATTCCGAAACGGTCCACGAGCAAATCGGAAATAAAGCGGGAAAAAGCCATAAAAACCATGAAGATAAAGTACCCCAGAGTAAAAATATCTTCCCCAATTACTTCTTTAAAATAGACACCGCTCCAGTCAAACATTCCCCCTTCACAAAGTGCAGCAAAAAATACCAGCAGCCCCAGATAAAGGATAAATTTATCTGGCTTCCCCAGTTTTAATTTGTTGCCCTGCGGTGCACGGTCGTTGGTAAGAAGGAACCTGTAGGAGACAATTGCAGCAATAAAAGTAATAGCAGAAACCATCGCCAGGTGCTCCAGCATCGGGACATCCAGTTTAAGCATTAAGGTAGAAAAACCTACACCCGTAAGTCCGCCGGTACTCCAGAGTCCGTGGAAAGATCCGTTAATTTTCTTTCCGTAGTTTTTCTGAAGGGTTATCGCCTGGGTATTCATGGCAATATTTAGGATCCTCATACAAAAGGAAAACAGAAATATCGCAATAACCAGCAAGAAGAGAGTGTCCGCATACCCAATTCCTATAAGTGCTACCGAAAAGCATAAAACCGAAGCCAGTAAAGGAGGGCGACTGTTAAAGCGGGAAACAAGCCAGCCCGAAATTGGCAATCCTATAAGGGAGCTTACCGGCATGGTGAGTAGGAGGTTTCCCAGTTCAGCTTCATTAAGATCAAAAGCAGATTTAATTGTGGGAATACGTGAAGCCCAGGTTGAAAAACAGACGCCCGAAAGAAAAAAATAAATACTCAATGCAACGCGTTGTTTCTTCCTGTTTTCCATGTTACAATTTGAAAAGATGCAAATATCAGGGGTAATTCTTAAACAGAAAAGGTAATGTAACGTTATTTTTTCTTTAGAAACATCTAATTCTTCGGAAGAAAAAGAAACCTGCACAGTCTGAGGACTGAAACTGAGCATAAATAGCGTTTTTCTAAATTAATTTTAATCTACCCTTAAGAATGTCTTTTTTTGCATTCTGCTATTGATCGATAATTGGAATTGGTAACCGATAAAGAAGATGTTTAAAGAATAACTGATGCCCGTTTTAATAGATGGTCAAAATTGTGCTTTTTTGAGGGTCGGCTTTAGAAGGGTACTTTCTTTAATTGACTATGAAAAGAAATTTTCAGGTTCCAAAGGTTGTTTTGACCTTAATTAAAGAATCAAAAGTCTAATAAAGTCTGGCATTGATCATTACTAGTCCTGTTTATCATCTTCAAAATATCAAACATGCAGAATTTAGCGTATAGTGAAATCTCAAAATCTCTTTCAGCCAAAATTTCCCTTTTAAATGATCTCTTTTGCCCGATAACTGGCATTTTTTGGCTCACACCAATCGGCAAAATTAAGCTGCACTACTAGGGGCTAATTGGAATTAGGAAATTTTTATTTTCACCTGTAAAAGTATTAAGTGAGAATACTTCAGATCAAATTCCACTAAATCGGTACATTTTAGACCTCTATTTTCTCGGAATTTAACTATTCATAATATTTTTTTTCATACTTTAATAAACGTAAACTAAAATAGAAGTTAATCATGGCGCAATTTGATGTAAATATAAACGGGAAAAACCTCTCGGTAGATGTTGATCCTGATACTCCGTTACTCTGGGTCTTAAGAGATCATTTGAAATTAGTGGGAACAAAATACGGTTGTGGAATTGCGCAGTGTGGTGCGTGTACTGTACACTTAAATGGTAATGCCATTAGATCCTGCCAGCTTCCCGTTTCATCAATTAAAGAGAATAAGGTAACTACAATTGAAGGACTTTCTGAAGAAGGGGATCATCCTGTACAAAAGGCGTGGCTGGAGCACGATGTGCCCCAATGTGGCTATTGCCAGGCAGGCCAGATCATGTCTGCCGCTTCCCTGCTCAACAGTAACCCCAGTCCCAGTGATGCTGAAATAGAAAATGCCATGAACGGCAATATTTGCCGCTGCGGCACCTACACCAGAATAAAAGCTGCCATTAAAACAGCTTCAAATTCTCAGATCGCATAACCTTAGTTAATCAAATCCGAAAGAAATGAGTAAAGTAAAAACAGGAATGGGCAGAAGATCATTTATTAAGAATGTCTCTCTTGCCGGTGGAGGATTACTAATAGGTTTTAACTGGCTGGCATGTAAACGTGCGGCAGAGGAAAGCGGAAAGGAAATGGCGCTGGAAATGCCAGAGGAGTGGTTCGAAATAAATGGTTATCTGAAAATAGGTGATAATGGAGTAGTGACCATTTATTCTCCTAATCCGGAGATCGGCCAGAATGTAAAAACTGCTATGCCAATGCTTGTTGCAGAGGAACTGGATGTAGATTGGAGCAACGTGATTGTAGAACAGGCACCATTAAACACAGATATCTTCTCGAGGCAAATTGCAGGAGGAAGCCAATCTATTCGGCAAAGCTGGGAACCATTAAGAATGGCAGGAGCTACAGCGAGACAAATGTTGCTCATCGCTGCGGCAAAGGAATGGGATGTTCCGCTTTCTGAACTTACTGTGGAAAACGGAGTTATAACTCACTCAGGAAGTCACAGATCTATTGGCTATGGGGAAATTGCGAAATTTGCCGCAAAGGTAGAAGTGCCTGAAGAAGTAGTGCTTAAAGAAAATAATAATTTTAAAATTATAGGCACCTCACGAAAAAATGTGGATGCTAAAAAGATAGTTACAGGTCAGCCCTTATTTGGTCTTGATGTCAATCGGAATGATATGCTTATTGCCATGATCGTTCAACCGCCTGCTTTCGGATTACGATTTAAATCCATGGATGCAGATGAGGCCAGGAAAATGCCGGGGATAAAGGATGTTTTTACCATAGACACTTATCCCGACGATATGGAAAAGGAATGGAGCGACGTTGCTGCTTTTTCAAAACTCGTAGTGGTAGTAGGTGAATCTACATGGCAGGTGATGAAAGCTAAAAAAGCCTTAAAGGTAGAATGGGACCTGAAACCGGAGCTGACAGAAGAGATTGTAATTCTTGAAAAATCTCCTGCCTTGAGGGATACTCTCGGACTCGAAAATTCTGAAACTCATGAGTCCTTAATGGCAAATATTGGTCCTGAAGAATCTGAAATGGTAAGGAAGGATGGTAATCCTGAGGCAGCTTTTAAAAATGCAGCACGTGTAATCGAGCGCTCCTACAGCTGCCCTTTTCTTGCACACAACTGTATGGAGCCAATGAATTTCTTTGCTAACGTCACCAATGGAAAAGCAGAATTGCTAGGGCCTATCCAAACCCCGGAGTTTGCAGAAAAAAGTGTTAGTAAGCGATTAGGACTGGACCTTGAAAATATAGATATACAAATGACCCGTATGGGTGGTGGTTTTGGCCGCCGGCTTTATGGAAATTTTCTAGTAGAAGCGGCTGTTATTTCTAATAAAGTAGGGGCGCCTGTGAAACTCGTGTATACACGCGAGGACGATATGACCAATGGTGTTTATCGACCGGCTTACCAGGTGACCTACAGGGCTGCCCTGGATGGCAACAATAATCTTACTGCCTTTCATGTAAATGCAGGGGGAGTAGGTGAAAGTCCGCTTTTTGCCAATCGTTTTCCGGCGGGGGCTGTAGATAATTACCTTGCGGAAAGCTGGACCATAGACTCCCAAATTTCCATAGGAGCTTTTAGAGCACCCAGGTCCAATTTTATTGCAGGAGCAGAACAATCCTTTCTGGATGAATTAGCTGAAGAAATGGGTAAAGATCCTATTCAGTTTCGTCTCGATATGCTTGAACGTGCAGGTAAAGAACCTGTGGGAGAAAATAATGATTATGATCCGGCCCGTTATGCAGCTGTGCTGGAACTGGTAAGAGACAAATCAGGTTGGAATACTGGAAGTACGGCTTCAGGCAGAGGTGTTGCTGCATATTACTGCCATAATTCCTATGTAGCCCAGGTTCTGGAAATGGACCTGGAAGATAATCAACCCGTCATTGACAAAGTTACCTGTGTGGTAGATTGCGGAATTGTGGTCAATCCCGATGCAGCAGTAAACATGGTTGAAGGCGGGACGATAGATGGGATTGGACATGCACTTTATAGCGAGTTGACGTTTAAAGATGGGGTAAGCCAACAAAGTAATTTTGATTCTTACAGGCTAATTCGCCATCGTGAAGCTCCAAAGAAAATTGATGTACATTTTATAGAGAATGGCATCGATCCTACAGGCCTTGGAGAACCTGCGTTTCCTCCAGTGCAGGGAGCTCTGGCAAATGCATTGTACAGGGCAACCGGGAAAAGAATCTATAAACAACCATTCCTGCCTGAGATAAAAACTGAAAGCCGGGAGATTAAAACTTGAGAGATTGCTTTCTAAAATGAAAAAGATCAGATTCAAATGTTGGGTGGAGGATGAAGGGGAAAAAATTCTAAGTCACCGGCCCAAACAAATTACATGACAAATTCAGAAAGAAGGTTCTCTCTCAAAAGCTGCCAGGCAAATGAAGTTGTCTTGTAAAAAAGCCTGGAATCTGGTGCAAAAATTAAACTCCAATTCTAATGAGTCGTGGGTGATTATGAAAAAAGGGTGGGCAACATTGTGGGGGGGACTCAGGTTATTCCGCATGCCATCAAAGCAACCCATGAATATGAAAAACAAGAGAGGGTGCACCTGCTGGAGCAGTAGGAAGACTTAATAAAGGCTATTTAAGCAGAAGACGAGTATCGGGAAAATTTCCATTAATTGAAAATCGATATATACAACAAACATTACGGATGGCGGTAAAAAGGAAAATTTACCTCGATTATAATGCAACCACTCCCGTAGATGCCAGGGTGATTGATGCCATGATCCCCTATTTTACTGAGAAATTCGGGAATGCAAGCAGTGATCACATATTTGGTTGGGATGCCGGGGAAGCCGTTGAAACCGCAAGGGAGCAAATTGGCAGATTGATAACCTGTAAACCAACTGAACTCATTTTTACTTCTGGGGCTACTGAAGCTGCTAACCTTGCCCTTTTTGGATTTTGCGAAAGAAATAAATCTAAAGGCAATCACATAATTACCTGTAAAACTGAGCATAAAGCTGTTTTGGATATCATGTCTGCCCTAGAAAAGAAAGGTTTTAAAATTACTTATCTGGATGTGGACAAAACAGGAAATTTAGACCTTCAGGAATTAAAGAATTCAATTACTTCCAAAACAATACTGGTTTGTCTTATGCTCTCGAATAATGAAACCGGTCTTGTGCATTCTTTGAAGGAAATTGAGAAGATAGTGCATGCGAAGGGTGTGAAACTAATGAGTGACATCACCCAGGCCGTGGGTAAGATTCCTGTAGATCTAAGTGAGCTGAATCTGGACCTGGCAATCTTCTCTTCTCACAAGATCTACGGACCCAAAGGAGTCGGGGCTTTATATATCAATAAAAAAAATCAGGTGGAGATTGAGCCTCAATACTTTGGTGGCGGACAGGAAAAAGGGATGCGCCCGGGAACTTTAAATGTTCCTGGAATCGTTGGATTTGGGAAAGCAGCAGAAATAATTTCATCCGGGATAGAAAATGAATCAATGAGAATTATGAAAATGAGGCAGAAAATCGAAAGCGAACTAAGAAAAATCAGCGGTGCAGTAATTAATTCTGAAAATTCTGATCGACTTCCGAATACCACCAATATCTCCTTTAAGGATATAGAGGGCGAATTATTGCTTCGGAAACTAAATAGTCTTGCAATTTCTCGTGGTTCAGCCTGTAACTCTAATACAGTTAAGCCTTCCCATGTTTTAAAGGCCATGGGATTAAGCGATGATCTGGCATCTTCCTCCATTCGTATCAGTCTGGGAAGAAAATCTAATATGGAAGATATAGATTTTGCGGTAATGGAGATAAAAAGAGCTGTAGGAGAACTTAAAAAAGCGATGGTATGAGAGAACTGGATGCTATTTTAGCTGAATATGAGCATTTAAAAAAGGCGAAAACGGGATGTGTGTTAGTCACCGTAGTGCACGTCGAGGGCTCCTCTTATAGAAAAGCGGGAGCGAGGATGCTGGTGGATGAATTTGGCAATATTACAGGAGCTATAAGTGGCGGCTGCCTGGAAGGAGATGCTTTGCGAAAAGCACTACACGCAATGCATCAACAAAAGAATAAACTCGTTTCCTATGACACCAGTGATGAAGATGATGCCGTCATTGGCGCACAACTCGGCTGCAATGGAATCATTCAGGTGTTATTCGAACCTTTAGATTATGTAGATGAAGGCAATCCCTGTGAATTACTTAAGAATGTAATTAGTCAAAAGAAGCCCTTGGCAATTGTGGTTCAGTTTAATCTGAATAAAATAAAACTTCAGAAGGGAACAAAATTTATAATTTCTGAGAATTCAGAGGTTACAGGGGAAATTCCGAAAAAGACGTTGTTTGATCATATTCTTGGTAAGGCTCAGCTAAGCTTAAAAAAAGAACAAAATGACTTTGCTGAATATTTAATTGACGGGGAAACCCAGCACATTTTTATTCAGAATTATCAGCCTCCGGTAAAACTTATTATTGTGGGAGCGGGAAATGACGCCCGGGTACTCGTGCAGCAAGCGGAATTGTTGGGGTGGGACACGATAGTAACAGATGGTCGCCCTACTCATGCAAATAAATGCCGCTTCACCACCTCCTGCCAGGTTATTGTCTCAAAACCGGAAAGTACTCTGGAAAATATTGAAATAAACCATCGTAGCTGTTTTGTATTGATGAGCCACAATTACCATTACGATCTTGCAGTCTTAAAACTCTTGGTTGCTCATGAAGAGATTCCCTATATCGGAATTCTTGGTCCAAAGAAAAAATACGTGAGAATGTTGGACGAACTGGCGATAGAAGGATTTAAGCTGAATACGAAAGTCCTGAATAAAATCTATGCTCCGGTAGGCCTGGAAATTGGTGCAGAAACACCGGCGGAAATTAGTATTTCCATTCTGGCCGAAATTCAGTCGGTTTTAACCGGGACTAGTGCCAGGAACTTAAGGGAAAAGTCTTCTCCAATCCACAACAAAAAAGATGGTCATCTTGAGCAGGTTCAGATTTGAATAACATGATAAAACTAGGTGTTGTAATTCTTGCAGCGGGATCTTCCAGCCGGCTTGGTTATCCAAAGCAGTTGGTAGAATTTCGAGGTAAAAAACTGCTTCAGCACATCGTTGAGGTGGCGGAATCATTGGAATTCAGCACTCAGATTCTGGTTCTGGGAGCCAGGGCAGAAGAAATTTTGGAGAGGATTAATCTCAGCAAATTTAAGACAGTGATTCATAAAAGCTGGGAAGAAGGAATGGGTACAAGTATTAGTAAAGGAATTTCTGAAGCACTGGAAAGCGAGAAAGATCTGGAGCATATTCTAATTTTGGTCTCAGACCAGCCTTTTGTAACTAAAGGAACACTCCAGGAATTAGTCACAGTGCATTTAAACAACAATATGCCGGCAACATTTTCGGAATATGCAGGAGATGTTGGAGTTCCTGCAATCTTTTCACGACAACTTTTTTCAGATTTGAAAGAACTGAAAGGCAACCACGGAGCAAAAAAGCTCCTCTTCAATAAAAATCTGGAGTTTGAAACCTTCAAGTTTGAAAGAGGGAATTTTGACGTGGACACTTCAGCAGATGTCGAACTGTTAAAGCAGATGGAGAAGAAGTAAAAGAAATTATATTTTAAATTCAGCGTGACTACCAGTTTCCTCCCTTCAGCAAATAGGTTTTAAAATAAAAAATCTTCTGTTAATTCCTTTTCTTAAGAAGAAGGTCTTATAACAAACCAATCATAAAAATATATTGTCGTGTAAAAATCCTTGTGCTTTTAACTGAAATTATATTAGATTTGTTACTAACCCTTCTTAACCCTACTACTGAAGGATAAATCATTACTTGGTTATGCAGTGGTATGTTTTGTATACAAAACCTAAATGGGAAATAAAAGTTAGTGAGAATCTTCAGAAGAATAATATCAGGGTCTATTGCCCCACAACCACAGAAGTAAAGCAATGGAGCGACCGGAAGAAGAAAGTGACAGTGCCGCTTTTCAGGTCTTATCTTTTTGTTCATATTGCTGAAAAGGACCGCAATAAAGTTTTTGAGGTTCCGGGAGTGGTACGTTATTTATTCTGGCTGGGAAAACCTGCTATTGTTCGTGATGTGGAAATCCAAACGATAAAGAACTGGCTGGATGATGATAATATCGATGAATTAAAGGTAGAAGGATTTTCTGTTGGCGACAATGTGAAAATCTCTCAGGGCGCCTTAAAAGATCAGGAGGCCCTTATACAGGAAATTGGTAAAAAGCGGATGCGGCTGTTTCTCCCTTCTATGGGCTGTATTGTAACCGCTAAAATTTCAGATGTGGTCTGAAAATGTACTTAGTTGTTCTGTTTCAGCCAAAATGAAAAAAAATATTTCTTGTCACTTGAGCGGAGTCAGAAGGTTAATAAAAAAGACTCCACTGAGTTCGACTTCGCATTTTTACTACAAGTTTCTTTATTAGGTGCTCTACCTTACAAGCACACTTTATTATAGCGCTCTTTTTTTAGAGACGCTTAAGATTCTCATCTTGCCCACGTGAAACTATTCCGCATTAAAAGCACGAGATTTCCTTATAATAATTATTTTTGGCTGCACATGGAAATTGTATTGACATGATTCGTCGGGAGAGAAAAACACAACTCTGTCTAAAAGAAAAATTTGATAGTAAAAAGTGAAGGAAGTATCGCATAAGCGGCATATCGCCAAAGCCATAACCTGGAGGTGTATTGGCACGCTCGACACGATTTTTCTCTCATGGTTTATCACAGGCGATCCTTATGTGGGATTGCAAATAGGCCTGGCCGAAGTGCTTACGAAAATGCTGCTTTACTACCTACATGAGCGGGTATGGATTAGGATAAACCTGGGAAAACATACTATTAGCCAATGGCGGCATATTCTTAAAACAATCAGCTGGAGGGTTGTAGGTACATTAGACACAATGTTGCTGGCCTGGGTTATTTCTGGTAGTCCTGTGGTGGGGCTAAAAGTGGGCATGGCTGAAGTGGTGACGAAAATGCTTCTTTACTATCTGCATGAAAGAGCCTGGTATAAAATAGACTACGGAATTAAAAACAGAACCACCAATGAGAACATTTTGGCTGAAAATAACCTGAGTCCGCAGGAATTTGCTGTATCTCAACAGCACAGGTTGAGTCTCAAAGGTCACAAGCCGCTTTTGGTATGGTTTAGTGGTCTTTCGGGTTCCGGAAAATCTACACTAGCCAATATGGTGGAAAAGAAGCTGTACGAAAAAAAGATTCATACTTATTTGCTGGATGGCGACAATGTACGCACAGGGCTAAACAATGATCTTAATTTTACTTCAGAAGATAGATCTGAAAACATTCGCAGGATAGCAGAGGTTGCCAGGCTTTTTATCGACTCCGGCACGGTGGTAATTGCTGCTTTTATTACTCCATTAAAAACAGATAGGGCAACGATTAAAGCAATAGTTGGAGAAAATAACTTTGTTGGGGTATTTGTTAATACTTCTCTTGAAGAGTGTGAAAGAAGAGATGTTAAAGGCCTTTACAAAAAAGCGCGTTCCGGAGAAATAAAAAACTTCACAGGAGTGGATGCGCCTTATGAAGAACCTGTGGATTTTGATATTACTATAGACACTGCAGCCTGTGGTACCGAAGAAGCAGTAGCTCAAATTTTAAATATCGTCGAGAGAAGAATTGTAAGCAGGAAATAAGATTTAATGATATGGAAATAATGACCTCACTTTTAGAAACAGCAATCCGGGCCTCCCTTGCGGCAGGAAAACGCATTATGGAAATTTATGATAATGAAGATTTTGAGGTAGAGGCAAAAGAAGATGAATCTCCGCTTACAAAGGCAGATATAGCTTCACATAATATCATCATGAGTTACCTGGAGAAGCTGGACATCCCAATACTTTCAGAAGAAGGCAAAGATCTTGCTTATAAGGATCGTCAAAAATGGTTAAAGCTGTGGATTGTAGATCCAATAGATGGCACAAAGGAGTTTATTAAAAAGAATGGCGAGTTTACCGTAAATATTGCTTTAATAGAAGATCAGAAGCCGATATTGGGAGTAATTTACGTGCCGGCTTTAAAGGAACTGTATTTTGCTGCTGAAGGAATCGGCTCATATAAATTAATAGGAATAACAGAATTTCCAGGAATGCAGGAAATACTGAAAACTGCCAAAAAACTGCCTTTACCTTCTGAAGAAAAAAAGTATACTGTTGTTGCGAGTAAATCTCACCTTTCTTCGGAAACAAAAGAATATATAAGTTCCCTCGAACAAAAACATGGAGAAGTAAACACCATCTCTGTAGGTAGTTCGCTGAAGTTGTGCATGGTGGCAGAAGGTAAGGCGGATTGTTACCCGCGATTTGCACCCACAATGGAATGGGACACCGCGGCAGGACAGGCGATCTGCACCTTCGCCGGAAAAAAAGTAATTGATTATAAAACCAAAGAAGAAATGCAGTACAACCGTGAGAACCTGCTGAATAATTGGTTCCTTGTAACTAACGAGCATTGAATAAACTCCTCCCTTTTTTAGGAGAGGTGATAAGAGCAGAAACTACATTTCATGTATTAACCATATTATCATTTATTCCAGTATGATTTGCTGCTACTTTGTAGAAAGGATTGGATATTCAAATACCGCAAACCAGATCCCGGGCCAGACAGAAATGGAGGAATCCAAATATCAAAATGACAGAATGATTTTGCCCCGGGGCAATTTCACTAAAAATCAGAATTGTTAAAGATCGAAAACTGTCATTTTCAGAGGTTCACCTTTTACAGAATTTTTTGAAATACCTCCACAAGGCGCTTTACTTCTTCCGCAGTGTTATAATGAACTAAACTCACCCGTACCACACCATTTTTTTCTTCCAGATTCAGATCGTTGATTAGTTTTTTCGCATAAAAATCTCCGAAACGGATTCCGATTCTAAAGTCATCCACTTTTTCTACAATCGCATTACTTTTTAATTCAGCATGTACAAAAGAGATTGTGGGAACACGTGTTTCTTTCCGAAAACTGGTAGCGCCAATAACGCGCACCTTAGGGTTTGTATTTAAATACTGAAGCAAAATTTCACTCAGCTTCTCTTCGTGGCTGGCAATTAAATTATATCCTGTTTCAACTTTTTTCTGAAAAGGAACAGCGGCAGATCTTGGCGTATGCTGCCTGTACATTTCTTCAAAATATTCAGTTAAACCTAAAAGGCTGTAGGTAAGTTCAAAATTGAAATTTCCGGGCTGGAACTTATAAGGAACATCCTTTTTTTTGAAAAAATAATGATTAATACCATCCATCTTTAAGAGCTGATTGTATTTTCCGTACATCATGGCCAGGTGAGGGCCGTAGGCTTTATACCAGCTAAAAACGTAGAAATCGACATCCAGCTCCTGGACATCAATTTTTCTATGTGGTGCATAAGCAACACCATCTACGCACACCAAGGCTCCGGCTTTATGAACAAGGTTGGTAATCTCCTTTACTGGATTAATTGTCCCCAGAATATTGGAACAATGGGTAAAGGCTACAAGTTTTGTATTTCTGCTCAGTAGTGCTTTTAGATCCTTGACATCTAACTCAAGGGTTTCGGGATTAACTTTCCAGATCTTAACGTTAATGCCTCTTTCTTTAAGATCTGTCCAGCAAGAAACATTAGCTTCATGATCTGTATTAGTAACAATTACTTCGTCCCCTTTTTTCCATTGTTTGCTAATGCAAATACTTAAAATACGCAATAACATAGAAGCTGAAGGGCCAATAACCACTTCTTCGGGACGGGATGCATTTACAAATTTGGAAATCTGTTTGGTAGCGTAAGCCAGCTTTTCACCGGCCTCACGAGAAACTTTATAGGATGCTCCCAACTGGACGTTATGATGGGTGAGATAACCAGAAATGCGTTCTATTACTTTTCCCAGGACCTGGGAGCCGCCGGCATTATCCATAAAAACAAAATCACGCTGCAGGGCGGGGAATTGCCTGCGTACATAGTCTATATCCATCATTAAAGAAGGCTTTGGTCAAATGATTTGAGGATCATTTTTATTAAGTTATGTCGAAATTAAATAAATGATAAATCTGTAGCGTTCATTTCCTCATACTGAAATGCTATAAACGCCGGGTTTTATATAGCTAAGAAAACGGCAGGAAACTAATTGTTTCTTCCCGGATTGTCTTATCTCAGTTCAGCACCAACAGCTACAGAGCAGTCATGACCCGGTTGCCCATGCGGTGGATTGATCTTTGGCGTGGCAGACTTTAGTCTTACCGGAGATTGGTTACCAGAAGCATTTGTTGCCGTATTTTGCTGTCCTGCCTGGTTAAGCGGTGCGCCCACAGGTAAATCGCACCTGTGATTTGGTTGTCCATGCGCAGGATTGTACGCTACTTCAGAATCAGTTGATTTTTCTTTATTAAGATAACTGGATTCCACAGAGGTTTCCGGCTGTATTTGTTGTTCCTGCTCTTCAGCATCTTTACAGGAAACGACGCTAAATAAGCTTATACTTAGCAGGCTGAAAATTGCGTTTCTGAATATCTTCTTCATAATAGTCTTTTTTAAAACTTAATTAATAATCTCTTCTACTTCTTCTTCAGAAAGGTTCAAAAGGCCGGCTTTTGGAAGCCTTGTTAGCATAGTCTTCCAGTTCTCATCTTCGGCAAAAATCGACTCAAAAACAGGTTTGGCTTCTTCTAAACGACCGCTGTTAGCGAGGGCAATTGCTTTCCAAAACTTCATTTCCAGATTCTTCGGAAACATTTTTTCGGCAGTTCCATATTCTTTTAATGCTTTATTAATATTTCCCTCCTCCACAGCAAGATCTCCGCGGTTCATATGTTCGTAGGCGCGGGCAGTTTTAAGCAGTCTTTCCAGTTCCTCTACCGGATTTTGATGATCGTCCACCCTCAGGTCTACTTTTTTGTCTTCCCAGGAATTCTGTGCTTTTTCAGGTCCCACGACAATCAGGGCAGCAGATTGTTTTCCGCGAATATCCCCCCCGGCATTTTGAGCTGCTTTAAGTACTTTTAAAACTCTTTCAGCTAAAGGAAGATCTGCATTAAGGTGAAAAGCTTCAGCCATTGCGGGAACAACTTTGTCATTCAGCATCATATTTGCCTGTACAGAAAAATTTTTTCGGTTGATATGACTTGCAGCTTCTACACAATTTTCACCTGTGAAAGCTGCTGTGTTTCCTTCCATATCTAGAAAAGCAACCTGGCGGAATTCCCTTCCTTCATCATTGTTTACAAGCAGTTCCAGTGCTTCATCTGCCGTTATTCCCTGTTCCATGAGCTCCAGGCCTTTTGGACCGTAAGCAGGGTTTACGAAAGATTGTGTCGCGACCACACCCACTCCAGATCTTCCCCAGGAAACCAAAGGACCTACAGAAAACCAATGGCTTTGCACACCGACCGCCATCTGACCGGTAACCGAATCGCGGGCAACAATAGAATAGGTGTGTGCAAAAGCATCCCCGCTGATTTCAGGAGATTGGGCTTTGCTATTTAAAGTTGAAATAATTGCCACAGCGGTAAGGAGAAAGACTTTTTTTATCATTCAACAATTTTTTAAAGCTAAATATAACTAAACTCTGCTGAATTTTCAGAAAGTATGATGCAGGCTAAGCTGAATCTGCCCTTTGCTAATCGCATCTGTAGTCTGGGTCATATAACCGGCCTGTAATCTAAGGTTGTCTTTTATAGCATAACCCAGCGCAGAATAAAACCGGTTGCGATCAAAAAGTTCTACATTGCGGCCATCTCCTATCTCGCGTTCCCCGTTAATAAATATCTCATTATAAAGAGCAAGATAAATCGCATTTTTACTGAGATTATTCTGGTTTAAAGGAACATTTAAAAATATATTGTAGCGGTAACGTGTTCTAAAATCCTGGTTTTCTACCCAGCGTTGCTCGTACCTAAAACGGTGAGCCAGGTAGAGACGGCTGCCTACTTGATGTGGAAGCATGGCTTCCTGGTAAATTCTGCTTTCACCTGAAGTTTCGTTGCTGTCGCCAAATTCCCCCGAGGTGATATTCCCGTAACCCAGGGTAAATTTTACATCTGCATTTTCAGGAGCATAGGTGAGTCCGCCACGAATAAGTAATTGTTCCAAATCACCTCCCAGGTTCCAGTTACGGTACTGTACATCGCCCTGAATTCCCCATTGGCTATCACCAAAAGTAGTGTTCCAGAAATACATGTACCATGCGCCGGTTTTATCTCCATCAACCTGGGCAGAAGCATTAAGATTAAGTAAAAATAGAAACGGAATTAAAATTAAAGTGTGCTTTTTGAACATTTTCAGCTTTTCCTGCAAATATATAAGGGTTTATCGAAAAAAAAGTTATTTGTTCCTTTCAATCTTTTGAACATTGAGAAATTCCGGCCCGTTTTCTACAGGATATCCTTTTATTTTTTCTGCGGAAATTTTCACAGTTTCACCTTCGTATTTAGAAAGATCGATATTGGTGCTTTTAAGGGCATAACTTTTTTCTTCGGAAGTCAAAGTATGCGTTCCATATTGGTAGGAAGTTATTCCTGAAGCCTGAACTACACCGGTAATTCGCAGAAGCGTGGAACCATTGCCGGTAGTGCTGCTACATGCGGAAGTAAAAAAGAATAACACACCTGCTGTAATTATGGTTAATACTTTCATTGCTTATTTCGTTTGATCTAAAATAACTAAGATTTTTAAAAATGTGTAAGATTTAAGTCTTGAATGGATGTATTTCTGAAAACATTATTATTTTTGTGCTCCATTTAGGCCTCGTAGTTCAATGGATAGAATAGAAGTTTCCTAAACTTTAGATCCAAGTTCGATTCTTGGCGAGGCTACTTGTAACATTTAAATAAATACGACCCTGTTAATTTTAACATTTTCAGGGTTTTTTTTGTTTTTCGGCTTTAGTTGATATCACTTAAAGAGTTCACAAATCGTCAACAATTTTGACTTTGTGGATATCCCAATAGCTCATCATTTTCAGTAGCCTTTTATCATCAGGTGAACTTTAATTCTTTTAAACTCGAGCAAATAAACTAGTCAGCTGAATGTGCGTTTTGGTATATATTTGCATTAATTGAAATGTAGATTTAACGGCTTTTATATCAGGCAGGGAGGCAAAATTTATTATTTATAGAGCCTTCTTCCATTGCTCTCACCTCTTGAAGTTCATAAAAATTAATAAAGTTCTTAAAAGATAAAAAAACAAAAAAATAAAATTCATTACCGTATGGTATTTCTTTATATAAGGTTATTTTAGAAATACTTAAATGGTTCTATTTCAATTGTTATAAAACATTGACTACTACATGTCTCAGGAAAATAAAAAATCAAGTATTGAAAGCTTAAAAAGGTCTGAAAATAATTTTCCTGTGGTTGGCATAGGTGCATCTGCCGGGGGTTTAGCTGCATTTAAGGAATTTATCCAGGCGATCCCGAAGGATTCGGGAATGGCTTATGTGCTGGTGCAACATCTGGACCCGAATCATGAAAGTCTGCTGCCGGAATTACTCCAGAAATGTTCTGAGCTGCCCATCCTTGAGATTTCCAATGATCTCACGGTAAAATCAGATCATATTTATATCATTCCCACCAATAAAATGCTGATGTCCAATGACGGGAAACTGGAGCTTAGCCCGAGACCTCAGAAAGCTGGCGCTGTAAAGAATTTGCCCATTGATCTTTTTTTTAAATCCCTGGCAGAAGTACATCAGGAACAATCAATTGGCGTAATCCTTACAGGAAACGGAGCCGATGGGACAGCGGGGTTCAGAGCGATAAAAAATAATGGCGGGATAACCTTTGCCCAAAGTGAAGACACTGCCGAATATCCATCTATGCCCCGTTGCGCAATTGAGGAAGGTGTTGTTGATTTTATTCTTTCCCCGCGGGAGATGCCGGCTAAGATCCTGGAGGTTGTTGAAAATTTCTACGGAATTAACGGTAATGAAAAACAGCTGGAGAACGAAGATGTAGATGTTTATAAACAAATACTCGCCTTACTGCGCATAAGAAAGGGAATCGATTTTACTTATTACAAGCAAACCACCATACGCCGGAGGATTTTACGCAGAATGGCACTAAGCGGCAAAAAGGAACCGGCAGATTACCTGAAATTTTTACGGGAGCATAAACATGAACAAGGTGTATTGCAACAGGATCTCCTGATCCCGGTGACTGAATTTTTCAGGGATGAGGAGATCTTTAACAGGTTGTCCAGCACTGTCTTTCCAAAAATTTTGAAGGACAAAAGTAGAGAAGAGGCTGTGCGAATTTGGGTGGCAGGCTGTAGTACAGGACAGGAAGTATATAGTATCGCAATATGCCTGCATGAGTTTATGGAGGAGAATAAAAGTAGTGCGAAGGTACAGATTTTTGGTACAGATATTAGTGATCCCGCAATAGGCAAAGCCCGGAACGGAATCTATAAAAAATCTGAAATGGAGAACCTGAGTCCGCAAAGGGTGGACCGCTTTTTTAACAAAGTGGACAGCAAATACCAGATTAAAAAAGAGGTGCGTGAAATGTGCATTTTCTCCCTCCATAATTTTCTTAAAGATCCACCTTTTGGAAAAATGGATATTATCGCCTGCCGTAATGTACTTATTTATTTACAGCCCTACCTTCAGAAGAAAGCACTCACTACGTTTCATTATGCACTAAATATAAATGGTTACCTCTTGTTGGGGAAATCTGAAACTACCGGGAATGCCCCCGATCTTTTTATTCCGTCAGAAAAAAATCATAAAATATTTAAGCCCAGGGAGCGGCCGGGAAAATTTATGCAGGTAGCTTCCCAGCGCAAAGAAGAAAATTTTCGTGAATTCAGCAGAAATAGAAAAGCAGAAAATGCCCAAACAGATTTCCAGCGGACTGCAGATGAAGTTATTCTAAGCCGGTACACTCCTGCGGGCGTCGTAATAGATGAGGCTATGGACATAGTTCACTTTCGCGGTCGTACCGGAATATATCTGGAACCACAGTCGGGCAAGCCTAATCTAAACCTATTGAGAATGGCTAAACCGGGCCTCTCTTTTGAACTGCGAAGTATTATTCACCACGCCAAAAAAGAGAATGAATCGGTTATAAGAGAAAATATCCCTATACCTGAAGGAAATGGCCAACGCATCATTTCTATTGAAGCTATTCCTTTGCCCAACCTGGCAGAACCTTATTATCTGGTCCTCTTTCATGATCCCTTAGCCCAACCCGTAGTTTCAGGATACAGAAAGGTTGTGGAAAAGATTTCTTCTGAAGAACCCAAAGAAGATGAAAAGGACCTGCTCATATACCAGCTTGAAAAAGAACTGGCACAGGCCCGGGAAGATATGCGCAGTATTACTGAAGACCAGGAGGCCACGAATGAAGAATTGCAAAGTGCAAATGAGGAATTGCAGAGCGGAAGCGAAGAACTTCAAACCCTGAATGAAGAACTGGAAACGAGCAAAGAGGAGCTACAAAGCACCAACGAGGAACTTACCAGCCTTAACCAGGAATTGCTGAGCATGAATAAAAATCTCACCACCGCCCGTAATTTTGCAGTAGATATTTTTCAAACAGTTAGAGAGCCATGGCTTGTACTTGACAGTAATCTTAGGATTAAATCTGCTAATAATGTGTTTTACAAAACCTTTAGAACCTCTGAGGCAGAAATTGAGAACAAATCTGTTTTAAACCTGGGCAGGAAAGAAGGAAGCCTGTTTGAAATGGAGGGATTGCTGAAGAAGGTCCTGACCGAGAAATCTGTTATTTCTAATTACGAGATTACCCGGGAATTCCCTGTAATTGGTGAGCGTACTATGCTGATTAATGCCCGCGAAATAGTAAGAGAAGAAGGTGGAGAAAAATTGATCCTGCTGGTATTTGGGGATATTACAGATAAAAAACTGGTGGAAAAATCCCTTGAGAAGAGCGAAATTAAATTCAAGCTCCTGGTAGAAACACTGCCGCAGCTCATCTGGATAGCGGATGCAACAGGACAACCGGAATTTTTTAATGCTAAATGGAAAGAGTTTACAGGGGCAACAGATGCAGACATCGAGGGTGACCGGTGGCAAGATTTTGTGCACCCTAACGATCGGCAGAGGGTTTCTGAACATTGGAGCAAGTGCGTAAAAACAGGGGAACCTTTTTCTATCGAATATAACCTGAAAGATAAAGAGGGCAATTATAATTGGTTTCTGGCAAAGGCCCTGCCGCTGTTTAGCACAGATGGGGAGATTATGAAATGGTTTGGCTCCAATACGAATATCCAAATCCATAAAGAGGCCGAAAATGCCTTAATAAGGAGTAGCTCTCAATTCCGTCAGTTTACTGAGTTCATGCCAGAGAAGGTTTCAAATGCAGATCCATCAGGAAAAGTTATTTATTTTAATAAGAGCTGGGAGAATTACTCGGGATGGACCAGGGAAGAACTGGTTGAAAAAGGATGGGCAAATCTTGTGCATCCCGATGATGTTAAGAATAGTATTGAAAAGTGGAATAAAAGTGTATCGACAGGAGAAGAACTGGAACTGGAAATGAGATTGCGGGATCGACAAGGGGAATACAGGTGGCACATGACCCGGGCAATTGCTATTAAAGATGAAGAAGGAAACGTAAAACAGTGGATTGGAGCAACCACAGAGATTGAGAAGTTTAAAGAAGAAGAACGACGAAAAGAAGGTTTTCTCCAGCTGGTGAGTCATGAACTTAAAACACCGGTTACCTCTATAAAAGGATATGTCCAATTATTGCTCAATATGCTGCAACAGGAAAATAAAACGCTGGAATCGTTGCCTCTTGAACCTTCCTTAAAGCGTATTGATGAACAGATTATACGGCTTACCAGGCTTATCTCAGAAATGCTTGACATTTCAAGAATAGAGGAAAATAAGCTGGACCTAAGGAAGGAGACTTTTGATATTAATGAGTTTGTTGAAGAAACGGTACAGGATATACTACGTACAGAAATTGACCATCAAATTAATATTCAGCACGAGTTCAAATGCAAAATTAAGGCAGATAAGGACAGGATAGGCCAGGTTTTGATTAACCTGATTACTAATGCAGTAAAGTATTCGCCTGATAATAAGGAAATTGAAATACTGCTTTTTGAATCAGAAGATCATAAAGCAGCCATAAGTATTTCAGATAAAGGAATTGGTATTTCTAAAAGGGATCAAAAGGAAATATTTAAAAGATTTCACCGCGTGGAAGGCAAAAATGAAGATACATATGCGGGACTTGGTATAGGATTATTCCTGGCACAAGAAATTTTGGAACGGCATGGCGGCAGTTTAACTGTAGAAAGTGAACTGGGACAGGGCTCAATATTTACTTTTACCCTTCCTTATGATGCTGAAAATTGTTCCTGATTATGTGGAGTGAGTAGTGAAAAGTAAATTCACGTTGAAATTGGTTTAAAAACTTAAAATTAAGTAGCTCCCATTTTTTCAAGGGGAGGTGGCCGTAGGCCGGAGGGGTTAAATTTGCAGTGATGCAGTGATTCCGTGAAGGAGTGAATAGTGAAAAGTGAAGAGCAAATGGGCCACATTGAGCCTGTCGAGATGCTTTTTAATAAAATCAAATGCGTCTCGTTTCATTTAATGTCGATAATTGCCATTTTTGAGGTCCTCCTAATTTCTTCGGAAATAAAAAGTATTTACTCTTCAGTAGGAGGGGATTTGTGGAGGTCTTCATTTAAAAGCTTGAGAAGAGATTTGAAACGGTCTATATGCTTCCTTACTTCATTCAGTCGGTTTTCATGAAATTCAGAAAGTTTAAAATCTCCATCTGTATTTTCACGCTTTGCCATTAACAGGAGAAGATTTTCTTTTTCTTCCAGCATACGTATGGAAACCCAAATAGATTCTTCGATTTTCTTATCCTGCAGGTCATGCAGGATCTTTTCAGTAAACACATGTCCTGTGTGGCATCTGTAGCGGTTTAGAGGATCATTTTTTAGAGCCCATAATCCACCTCCGCAGTCGGGACAGACAAAATCGCTGTGATCTGCAATCTTCTTGATTTCATTAATATCACTCATCATTTGTTCGGTTAAATTTGCTTCGATGCGAATTTCATGCGGAACAGGTTTTTCCGAAGGAAGCGGCTGGGTTAGAATATTGTTTATAATAGCCGGAATTTCTTTCAGCTTTGCCTGAAAATCTACTTTTATTTTATTGAGCACACTGCGGGGCATATCCGAAAATTGTGCTTCCATAGGATCCTGGATAATACAAAGTCCGCCGCAGCGTTTTATTGCAGACATTCCCGAGGTACCATCTTCAAACAAACCTGTAAGGATAATGCCGATTGTCCTGTGACCGTAATTTACAGCGGCAGATCTAAAAAGCACATCAATAGAAGGGCGGTACTTATTTTCATGTGGACCTGAGGTTAAAAGCAACCTATCATTCTTTACCAATAATTGATGCTCTGGCGGGGCAACATATAAATGGCCTTTTTTTAAAGACATTCCGTTTATGGCAACTCCGCAATTTAACCCTGTATTTTTCTGAAAACTGTTCGCAATATGTTGGCTATTGGATTTTTTCGACACATGGATAACTACCATAACTGCCACATCCATATCTGCTGAAAGTCCTGATATTACTTCATTTATTGCGGGCAAGCCACCTGCCGATGCACCAATAACGATAATATTTCTGATTCCGCTCACGTTTTCTTTGCTGTTTGCAACCATTTTTTCCAATCCTGATAAACTGTTGAGGTTATCCTTACAAGTTACTATTTAGGTTTTAAAAGGATTTTTAATGAATCGTAAAATTTTGCCAATCTTGTTAATTCCTTTATAGAGTAATGAGCAGCAGGTTTATGATTTAAGGAGAGCGTGCAAAGTATGTTTTCTAAAAGCCATGTCTAAGCTTTTCTCTTTTTAAAATTTGATCATTTTTCAATGGATAGAACTTGGTGATAGGGACTTACCTATTAGAGCTTTTTGTTGTTATGCAAAGCAGTTATTTTTTTTAAAATAGTAGACAGGATTAAACTAAAAAGCACAAAGCCAATAAAAATGATAAATCCCGGTTGCAGGGATGTTTTATTGGTCGAAATGCTTACGAGCGATTCTGTGTCCCTATTCACGTTGGAAAGCTGGTGATCCAGGATTCCCTGGAAACCGATATAAGCCATAAATATAGCGATCACATAAACGTCTGCCATGCTCCATTTTCCCGATTTAAAAGCGAAGAATTTGAGAATATTATTCTTCCTTAATTTTTCATTTCCGGCGAGGTAGATTTGAGTGGAAAGGAGTTTGGCAACAGGAAAAACAATGCTAAAAATAAGAATTAGGATTCCTACGAGAAATGAATCCACTTTTCCATTAGCAAATAAAATATCGATAACCTGCAGGATACTTTTACTTTGAAAGAAAATCACCTGATCATTAAAAACGATATGTTCGCCTATCAGCTGGAAATTCACTTGTTGAAAACGAGCATCTATTTCTATCATAGGAGCTGTAATACCCGAAAAAAGCACCACCAGTGATACCAGTACCGAGACTATGAAAAGTGGGGTATGTAGCGGTTTCTGATTTCTGAGTAGCCACCAGAGCAAGAGGAAAGCCATAATTACGCCAAGCAGGATATAGGTATGAAAGTAGGTTTGCTCTTCCAGCATTATAAGTTCTCCTGAAGTTTTTTCGTTAAAACCTTTCAGGTCAGCTACTTCGTATTTATTAAAAAGGGCTTCTAATCGTTGGACGGCAGCTTCAGAATTGTCATGAGTAAGATCACTATACTCCTGTAGCTTACTTTTAATAACAAACTTTAGCGCTTCCTTGTTCTCCGGTTTCTGAATTTCATCAACAATGGTTTGGGCAAACATAGGTACTAATGCCCTTATCTTTTCCTCGGGAACCAATGTTCTTACCGCAAATTTGCGTAGTTTTCCTTTTAAGGTCTTTTGCTTCAGGTTCATTAAGCTGTCTCCTTTGTCGATCCCGGCGGTAAGAATATTTTCCACCTGAAGAACCAAAGTATCTTCCTGTTCGGCGGTGAACTCAAATTCGTCAATACGGTTCAGGACCATATTGGTTAAATGATCCCTCCAGATATTTACAGATAAAATTCCGTGGGTAATGCTGTTAAGTTCGCTGTAGTCCTTTTTGATTTCGGCAGCTTCCGAAGAATATCTATAGACCTGAAAGCTGCTCCATCCCGCTAAGGCGAGAAGGCTACCTGTAAAACATATCAGAAGGACACGCTGTAAAAATTTTGACATCACGCACGAGATTAATCTTATAAATGTAATCCTTTAATTCTGATAAAATCATGTCTATTTATAGTAGTAAATTCACTCCATTTTTTTTTAGCAGAAAGCATCATTGTCCAGGATTCAAAACATTGTTCTAAGAAAATATTTTTTATTCTTTATTTCTTAGTAAAATAACCGGGAGATATTTACTTTCATCCGCTCAAAAAAGTAGTAGTATGTTATTAAAATCTCTCAGACCATTGCTGATAATGGTCCTATTAGCCTCCTTTTTCTCATGTTCAGAAGATGAATCTCCTGAAGAAACAGAGGGTTCTGAAATTGTGGACACCTATAGTTATCTTGCTTTAAGAAACGACGGAACCTTATTCACCATTGGCAATAATAGTGGAAAAGTAGTAGAAATGGGTAACATTCCCGGTATTGAATTCAATACTATGTTTAATGCGGTGACCTCTTCAGGTTCTGAAAATTTTATATATGAACACCGTTTTGATCCTCCCAGGGGGATTATATATGCATGGGAGAAACGATCTGGTGAAACCCGTTCTGCCATACTTGATTATCCGGAGCAATTTGGAGACAATACAGCATTATTGTCTTTGGACTGGGATGAAGAAAATCAAAACCTGGTAGGGATCACTAGAGAAAATATGGAGCAGAGTAACCATCAGAAACCAATTATGGTGGTAAGTATAAACCCGGAAAATTTTGAAATAACTACCGGTGAAATCGACCTGAGTACAAAAGGTTATGAAAATATATATTCCACAAGCCTAATAAGACAAAAACTATACGTGGTAGCTTCAAAAACAGAAAGAGTTACAGAAGCTGATTTATTAGAAATTGAACTTGACCAAAATTCTGTTGAGGTTCTTCCGCGACAGGGTATTGCGACTGGTTTTACGAATATTGGGAACAGCGGTGGTACAACAACTTTGTTCGGATTTTCACCTGTAGCTAACTCTTCTTATATGGCAGAAGTGAGACCGGTAATTTACAACATAGAGACAGGAACGGTAACAGAAGTATCTGAAGTTCCACGAATATCTTCTTTAAATTTTGCTCATAAAACCTTTTACAATGGAGAGGGGAAAGAGTTTGTAGAACTTGTAGGAGCAAATAATTCCATAAATCTTTTAAAGTACAATCCTTCAACAGGTGATCAGGAATTAATAAAATTACAGAATGCAGACGACCTTTCTTCACTGATAAGTATTATTGCTGTAAGAGAGCTTTAACAGGTTTTGCTGAAGCATAAATAAGGAATGGACGCTATTACACGTCCATTCCTTTTAGAATTAAAACCGGTCCCCACACGATTTTAAATCTAATCTTTGTTATTCTTTCAGGAAGATTTTTAGGTGTCAGATGAGACTTCGCTACAGTCCATCGCCTGTACTTGATTAATAGCTTCCTCATATTGACTTCCCCAATACTGGCAATCTTCAAATTCCTGGTAGAAATCGGTCATTGCTTCTTTATAAACTTCACAGGTCTGAGAACTTGGAGCCTGGGAATAAGCATTTAAAGCATTTACAACATCTTCCCATTCTGACTGGAAATCATTACATCCGCCTATGTTATCATCAGTACCGGCGTCGTCATCTCCGGAACAGGAGGATAAGCTGAAAAGCGTTATACATAAAATAAGTGGAAAAATTTTAGAATAAATTTTCATAATTTAATTTTTATAGTTAGTGTTTTCTGAAGGACGATAATTGTTGTTTTTAGATAGACGTCCAATTTTTTAAATATTCCGAAACCACTCTTCAAATTTATCTCCCAGTAAGGGTACCGGCTGTGTTTTTCCGTTAATGGCATTTATAAGTCCCATTATCCATAGATACAACAGGAAGATAGAACCGAAGAAACTGGCAATCCATCCTAAAATAGGCACCAATCCTACAATGAAAAGTGCAATTCCGCACAAAGAGAGACCTAAGGACTGCTTGATATGGTATGCAGCAAAGGGATCTTTCTTTTCGTTGTTCATTACAAAGGCAACAATAAGCCCTATGATGGTCAAATAGGCAACGATAGCCATTGTTTTGTCATCTGTGGCAGTATTTTTATTTTCTGCATGTGTATTTCCGGATTCCATAATCAGAATATTTAGAAGTTGAGCATCAAAGATTCAATTCCGGCGGCTTTTAGTGAAAAAGTGAATTTTACAGCCCCTGCTTTATTAGTGTAATTTTCAATTGTACGCTTTGCTGCTTCTGCATTTTGCAAAATTGCCGGTTTAAAACCCTGGACATTGGAATTATAAATCAAATTTCACTCCTGCGCCAATCACAAGCTGTCCGCCATCTATAATTACATATTTCGCCTCAGCAAAAGGAATTATACTGCTCCCAATGTCAAAATTAGCACCGGCACCAAGATTTAATCCGAACCTGCCGTCACTTACAGACATAGAAGCACCGCCAAATCCGCTGCCATCATAATCCACACCTACGTGGGAATAATTTAATCCTGCGAGTCCGTAAAAGCCAAGGCTCTCTGTGTTAACGAAGTAATAATTGGCATTTCCGTTTATTTCCCACCAGTTAAGGCTAACCCCAGATTCGTCTTTAGGAAGGTAGTAAATGAAGCCCGGTGCAATGGTAAGATCTTCGATAATTGGAAATTCTGCGGTTACGCCAATTCCCGGATTTTCAATCTCGGTACCATAAGCAACCATGGCACCTAATCGGGTTTCGGTTTGTGCAGAACTGTTAAAGATTCCTGCGAGAAATAATAAAGCTCCGGTAAAAAGTAATCTCGTTTTCATGTCAAAAGATTTTAGTTTAAAAATTCGTTTGTCATTTAGTGCAAAAAGTGTCGTGGGTTATTTATTCAATGGTGTAAATATCTTATGCAGCTATGTTTCTATCAATAGGAACTGAGTATAAGCTGGTTATGAATGAGCGAAATATATAACTGCTTTATTCAGATGGATTTTGAGCCCCATTGGCAGAGAAAAGCTTTCCCTAAGTCAAAC
The DNA here is from genome assembly GCF_031846645.1 of Autumnicola psychrophila. Lineage (NCBI taxonomy): Bacteria > Pseudomonadati > Bacteroidota > Flavobacteriia > Flavobacteriales > Flavobacteriaceae > Autumnicola > Autumnicola psychrophila. The sequence continues at coordinate 78,484 of NZ_JAVRHN010000013.1, forward strand.
GGCGCTTATACTAATGGAAAACAGCATTTTAGATGTAATTTTTTTATAAGTTCATTGAGAAAAGCTACATTTATTATAATCTCCTTAGGAATGAGCATTAAAGTTATACCTGATCATGAAAGTAGCCATTATAGATGATGAAGTGCATTGTGTGGAAGGACTGGTTTTGCATCTAAAAAGCAAATTTCCGGAAGCGGAAATTGTTTATAAAGGTACAAAACCGGAAGATGCACTTTTAGCTTTACCAAAGGCGAGGCCAGATCTCGTATTTCTGGATGTTGAAATGCCGGGCATGAATGGTTTTGAATTGCTGGATCAACTTCCAAAGGATGCCTTTGATGTAATATTTACAACTGCATACAGCCAGTATGCCGCACAGGCTTTTAAAGCCAAAGCCGTAAATTACTTACTAAAACCTATAGACGATTCAGAATTTGAAACAGCTGTTCTACAATGGAAAGAGGAGAGGGAGCAGAAGAAAAATCTTTCTTCAGAAAGAATTAATGATCTGTTGACCTATATGAAGCGGGAAGGGATCCTGAAAAATAAAATTGCAGTCCCTGTTTCTGATGGTTATGAATTCATAGAAACCAACGAAATTCTCTATTGCCAGAGCCAGAACAATTATACGTTGCTGTTTACGGTAGACAACCGCAAACTGGTTTTAAGTAAGACTTTGCTGGAGTTTGAAAAACTCCTCGATAAATATTTTTTTATCCGTATTCACAAATCCTATCTAATCAACCCCAATTACATGAAAAAATATTACCGTAATGATGGAGGTTACCTTGTGATGCAGGATGGAAAGTCGATTCCAGTAAGTAAAAGTAAAAAGGATCTTATCACAAATCTTTTTGATGCCATAACCAACACAGCTTAAGCTTAGGATAAAATATTTTGGTCGAGACTTCCTCTAAATATATTACTATAAACTTTTTCTACAGCTCCCTGCAGAAAATGATTTGTTTGTTTCTCTTCTTAAATGTAACTTTTGGATTTTCACAATCAGCCCTCGATAGTCTTAGAATAGCGTTGGAGCAGGAAATGGAGGATTCCCTGAAAGTTGATTATGCCATAAGTTTAAGCCGCGAGATTCATAAAAGAGATCACAACGAAGAAGAAGAATATAACTATGCCCAGGATGCCATACAGTGGGCATTAAAATTGGGTGATACTTTATTGTATGCCCGCAGTCTGGACAATCTTGGGCTGCTTTACAGGTATCATCAGGACTATGATGAAGCAATGCCACTGCATATAAAAGCATACAATCTGGTGGAGGAAAAAAATGTTAATCCTGTTAACAAGATGATATTTGCTAACAATGCAGGGGTAGCAGGCCGTTATAATCAGAAATATGATTCCTCTATCTCCTATTACATGAAGGCCTTAAAAATTGCAGAAAGAGAAAACGACCTGAGAAATATTGCGATTTCCAGTAACGGAATTGGTAATGCGTTGGGAAATATTCAGGGAAGGGAGGAGGAGGCTTTAGCTTATTTTGAACGATCTCTGGAGGCTGAGGAAAAACGTGACAACAGTCTTGGTGTGGCCATGAATTATCTTTCTATTGCCGATTATTACGTGAATGAAGGTCAATTTAATAAAGGTCGGGAATACCTGGATGAATTGCTTAGAATAAATCGGGAACGCAATGATATATACGGGCTGGCAATCACTTATGAGTTCTTCGGAAAATCCTATCTGGACGAGGGGAAAAACTTTGAAAAAGCTGGTCAATATTTTGAGGATGCCCTTAGCCGGTTTAAAAAATTAGGAGATAAACACCGACAGGCGCAGATATTGGTTAGTCTGGGAGATGTACGGTTAAATCAGGAAGAACCCGACCTGGCACGGGAATATTATGAGAATTCGCTTCAACTGGCAAGTGATTTAAATCAGTTTGGGCTGATTATGCAAAACTCGTATAAACTGGCAGAAATACATGAAGAACAAAATAATCCTTCCGAAGCTTTACAATATTTTAAAGAGGCCAAATTCTATGAAGACAGTATAAAACTTTCAGAACAAAATGTGGAAATAGCGGCCCTTATCCGCGAGTATGACATAGAAAAGAAAGAAAATCAAATTCAGTTATTAGAGAAAGACAGAGCGTTGCAGCAAACGCTGCTGGACAATCAGGAACAACAGCTGGAAAGGCGCAGGATCTTTATGTTACTTCTCGCCACCGGGCTCTTTTTTATCCTCATTATTTTTTTACTTCAGTACCGGAATTACCAGACAAAAAAGAAAACAAACGCCAGAATTTTACAGGAAGAAAAAGAAAAAATGAAGGCAATATACGAGCGTAATCTTGCCAGGGCAGAAATTCTTGTTACCCGTCTAAGGGTTAATCCTCATTTCTTGTTTAACAGCCTTAATGCCATAACTTATCTTATACAGAGTAACCAAAACGCTAAAGCCATAAAATACCTTGTGGTTTTTAGTCGCTATACGAGAATGGTGCTCGAGACCTCACAACAGCATGTGGTGCCACTAACTGAAGAATTAAAATTAACCCGTTATTACTTAACTCTCGAAGGAAACCGCTTCGAAAAAAATTTTACCTACAAATTTATAGGTGATGATTCTTCAGGAATTGAAGAAACGCTCATTCCTCCATTATTGCTGCAGCCGTTTATAGAAAATGCAATTTGGCATGGGCTTTTGCCAAGTAAAAAAGAAGAAAAGAAGCTTCTCATAGAGGTAATTCCCGAAGGAAACACCATCACAATAAATATTGAAGATAATGGGGTGGGCAGAAATAATTCCAAAGCAACCAGAAAATCTCATAAAAGTATGGGTACACAGATTATACAGGAGAGGATCGATCTTTACAATAAAAGTTACTCAGGACACATCAGATATGAGATAATTGATAAAAAAAACGCAGAAGGAGAACCACAGGGTACCAGAATTGTGTTCTATTTAACACAGAAAGAAGCTTTTGAAAAGTTCGATTAGTTGAGTGGAAAAATCACTTATTACGGATTTAATGCTGATAATTTTACCGTTAGCGTTCTTGAAGTTTACAAGAAAATGCAGGAACTATTACTAACCGAACCATTAATAGCGATCACTACAGGTTTGTTAATGGGGCCTCAATTTTTATTACATGGTTGAACCAGTCTTCCCCTGGGGAAATTGTATTATCAATATACTTCTAAAGTAATTTTCTGAGGGGAATATGACTTCTGAAGTGCTTATTTAACGTAAGATACAAAAGAGAAAGGTATAAGAATTTATCTAAAAAATTTTATAAAATATTCAGGTTTCAGCTAATCTTTCGTGAAATAACAAATGCTTAACAGGCTTCGTGGACCACTCTTTCTATTTTTGAATGAAACCAAAAAAGTTAAATTTTATGAAATCTATTACAAGTAAATTCTACATACCCCTTTTAACAGTGCTTTTATTGGGGTTAGCGAGTTGCGGTTCCATGAGTACGAGCCCGGATAAATTAATTTCGGACGCAGAGAAAGCCCAGGAAAATGTTGCTGATGCCAGTAATAATATGAGTGAATTATTTCAGAATTCTGCAGGATATGTAATTTTTCCTAATGTAGGAAAAGGTGCTTATATTCTTGGAGGAGCTTCAGGTAACGGTGTTCTATACGAAAACGGAACTGTTCAGGGCTTTGCAGAAATGAAACAACTGGACGTCGGGTTCCAGATAGGTGGGAAAGCATATACTGAAGTTCTTTTCTTCCAGTCCGAGTCTGCTTTAGAAGACTTTAAGAGTGGAGATTACGAATTGACAGCAAGTGCATCTGCTGTAATACTTGAAGAAGGAAGGTCTAAATCTGTAGATTTTCAGGATGGTGTTGGTGTAGTAATTATGCCTAAGGCTGGTGCAATGGCAGGAATTTCTGTTGGAGGACAGAAGTTTGAATACAGAGCGAGATAATATCCTCAACATAGAACAAAGAAAAGTCGGTTTAAAAGCCGACTTTTTTTGTTTCAAATAAATAAAATTATGAAAAAGCCAAATTTGCTCATTTTCGATGTAAATGAAACACTGTTGGATCTAAATCCTTTAAAGAAAGCTGTGAATAATGCACTGCAAAACGACCTGGTATTTGAATCATGGTTTCCGATGCTGCTTCAGTATTCCCTGGTGGAAACTATAACCCATCAATATCATGATTTTACTGAAGTAGGAGTGGCTACATTTAAAATGTTGGCCGGGAAAATGAATCTTTCGTTTTCTGAAAAAGAAATCAGGGAAATCCTGGGTCATATTAGAAAGTTACCTCCTCATCCGGAAGTTATTGAAGCACTTCAAAAACTTCAAAATCAAAAATTCAGAATGATAGCTCTTACTAACGGAAAACCAACTGTCGCAGAAGAGCAGCTGAAATTTGCAAATATCGATACTTTTTTCGAGTCAGTCGTGAGTGTGGACGTAGTGAAAAAGTACAAACCGCACAAAGAAACTTATGAGCACGTTCTTCAAAAATCCGGAGTTTCTGCAGAGAACGCGATGTTAGTAGCGGCTCATGGATGGGACATCGCCGGTGCAAAAAGTAGCGGACTAAAAGCAGCATTTATAAAGAGAAAAGGCAAATTCTTATATCCTCTTGCTGAAAAACCAGAGTTGGAAGCAGTAGATATGCTGGATCTCGCCCAGAAATTAGCCGATTAGAATTCTTCCGTTATTACTCCAAATCTTCAGGTGATTCCAGCATGGTGGGGATCAATTCGCTTACAGTAGGATGTATATGTACAGCATCCCTGATCGTGGTATAGGATGTTTCCGCATACATCGCATCAATAATGGAGTGAATAACTTCATCAGCCCCTGTCCCAAGGAAAGATGCACCAAGTATTTTATCAGTTTCAGCTTCAATATAGATTTTCATCATTCCGCTGGTCTCTCCCATTTCCTGCGCCCTGGCTACTTTAGTCATTGGTCTGGAAGCCAACTTTGCCTTTATACCTTTTTCCTTTATTTCAGCTTCATTCATTCCCACCCGGGCGAGTGGTGGATCAATAAAGGCGGCATAACAAAGGTAACGTTGAGATAAACTTCTTTTTTTATTCTGAATAAGATTGGACTCTACAATCTCGAAGTCGTTGTAAGAGGTATGTGTAAAAGCACCTTCGCCATTGCAGTCACCCAGCGCGAAAATGTGGGGTACCGAAGTCTGCAGATATTCGTTTACTTTTATATAGCCTTTCTTATCCAGGTGCACACCTGTATTCTCAAAACCGATATTTGCCGTATTTGCCACACGACCTGTAGCGAGCAATAAATGCGTCCCATCAATTCTTTTTTCCGCACCGTTTAGATTAAAACTGAATTGAATACCTTTTTCTGCCTGGGTACCTTTAATATCTTTAGAATTCAGATAGACTTTAATATCTTCATCTTTTAAAATCTGAAGGATTGCTTCAGAAATATCTTCATCTTCCTGTTGCATAAGGCGCTCGCCACGGTCCAGAACGGTCACCCGGCTTCCAAAACGACTGAACATCTGGGCAAATTCCAGTCCAACATACCCACCACCAATAATCACGAGGTGCTCCGGAATTTCTTCCAGTTCTAGCATGGTCTCGTTGGTGTAATGGTTGAGGTTTTTATAAGGTGCCGGGATGTTTGGTCTTGAACCTGTATTAATAAAGATTTTTTCTCCATAAAGAACTTCATCATTTACCACTACACTATGACCATCCTTAAATTTTGCTTCTCCGCGAAAAACCTGAATATTCTCATTATCATTCAGCATTTTTTCAATTCCCTTGCTGGATTTCTCTACAAGTTTGTCTTTTCTTCTTTTAATCGCCCTCAGGTTGATCTTAACATCACCATCTAAGGATATTCCATGCTCCTGACTGTTCTTTGTAACAAAGGCGCGCCTGGCACTTGCCACATAAGCCTTGGTAGGAGTGCAGCCGGTATTTACACACGTGCCTCCAAAATCGCCTTTTTCAATGATGGCTACTTTTTGCCCATTTTCGGCAAGACTTGCAGCAAGCGGAGTTCCCGCCTGTCCTGTTCCAATAATTATCGCATCAAACTTCATAAAAATTTTTTTAAGGAGGACTGTTGATGCCCTTAGTTAGATAGTTAAAAGTTAAAGCCTAGTGTAAACATAAAACGGTTGTCTTCATCACTTGTATAGTAGCCAATATTTCCGGTAATAGCACTAAAGGCATTAATCCAGACAGAACCGCCATAGTTATTGTGCCATTTTTCAGAATTGTCATTTTCTGTCCATACCCGTCCATAATCATATCCCAAACTTATCCCTGCCCTTAGAGGTACAAAACCTGTTTCCACCCTTAAAAGGCCAGCTCTTAAATCTGTACTCTGGTAGAAAGCAGATTTTCCGTTAAAACGTTCATTTCTGAAACCACGCAGGCTATGATTTCCTCCCAGAGTGGCGCCATGATAAAATTCATAGTTCTCCCCAAAAATAAACTCACTGCCAAGCTTAGTGGCTAAAACAACAATTCCGCTTTCATGTAGTGGATATACAACAGAAACCGATGGCTTTAAATAAGCAAATTCGTTGTCATGTTCGTCAATATTTTTTTTATATCCAGTGGAAACATCAAATTCGATTCCCCGCCTGGGGAAAGCAAGTTTCATAGGCTTATTTGTGTACTGGAAGGCTATTTCTGCCCCGCCGTAGATCTGATTATCAAAAAGATCATCTTCTGCATCAAAAACCTGCCCTACATATTCGGAATTATTACCTTCAACCTCAAGGGATTCTATTATAGGTTTAAAATGGAACTGAGCACCGTTATTATTACGCCAGATAAGTGAGGGAGCAATGCTCCATTGGCTGATACGCACACGATTATAATCCATACTTACAGCATCTTCATTATAAATGGTCTCATTCCCTGTTCCAAAATAGTTAAGCGTATAGTTAGGGCTGGTATACCTTGCATCAATACCAAAATTCCAGTTATAGAAAATATGGGCAAATTCACCCGAATAGTTTACCTCAAAACCTGAAGTTGCAAAGTAATAGAAAGCACTTAAATTGTGTTGTGTTGTAAAAGGGTTTCTTGCCAGTCCATAAGTAGAATAAGTATCTGCCAGTCCAATTCTGAAACCAGCATCGGGATCAAAGCCTACGCTTGGAAACAGGACATTAGTTGTAGTTTTGCGTTTGTCAGGATCATAATTATTAATGTCGTAGCTATCCACGAGCCATTTATTGGCACCCGGTGTCTTAATGGTGTTTTTTTTACTCTTATAATCATACAGTTTCGCATTCCTGGTATTGCTGAAGTTGTAAATATCATTCTCCTCTCCACCTATAACTTTCAGTTTAATTAAATCATTTCCTTCACCTTCTAAGTTAAATTCGTCATCTCCGTCTAACCCGTATATCCAGATTTCATCAGTCATATCAGAATTATAGGTGTTTTCAAAAATTAGTTCTTCATCATTTCTTATTACAATTTCTGTTATTCCGCTATCTTTTCGGGTGATTTCAAATTTATCATCCTCTTCTGTTCCAATAATAACTTCAAACTCAAGAAGATATTTATAATAATCCCGGGCTATTTCCAGGAGGTTATCACGGCGCTCTTTAAGATCCTGCCGAATTCGTTCTATACTTTGATCCTTGGTGTCTTCAGGAAGTGCTTCAAAAGCGGCGTCAATCTTTTCGTCTGATAGTTCATTCTGAATAAAGTTTGCCTGCTCCTTCCAGTCTTCCCAGCTAGCAGTTTTTATTAAAGTTTTGTCCAGTGGATAGGCTGCAACATTGAACCACTTCACATCTTCAAGCTTTTCTCCCGAAAAAGTCTGCATTGCACGCACATTAGGAACACCCATTTTTAATAGATTGATAAGTGGTCCGTCGTATTTTGAAAAGGCCTGATCTCTGTCCCTGGCTATAGGTTTGTACATTAACCTTCCGTCTGCCTGCTCAAATTGTGCCCAACGCCATTGGTCTTCATGCCGGTCCCAATCACCAATTAACATGTCAAAGAGCCGTGCTTTTATATAAGAACCTTCGTGCACATAAGAATCTTTGCTTTCTCTAAGTTCCAGAAGGAGATCTGCCGTGCTTATAATATCATCGGGTGAACCAAAGGTTTCGAAATCCTTATTTTCATCACCTACATGCTCCTCCAGCATATAAAGTTTATTGCCGTAACCATCATTAAAGATACCCAGTTCTTTCTGTTTTGGAAGATAAAATAGCTGCGGGTTTGCGTGATAAATGTCGACAGCGGTGGAAAGATCATTAACGGCAAAGGGAGCGTATGGATGGGATGTGGTATAATAATCCTGCACAATGCTTTCAGCAAGGGTATTATCTATACGATCCTGTACATAATGGGTCTTGACTTTGGTCTGAATAAACCGAAGAGCACTCTTTCTTATCTCTCGGAGCGTATACTCATGTTCTTCGTCGTCTATTATTCTAAGTGATCTGGATTGGTTTCCGCCTCCTTCTGAAATTGGTTTCGGATTCCCCGGCAGATCACTTAAAAAAAGTACCGGAACTTCTATGTCCCGGCTGTAAATATCCCGGTAATGTTCTCCCCATAACCATTTGTAAAATCCGCTTTTATCGGTCTCTTCATCAGTATATACTGAAGCATTGTAGGTGTCAGTAAAATTCGTATTGGGTGGGTAATTGACATCTTCAACCCTGGTGCGCTCTCTTTTTATAAATTTGCTGAATAGCAATTCAGGACCTTCCGGAGTAGCCTCATAGAACCGGACTATCGAGCTCCTGTCCTTAAAAACTGTAAGCTTTGTAAAACCGTTTTTATCTGAAGCGAAATGGCCTTCCTCATGGATTTTGGCCTCTTCGGTTGCTGCTGCTGCACCACTTATAATCTGAGGGATTCCGTCATCCTCCAGGTACTGCATATTCCTGTCGTTTCCTGATACGAATATTACATCGTCAAATTGACTTGCCAGGGTTTCAAGCCTGCCACGTAGTTCCTGCATTGCATCATTATAATAGGACTGTCTGGAAAAACCTCCGACTTTGTCGAAGAATCCTCGCTTTGTATTGGACATCACAGGATGGTGTACTGCTACAATTATTGTTTTATTTTGCTCATCTTTAAGATCGTCCTTAAATTTCACGAAGAATTGTTCTCGTGTTTTCAGCTCACATTTGTTGTTAATATAGGGGTGATCATCCCAATCTTCCAAAAACCACTGCGAATCTATCATTATAAGCTCCACTTCGTCACTCAAAGTTTCCGGTTCCCTGGCGCACCCGTCGTTCGGCCAGAACTCTGCTTCACTATTATCCTGAAGAAAAGATTCCATGTAGTCCAGATTTTCCTGTCCGCCACCTTTGCGCCATTCATTAACTCCCGGGTTTAGGATTACATTGCCGTTAAAATCCTTTAGCGGTTGTAGTAGTTTTTGTCGTAAAAAAGCTTCAGTTGCTTTCCTTTCCTTCTCGTCTTCCGGATAGCCATTTTCAGTTATATTACCAAGAAGTACAACACTGGCATCTTCGTCTTCTTTAGATGCTTCCACGATTTGACGGAAGATTCGTTGGGCTTCAGAGCCTTTGTTAAGACCTGTATTTGCGGTAAAATAAACAGAATGGGATATTTCTTTTCCTTCAGGTATTTCATCTTGCTGAGCAGATGCAGGGGATAAGATGATAAAATATAGTAGTGCAGTAATCTGGAGTTTGAGAAAGCTGCAAAATGAACTTTTAGGTATGGAGAGCATAGAATATACTTAAGTAGGGCCGTGTAGGCATTTTTATAATCTTTCAAGATTGAAAAAAAATTCTACAGAATAATGAATTTTAACGATTTATAACATTTCATTTGTGCATAACACGCTTTTTATAACATACGGAAAAGTGATTACAGGAGTCCATGCTAAACTCTATTTAAGGATTTTCCCAGATTAAACCTGTTGCGCTTTAGTGTATTATAACTTATTTTAGCTCAAAACAAATCTTTTGCGCAATCTTTCTTTTCTTCTATTTCTTTTCTGTCAACTTTTAATTTCCCAGGAGCTGCCTCCGGTTATTAATTACGCTCCTGGCGTAACCTGCCAATGAAGAGCCATAGACTTTAACTGTCCCATGGATGCTGTTTGGAATAGCTGAAAATACTGGTTTATATCAGGTTGTTCTGAAGGTAATCGAAACTTTGTTCCAGGCTCTTGTAGGGATCCATCTCAAAATTTTCCTGCTCAATGATAAAATGTTTTACTCCGGCTTCTTCAGTATATTTAAAGATTTCTTTGTAATCGACAGTACCGCTTCCAACTTCAGTATTTAGCTCCGGTTTTTGTTGGTCCATATCTTTTACGTGCCACAACGGGAATCTCCCCGGGTACTCCTCAAATAAGGCTATTGGGTCTATGCCCGCTCTTACCACCCAATAAATATCCATTTCAAAAGCGACAAGATCCTTATCTGTTTTTTCTAAAAATATTTCGTAGCCATTTTGACCCTTATAATCATCAAATTCAAAGGCATGGTTGTGATAAACCAATTTTAGTCCGACTTCTTTGCACATTTGCCCCGCAGTGTTCATTTTTTCAGCAATCCTTTTGTAATCATCAATAGAATTCCGGAGGTTTCCGGAAATATGCGGAATAATAACATAATCCTGATCCAGCTGGTTGGCTACCTCCAAAATATAATTAACATCGTCTTTTGTGCCATTTTCATCCAGAAAAGGATCCATTCCGTAGTGGCCACCGGGAGATTTTATGCCATTTTGGGAAAGGATATCTCTAAATTCGGCTACACTTAATCCCCAGAATCCGTTTTCCTGAGAATAGCCGTAGGTTTCGACCTCCTTAAAGCCTATTGCTGCTAATTTCTGAATAGTTCCTTTTACGTCACCTCCAATGGTTTCGCGCAAAGAATACAGCTGTAATCCTAAAGGCTGGTTTGCAGAATTGGCAAATATCGTGCTGGGTAGAAGCGTTGTTGCCGCCAGAGCAAGACCAGATTGTTTAAGAAAGGTTCTTCTATGTATCATATTTATAGGTTCTAAATGGTTAATTATTAAAACGAAAAACTCTGTGTAAAAGAAATATTTAATTCCAGATGTTGCTGTTCTCTTCTCTGCCTGTGCGATAATTTTCTATAATATCAACTGCTTCTTTCACTTCGGGAACAGGATATTTGCAGGTTTTATTCTGGCATACGTAAATAAGAGTCTCTCCTTGTGAAAGTTTGCCTTTTAGCAGTGGAAGATTTTCTTTCTCCCCACCCATAAAGATTGAAGTGGGTAAGTATTCCTTCTGAAGATCAAAATTCTTCTGTTGAGCCTCTTTGCCCACAATTGCAATTTCAAAGGCTCCAAAGGCTTTGGTGCCAATCAGTTTTGTCCAGTTTGCATAATAAGAGGGGTCGTCCATTACCTGGTCATACATCTGCCCAACCATCTGCTCACTCATTTCTAAATATTGCCCATTTTCCAGGAGCGTACCCAGGGTATAGAGATTTTGAGCCATAATAGAATTGGAAGAAGGAATTACATTATCATCGAGTTCCATTTTTCGCGCAACAAGGTTGTTGTGACTGCCGGAAGTATAATAGAACATTCCTGTTTTGTCATCTCTGAAGTTTTTAATAGCATAACCTATTACTTTCTCGGCTTTCCGCAACCAGGAGATGTCCAGGGTTACCTGGTAGAGATTGATATATGCCTGACTTAGTAAAGCATAATCGTCAAGAAATGCGTTTATTTGGCTTTCTCCGTCTTTATAGCTTCTCCATAAACTGTAATCAGGGTTCAGCATTTTATCGGTTAAAAAATTAGCGTTGTTTATGGCACTTTTTAAATATTCTTCATTTCCCAGGGCCAAAAAAGCATTTAGGTAAGCATCGACCATCATGGCATTCCAGGCTGTAAGGGATTTGTCATCAACACTTGGTGAAATTCTGTTTTGTCTTTCCTCCAGAAGTTTTTTCTCTGCACCAGTCATAGAAGCCTTAAAATTCTCATAGGATATGCCTTCTTCACGAACAAATTCTTCCGGAGAAGATTGGCGGTAAAGAATATTTTTTCCTTTTTCCCAGTTTCCATAAGGTTCAATATTGTAATAATTTGTGATAAGCTCAAGTTCAGAAGCATCTAAAGTATTGCGGAGTTCCGTAATGGTCCAGACGTAATATTTACCTTCTTCCCCCTCTGAATCTGCATTTAATGAAGAATAAAAGCCTCCTTCGTTATTAGACAATTCCCGTTCAACAAACTCCAGGCTTTCCTCAATAACGATCTTGTATTCTTCTGAAGGGGAAACTTTGTAAGCTTTGGAATACAAACTTATTAACTGCGCATTATCATAAAGCATTTTCTCAAAATGCGGAATCAGCCATTCGGGATCTGTGGTATATCTCGAAAAGCCACCGCCTAACTGGTCATATATTCCTCCCCGCGCCATATTGTTCAGCGTGGTCTTTACCATTTGCAGTACTTCTTCATCTTCGGTTAAATAATAATACTGCAAAAGCGCATCCCAGCTAACGGGTAACGGAAACTTCTGCTCTACCTGGTATCCTCCTTTGTCTTTGTCAAACCTCGGTTTCCAGGCATCCATAACAGAAAGATATTCAGCTTCTGAAATTTCATTTTTCTGAACACCAAGGTCTCCCAGGCTGTTGGTGCTTTTTATACCTTCAGTTAAAGCCTTGGCAGTTTCTACTAAAGGTTCTTTATTCTCTTTATATGCTTTTGCAATTTTGTTTAAAATATTCTTCCATTCTTCAGGTGGAAAATACGTTCCTGCAAAAAATGGCTTTCCATCAGGAAGGGCCACAGCGTTTAGCGGCCAGCCGCCACTGCCGTTTAGCAGCTGGGCAGCATTCATGTAAATCTTATCAATATCGGGGCGTTCTTCGCGGTCAATTTTTATAGAAACAAAATCCCGGTTCATGATGGCAGCCACGCTGGAATCCATAAAACTCTCTCTTTCCATCACATGGCACCAGTGGCAGGCTGCATAGCCCACACTAATAATAATAGGCTTGTCCTCTTCTTTCGCTTTTTCAATCGCTTCGTCACTCCATTCGTACCAGTCCACAGGATTATCTGCGTGCTCCCTGAGGTAGGGACTACTGGCCTCGGCGAGTCGGTTTTTATTAACGTTCTCTTCCTTTTGTTCTTCCTTGCAGCCTGTAAAGCCGCAAATGAAAAGAAAAAGTACACCTAATATATTTGGTAGCTTAGATTTTGTTCCAGAGACCATAATTCCTTTTAATTCAAAATTGTAAAAGATAAATATAAATGAATTTGAAGCCGGTAAGAAATTAAGTAGGCTTCTTCTTTCTAAAAGTAAAACTATCTTTAATTAAGGTTTCTTCTTTCAACAAAAAATCGTTTCAGCAAATCTGAAGCTTCACGTTCCATGATTCCTGATTTTACTTCTGTCTTGGGGTGTAGTTGAACGCCCATTGTCCTGTAGCCCCGCTGCAGGTCGTTTGCGGCATATACCAGTTTTGAGAGCTGACTCCAGTATAAAGCTCCGGCGCACATCTGGCAAGGCTCCAAAGTTACATACATTGTACAACCCCTAAGATATTTTCCCCCTAAAAAGTTTGCGGCTGCTGTTATCGACTGCATTTCTGCGTGGGCAGTAACATCGTGCAGGGTTTCGGTCAAATTATGTCCTCTGGCTATGATCTTGTCATTAATTACCACTACAACACCAACAGGAATTTCCCCTTTCTGATAAGCAGAATGAGCCTCATCCATAGCTTTTTTCATAAAGTAGGCATCATCAAAAGGTTCAATCATATCCTGTTTTTACCGGTAACCGGGATTTATATGTTCACAGAGCTTCCCGCAAAATAAAGTACTTTAAATAATAATTTCATTAAGGTGCTCCGGGCTGGTTTTCTTCGGAAAGGTAAAAATTAAAAATAAACCTAAAGAACAGATTTGTTAATATTCTTTTGCCTGATATTTCATGGCTTTCATTTCTGCTTCTATCTTTACACAAAATAATGCATCGAAATTTTTAACACAGACATATTTTCATCATCAATGACAAATTGATTAAAATTTCTAATTTCTATAATGGCAGGAAAGTTTTTAAATAATATCGATTCCCCAAAGGATTTGAGAGAATTGGCTACGGAGGAATTAAAACTTCTGGCGGGAGAACTTCGGAAATTTATTATTGATATTGTTGCCACCAAGGAAGGTCACCTTGGCGCCAGCCTGGGCGTGGTGGAGCTAACTATTGCGTTGCATTATACTTTTAATACGCCTGAAGATCTCTTAGTTTGGGACGTGGGACATCAGGCTTATGGACATAAAATTTTAACAGGCCGCAGGGAAGTTTTTGAAACGAACCGCCGCTTAAATGGAATCAGCGGTTTTCCAAAACGTGATGAAAGTGTGTATGATACTTTCGGAACGGGACATTCTTCAACCTCAATTTCTGCGGCTTTGGGAATGGCGATTGCTTCGAATTTAAAGGGGGAAACGCAAAAACATCATATTGCTGTTATAGGAGACGCTTCTATTGCCAGCGGAATGGCTTTCGAGGGGCTTAACCATGCCGGGGTTTCCAAAGCCAACCTGCTTGTTGTGCTAAACGATAATGCTATAGGTATAGACCCTAGTGTGGGTGCGCTAAAGCAATATCTTACTAAAGCAAAAGTGGGGTATAAACCTTCCCAGTACAATATTATCGAAGCACTGAATTTTAAATATTTCGGTCCGGTAGACGGTCACGATCTGGATTCGCTATTAAAAACTTTCGAGGAATTAAAGAAAATTCCGGGGCCAAAGTTTCTTCATGTAATTACCACAAAAGGCAAAGGATTAAAAAAAGCTGAAGAAGACCAGGTAAAATACCACGCACCGGGAAAATTTCAACCCGATACCGGAGAACTTTTACCTTATGATACTGAAGGTCTCGCACTAAAATACCAGGATGTTTTTGGGTTAACCCTGGTGGAGCTCGCAAAAACCAACGAAAAAATCATAGGGATTACCCCTGCAATGCCTACCGGAAGCTCCCTGAAGTATATGATGGAAACCTTTCCGGAAAGAGCTTTTGATGTGGGAATTGCAGAACAACATGCGGTAACACTTGCTGCGGGCATGGCCACACAGGGTTATACTGTTTTTTGTGCGATTTATTCCACGTTTTTACAAAGAGCTTATGATCAATTGATTCACGATGTGGCGATACAAAATCTTCCGGTAATTTTTTGTCTGGATCGCGCAGGTTTGGTAGGGGAGGATGGTGCTACCCACCACGGAATATTTGACATTGCGTATTTAAGATGTATTCCAAACCTGGTTATTGCTGCTCCTTCCAACGAAATACAGCTTCGGAATTTACTTTATACCGCTCAACTGAATTTAAATAGCCCTCTTGCAATACGATATCCCCGGGGCCGCGGAGTAAAAACCGAATGGGACCTTCCGTTTAAAGAAATGGAAATGGGAAAAGGCTTATGTTTAACTGAAGGGTCGAAAATTGCCATTTTAAGCATAGGACCTATGGCAGCCAATGTTTCTGAATCAATTCAAAATTTAGAGGCTTCAGAAAAAGAGATGATTGGTCATTATGATATGATTTTCGTAAAACCACTGGATAAGAAATTGCTTCAGCATATCTTCAGAAGATATAAAACGGTGATAACTGTAGAAGATGGAGCAGTTACAGGTGGTTTTGGTAGCGCCGTTCTTGAATTTGCTTCAGAACAGGATTTTGAAGGTAAAATTAGATGTCTTGGAGTACCAGATAAGTTTATTGAACAGGGAAATATAGCAGAATTACAAGAAATCTCCGGAATTAGCGTTGAAAATATACTGGCGCAATTAAAAACGCTGGTTTAAAATTTCTATTTTTGCAATTCCGAGAATCCATCTAAAATGAAAATCAGACTATTAAGCTTAATTCTATGCCTTTTTTCTATCAAATCTTTTGCTTCAAATTACCACCAGACCTCTGTTATTATTGATACAACAGAAGCCGGTGAAAATAATGCTTTAAAGGACTCTACAGAGACAGATGTTACCAATTACTGGGACGAAAAAAATGCTGTGGGGCTGGATTTTAATGAAGTGGCCTTTGTAAACTGGAGTAGTGGGGGTAACAATTCCATTTCTGCTTTACTACATGGAGACTTCGAAAGAAATTATAAAAAGAAACTTACCAACTGGAGAAATTCAGCAGTTATCAGGTATGGGATAAACGCTCAGGAGGGGAGGGAAGTGAGAAAGACAGAAGATGAGCTGGTGTTTAGTTCCTCTTTTGGTTATAGAAGGGATTCCACTTCTAATTTTTATTACTCTGCAAAAATGGATTTTAACACGCAGTTTACTAATGGTTACCGCTATCCTGAAACAGATAAGCCTATTTCAAAATTTATGGCACCCGGTTATTTATTCCTGGGGGTTGGTGCAGAATTTTCACATCCCAATGAGGATTTAACGGCTTATTTTTCTCCTATTACTCAAAAATCAACTTTCGTGCTGGATCAGCGCCTGGCCAATGAAGGAATGTTTGGGGTTACTCCGGCAATTAGGGATGAGGAAGGAAATCTAATTGAAGAAGGGGAAAGCGTGCGTACGGAAATTGGATTACTGCTCACGAGTAAATTCTCCAAGGAAGTTTTTGAAAATGTAAACCTTAAAAACAGGCTTAGCTTGTATTCAGATTATCTTAATAAATTTGGAAACATAGATGTAGACTGGCAGATTAATGTCAACTTAAAAGTAAATGATTTTATAAAAGCCAACGTCGGTTCCCAAGTACGTTATGACGATGATGTGAAGTATAAGGAAGATATTGATGGCGACGGCGAACTGGAAACCACCGGGCCAAGGATTCAATTTAAGCAAACGCTGGGAGTTGGTGTGGTCTATGAATTTTAATTATTTTTTAAAGAACCTGCTGAAGTCTGCTTTATATTCTAAAACCTTTGTATTTTTCAAAGGAAGCCACCGTAAATCCATCTGTAAGGGAAGCAGTATATGAACAAATCTGTAACAGACTTTGATAAACTGATTGCTCTTCAGAAATTTTAAGTTTAGGCACTGACCGTTTTACCAGCTTGTGAAAATTAGATTCGGAAGTAGGATCTTCGGGCAAAAATGCGTGGGTGTAGGTATCAAGCAAATGCGTGAGCATTTTATACCCGGCAATTTCTTTACCAATTACTTCTTCGCTTTGGTAAATGCGTTCCACGCTAATTTTAATGATGTCCTTGATCTGTGCCTCAAAACTGCTATTATCGAACAGGGATTCGTGAAATTCTCCTGCAAGAATGGCTTCTTCATTTTTTAGAAAAATTTCCACAGCTTCGGTAATAAGGGTGTTTATAGCAAGGGCGCGCAGGTAACTCAACCTGTCAGCGGTATTGGTCAGGCTGTTGTATTTAGAGGTATTAATGCTGTTTTTTACCAGTTTTATCAAGTATTCCAGCGCATATTCCTCATCAATTAATCCGAGGTTGATGCCGTCTTCAAAATCGATGATGGTATAGCAAATATCATCTGCGGCTTCTACGAGGAAGGCTAAAGGGTGCCTCGAAAAACTCACATTATCGCCGTTTCTTGTTTGGGTTAGTCCCAGTTCTTCAGCAACCTCGAGAAAAGTTTCTTTTTCTGATTGAAAAAATCCGAATTTTTTGTCGCCGATATTTTGAGTGGGTTTATGCGGAAGGGATTCTTTGGGGTATTTCGTGAAAGCTCCTAAAGTAGCGTAAGATAACCGAATTCCGCCATCAATTCCCGGCCTGTTTTCGGTTAGAATTTTGAATCCGTTCGCGTTACCTTCAAATTTTGCCAAATCCTGATATTGGGTGGCAGTAAGTTGCTTTTTAAAACGTTGTCCGTTGCCATGACTGAAGTATTCTCCTATTGCTTTTTCTCCGGAATGGCCAAAAGGCGGATTGCCGATATCATGGGCAAGTGCAGCCGCAGCAACAATAGCCCCAAAATCGTTCATCTGGTAACCGTGAATCGTGGAAAGGTGCGGATGTTTTTCCAGGATTTTTTGACCTGCCAGTCTTCCCAAAGAACGACCAACTACAGAAACTTCCAGGCTATGCGTTAACCGCGTATGGACAAAATCGGTTTTAGAAAGCGGAATGACCTGGGTTTTATCCTGAAGACTACGAAAGGCAGAAGAAAAAATAATCCGGTCATAATCCACTTCAAAACCTAAGCGGGTTTCATTTTGTTCTTTTCTAAGCCTTTTATGCGTGTCGCCGTAGCGTTTAAGTGAAAGGAGTTGTTCCCAGTTCATTTTAATTTGTTTGCTTCTGCGGCAAATTTAGTTCACTTTCACGAGAAACTTCTCCTGAGACGTATGGATTCTGAATTAACTCTGAACATTCCCTTCAATTTCTCCCGCAGATACCGCTGATTTACGCAGATCTCAAAAGTTTTAGAGAAAGTACTCTGCGATTATCTGCGCGATCTGCGGGACTATTTTCTATATGCCGATAATTGCCAATTTAAGAGCCACACATTAAACAGTCGTCACCTTCGCCTTCTTTGGATTGTGCGATGATCGCACGTATTTCTTCCGGAGAAAGGGAACTTTCGTCTGTAACCACGTTGGCAGGAGCCGGGTTCTGGTTTTGCACAATTTCCGCGGCACTTTCAGGGGCTTTTTGAGTGGTTTCAGCTATTGGTTGCGCTTTTTTCTCTTTTTCAAGGGTAAATTTTATAGCATCTACCGCACTTTTGGTCCTTAAGTAGTACATTCCGGTCTTTAAGCCGCTTTTCCAGGCATAGAAGTGCATGGAAGTCAGTTTTCCGTAGTTTGCATTTTCCATAAATAGGTTAAGCGACTGTGACTGGTCAATAAAATAGCCACGCTGGCGCGACATATCAATAATATCCTTCATACTGAGTTCCCAAACGGTCTTGTAAAGCTCTTTAAGCTCCTGCGGAATTACATCAATATCCTGAACCGACCCGTTATTTCTCATAATGGCGTTTTTTACATCATCTGTCCAAAGATTCTGCTCTACGAGATCTTCCAGCAGGTGTTTATTAACTACAATAAATTCCCCGGAAAGTACCCGGCGGGTGTATATGTTGGAAGTGTAAGGCTCAAAAGCCTCATTATTGCCCAAAATCTGGGAAGTGGAAGCCGTTGGCATAGGTGCTACAAGAAGTGAATTCCGCACTCCATTTTTCACTACCTGCTTGCGCAGTTTTGCCCAATCCCATCTCCCGCTAAGGTCTTCATCTTTTATTCCCCAAAGGTTATACTGAAATTCTCCCTGGCTGATTGGGGAACCTTCAAAAGTGGAATATGGTCCTTCTTCTTTGGCTAATTCCATAGAAGCTGTGACTGCAGCGAAATAAAGCGTTTCAAAAATATCCTGATTTAGCGCTTTTGCTGCGTCGCTTGTAAACGGAAGCCTGAGTTTAATAAAAGTATCTGCCAATCCCTGAACTCCAAGTCCTACCGGACGGTGGCGCATGTTGGAATTTTCAGCTTCTTTTACCGGATAATAATTGCGATCTATTACCTTGTTCAGGTTTTTGGTAACGCGTTTCGTGATTTTATAAAGCTCTTTATGGTCGAATTCTCCGTTTTTCACGAACATTGGCAAAGCAATTGAAGCGAGGTTGCAAACCGCCACTTCATCTGGACTGGTGTATTCCATAATTTCGGTACACAAGTTCGAAGAGCGGATGGTTCCCAGGTTTTTCTGATTCGACTTTCTATTCGCCGAATCTTTATATAACATATAAGGCGTACCAGTTTCTATTTGAGACTCCAGGATTTTCTCCCAAAGTTCTCGGGCTTTTATGCTTCTTCTGCCTTTTCCTTCAGCTTCATATTGTGAATAAAGCTTTTCAAATTCTTCTCCGTGAATATCAAATAATCCCGGGCATTCATGAGGGCACATTAAAGTCCATTCAGCATTTTCTTCTACACGCTGCATAAAAAGATCCGGCATCCACATGGCGTAGAATAAATCGCGCGCACGCATTTCTTCTTTTCCGTGGTTCTTTTTAAGATCAAGAAAATCGAAAATATCGGCATGCCATGGCTCCACATACATAGCAAAAGAACCTTTACGTTTACCGCCGCCCTGGTCTACATAACGGGCAGTATCGTTGAATACCCTTAGCATGGGAACAATTCCGTTAGAAGTACCGTTGGTGCCGGAAATATAAGAGCCTGTTGCACGAACGTTGTGAATTGACAGACCTATCCCGCCTGCAGACTGGGAAATCTTTGCGGTTTGCTTAAGCGTGTCGTAAATACCGTCGATGCTGTCGTCTTTCATGGTAAGCAGAAAGCAGGACGACATTTGAGGTTTTGGAGTTCCCGAATTAAAAAGTGTTGGGGTAGCGTGAGTAAAATATTTCTTGGACATCAACTCATAAGTCTCTATCGCGGCTTCTATATCGTTTAAATGAATACCAATAGAGACACGCATTAGCATGTGTTGCGGCCGTTCAGCAATTTTGCCGTTCAATTTCAATAAATAGGATCGCTCCAGGGTTTTAAAGCCGAAATAATCATAGCCAAAATCACGGTTATAAATTATTGTTGAATCCAGTAACTCTTTGTTTTTCTGAATAACTTCATGAACATCATCTGCCAGAAGTGGTGCTTTTTCACCGGTTCTTGGATTGATGTACTCATAAAGATCTGTCATCACTTCAGAAAAAGTCTTCTTCGTATTTTTATGAAGGTTGGAAACTGAAATACGTGCAGCAAGTTTGGCGTAGTCGGGATGAGACGTGGTCATCGTAGCGGCAATTTCTGCAGCAAGGTTGTCGAGTTCACTCGTCGTTACATTGTCGTATAGGCCTTCTATTACCCGCATGGCAACTTTAACAGGATCTACCAATTCGTTAAGTCCGTAACAAAGCTTTTTAACCCGGGCGGTGATTTTGTCGAACATTACGGGTTCTCTGTGTCCGTCTCTTTTTACTACATACATATTGCCAATATTTTGGTGCCCTACCGGCCTCCCGAGAGGGAGGGATTGTAGGCGTTTATTTTTTAATGTGCTTCCCCTTTTGATAGAGCCGGGGAAATGGTTTTATTCGGGAGTTCTGGAGCTTAAAAATCAGCGTCGAAACTGATTTTATCTGAATCTTTGTCTTTGTTCATTACCCCGGCTTTCTGGTATTCTCCAACCCTTTTTTCGAAGAAATTGGTTTTTCCCTGCAGGTTGATCATATCCATAAAATCGAATGGATTGGATGAGCCATATTCTTTCTCACATTCCAGCTCTACAAGAAGCCTGTCCGTTACAAATTCCAGGTATTGCGTCATTAATTTTGCATTCATGCCAATAAGACTTGCCGGTAATGACTCCGTAATAAATTCACGTTCAATATTAAGCGCATCGATAAGAATTGCCCTGATGCGTTCTTTAGGCACCTGGTTTATAAGATGGTTATTATGCAGGTGAACCGCAAAGTCACAGTGCACACCTTCATCCCGGGAAATTAATTCATTAGAGAAAGTAAGACCGGGCATAAGTCCACGTTTCTTAAGCCAAAAGATAGAGCAGAAGGATCCTGAAAAGAA
The DNA here is from genome assembly GCF_031846645.1 of Autumnicola psychrophila. NCBI lineage: Bacteria > Pseudomonadati > Bacteroidota > Flavobacteriia > Flavobacteriales > Flavobacteriaceae > Autumnicola > Autumnicola psychrophila. The sequence goes on from NZ_JAVRHN010000013.1 coordinate 99,944, forward strand.
AATTCCTTCTACAGCAGCAAAAGCGATTAGGCGTTCAGCGAAAGAATCAGATTCTATCCATTTAAGTGCCCACTGTGCTTTCTTCTGAATAGCAGGAAATACTTCAATTGCTTTAAAAAGCTGATCTTTTTCTTTCTCATCCTTTACGTAAGTGTCAATAAGGAGCGAATAGGTTTCAGAATGGATATTTTCCATCATAATCTGAAATCCGTAGAAGAACTTGGCTTCAGCATACTGTACCTCGTTCACGAAATTTTCAGCAAGATTTTCATTTACAATTCCGTCGGAAGCTGCAAAAAATGCAAGAATATGCTTTATAAAATAGCGCTCGTCTGAATTTAGCTTGTTGTTCCAATCATCCAGATCCTGATGTAGATCAATCTCCTCGGCTGTCCAGAAACTAGCCTCCATTTTTTTGTACCAATCCCAAATATCATGATGTTTAATTGGGAAAATTACAAATCGATCTTTGTTTTCTTGTAGAATGGGTTCAAGCTGCGCCATGGGGAGTAGAGTTTTTAGTGTTTGTTAACATAACTGAGTATAACAAATATGGAGAAATGTAAATGATTTTGGAAGATGTAAGGGGAAAGCTTTTCAACAAAGTTTTGAACATGATAGAAAGGAAGGTTTACTGATTTGGCAAAAGATGTGGATTTTAATAGATTGTTATTCAACTATTTAAGATTAATTCATAGTGGGGTGTCCATTGTATAAATAAGGGGCTTTATGTAGTGAGATGGTAGAATTGGCGGCTGCTACAGGATGCAATTCCGCTTTAGTTTTTAAGATGAATTTTGAATTTTTCTGCGAACTATTTGGTCTCGTGATGGATCCGGTTTTAAGAGAATTTTTAGAAATAATAAGTGCACGATGTATTGTTCTTCAAAAAGGCCGGGAAGTTTGCTGCATAAAAAATTCTGAAACAAGATTGCAGATATTTGCATGATTGCTTCAGAATTAATGTTGTGGACGGTTGCTAAAAATGGCAATTATTGGCCTCCCATGCTGTTGTAATTAGATTTCTTAAGAATTACGGATTCCTTTTCTATCCTTGTACAGGTCATGCTAATATTGTTTTTTTCTTTTCTCTTGTCCTGCATCTCCATTTCCATAAGGAGTACATCGCCATCCTGCAGCCATTCCGGATTAAAATTCTCAGGTAAGGTATTTTGCCGGTCCTGAAACATTCCCTTAAAACCTATTCCGGCTTCATCGGTCACATAAAACCGGATGAGGTAATCATCGTTTTCCCCCTCATAGCCCTGGCAGTCAAAGCCTAAAATTGTTTTATTGCCAATCGCTTTTATTTCCATATCATCGTAAAAGTCCTCACTATCTTCGGGAGTTTCTTCTATGTCGAACCTGGAGGCCATCAGGTATTTATTTTCACCGGAAGTTATAAACATTACGCTTAGATCGTTCTCATTGTCTATTACCATAAACATCTCTCCCTGCTGCTGCATCTTGATTCCAAAATAAGGGGCGTCTTCTTTAAGGTGGTAGAGCATGTCCATTTCTCCGCTGCCGGAGGTGATTTGCATGTTGTAGAGCCAATCAAAATCGTAAGTTGCGGGTACTTCTTCGGGATCAACGTGTTGCATTCCCATAGTAAAATTACCTTCACTCAATTTTTTTTCCCAAATGGAATTTAAGCTCTTGTTTGTCTCGTTTGCTGCTTTGTCTGATACATTATCTATAGCAGCATTTTCTACTTTTTCCTGCACTTTGTTCTTTAATTTTTTCAAAAATTGTGCATCTGCGCTGGTGCTAATCAGAAATGCTGACAGGCATAGAATCACTATTTTCTTCATAATTATTTCTTTTGTGGTTATACATCATTTATAAAAAGTTAGTATAAGTTGAAGAAACTCAACTTTCAGGGGATTTGTTAAAAGAAAATTGGCTGCTAATTTCTAGCAAAAGAAAGGTAACGGGCTTCTCAGGTAATGAATGTCTGGTTTTTTTCCATTGCTGCGTATTTATTGTTTTACAATTCAAAAATAAATACAGACGTGGGGAAAGGCCCTGAGGGAGGGTTTGCCTGTTTAATCAGGTTCAGATTTGAAATACTAAACCTTATCAGAAAAGTGTACTTTTAAAAAATAGGAGGCTCAACCTACTCTTTAAAAGATAGTTATAAATATAGGAAATAAAAAGAAGAAGTCAAAAAGGGAGTGATTGATTTTCAATCTATTAACTGGATAATCATTTAATTCTTTCTGCAACTTTCTCCAGTTCCATGTACCAGTCTTCACCAAATTTGCGGATAAGGGCTTCTTTTACAAATTTATAAACCGGAACCTGAAGTTCTGCGCCCAGGCTGCAGGCATCATCGCAAATTTGCCATCGGTGGTAATTTACTGCGGAAAATTCTGAATAGTCCTGAATGCGGACGGGATATAAATGGCAGGAGACGGGTTTTTTCCATTCGATTTCTCCCTGATTATAGGCTTCTTCAATTCCGCAAAGGGCAGTTCCCTTATCGTCAAAAGTGACATAAGCACAGTCTGCACCGTCTATTAAGGGTGTCTCAATTTCACCATTTTCGGTAGTAATAGAAGTGCCCTGCTTTTCTATGGCTTCTATTCCTTTTTTCCGAAGAAAAGGCTTTATTTTTGGATAGATTTCTTTCAAAATTTTCGCTTCCTCTTCTTCTACCGGTGCGCCGGCATCCCCGTCTATGCAACAGGCTCCTTTACAAGCTGAAAGGTTACAGACAAAATCATTTTTAATGATCTCTTCAGATACTATGGTTTTTCCTAATTGAAACATAGTGCAAATATAAATTTATAAGCTTTTTTAAGTCCAAACTTCGGGTAAAATTTTATAAAAAGTTTCATTTTATAACCGAGGGAATTCTCTGAATTAAAGACTAATTTTGCACGAAATTAGCGATATGAAAGAAATAATCACTCTAATAAAAGAAACTATAAATCTTAGAGAGATTTTCACAGCGGGCATGGTGCTTTTTGCAGTTATTGATATTATAGGGAGTATTCCTATAATTATTGACTTAAGAAGGAAAGCTGGTCATGTTGAGAGTGAAAAGGCGGCTATCGTGGCGGGAATCTTGATGATCCTGTTTCTGTTTGTTGGAAAAGAAATTCTGAATCTTATAGGAATTGATGTTAATTCTTTTGCTGTGGCTGGTGCCTTTATCTTGTTTTTTATTGCCCTGGAAATGATATTGGGTATTTCTCTGTACAAGGATGATGCTCATGAAACAGCTTCTATTGTTCCACTTGCCTTTCCATTAATTGCAGGTGCGGGTACAATGACTTCTATTCTCTCCTTAAGGGCTGAATATGAAACGGTAAATATTATTGTTGCTATCATTATGAATATTATATTTGTATATGCTGTTCTGAAATCTTCGGGTAAAATCGAGAGAATTCTGGGGCAGCAGGGCATTAATGTAATTAGGAAAATATTTGGGGTGATTCTGCTGGCAATAGCAGTCAAACTTTTTGCCACAAATATCCAAAGTTTATTTCAATGAAAATTTTTATTTATTCTGTCATAATTTTGGCTGTTATCCTAATAGGGTATCATGTAAGAATTCTTGACTTTGATAATCTTCTGAAAGGTGAGAGTGCTAACGCGACGGCAGCTATTCTTGCCAGTTTCTGTGTAGTTCTATTAATGGCTATCCTTCTGGTTTCGAGAAAAATTTCCAGAAAGAATTCTTGAATTGATGGAGTTTGATGTTCTTGTAATAGGGGGCGGTGCTGCCGGTATGTCTTGTGCGCTGGTGTTAGGTTCTGCGCTCGATAAGCCTTTTGCAGAAAGTAAAAGAGTAGGTATCATTATGCACCAAAAAGCCAGCGACCTGCAATCTGCACTTTTTAATAATGCACTAGGAATACCTCCAGGAACTTCAGGGCAATCTATTCTAAAAAGTGGCCTTGAGCAAATTGCTGAAAGATATCCTCGTGTTAAAGGTATTGGAAAAGAAAAAGTGAAGGAAATTCGTCCTCTTGAAGTTGGTTTTCAGGTCATCTCTAATAAAAATACCTATTTTTCCCAAAAAGTTGTGGTTGCGATTGGTTATTCGAACCTGGTAAAAGTAAAGGGACTTGAAAAGTATATAATTCCACATAAAAAAGCAAAAGCTTCCAAAAACAGGATTCAGCTTATCAACGAAGATCATGTGGTTTTTCCGGGACTATATGTTGCCGGTACTTTGGCGGGCTGGAGGAGCCAATATGCTATAGCCTGCGGTAGCGGTGCGGCTGTTGCAACAGATATTCTAACAGAGTGGAATGAAGGGGAGCATACTAAGGTGCATGATAAATTAATTTAAGAGGAGAGAGGTTAAAACGATAAATAGTGAGAGTAAGGTCAATATGATAAATGTACGATGCAATTGGCGGAACACTAAAGCTCTTTTTAGTCGGCGCTTAAAATCTTTATCCTTATTAGTATTTATCTGTTTTTTAATAATTTTTACAGATACATTAGAAGAAGTTACTAAAATTTCCTTTTGAAGAAAAAGTAATGCACTGTTGTCCAATAAGCGGCAACTCACTGCTATAATAAAAAAGAAAAGAGGCGAAAGGGTTAGACAAGCTTCTAAAAAATCATTTGGAGCATTCACGATTCCAAATTAGGTTTTTTCCTTCGACAATTGAATTACTTTTTCAATTATTCGATCACCTTCGTTTTTTATTCGTTCAAATGCATTAGTTCCAAAAAGTTGCTGTGCCATAACAGCTCTTAAATACTGCTTTAGTAAAGGTTTGTATTGCTTCACCTGAATATTAATTCCTGGACTTTGATTTCTGCCATATCTAAGAAATTCCTTAATTACCTGATCATTAATCATCTCCTGCTTCTCAAACTCTTCCTGGCTAATGGAGTTGTAGTAATCCCGATCCTGCTCCATGAGATCAAAGATAAATCTGCCCATGAATCCTCCGTTAAGAAGCAGCATATACTGTTCTTTTTCTGCCTCGAGATCTTTTGGAACAAAAACATCTGGAATTATTCCGCCGCCGCCATACACAATTTTTCCACCTGGAGTTTTATAACGAAGAGCGTCCTCAACATGAATACTGTCGGCACTTTGTAACTCACCATTTCTGTACCTCCGCATGTAGTCGTTGTAATAGGTTTTATTATCTTCTCCATAAGGCTTTTGAATGGAGCGTCCTGTAGGTGTATAGTACCGTGCAATGGTAAGTCTTACTGCACTTCCATCTCCCAGTTCCATTTCACGTTGCACGAGACCCTTTCCATAAGAGCGCCGTCCCACAATAGTACCTATGTCGTTGTCCTGTAAAGCACCTGCAACGACTTCGCTGGCAGAAGCAGAACCTTCATTTATTAGAACATACACTTTTCCGTTTTCAAAATCCCCCTCGCGCTGTGCAAAGGTTTTTTCAACAGAACCACTCTTATTTTTGGTAAAAAGAATGAGCTTGTCATCTTTTAAAAATTCATCAGCAATATTAATAGCTTCAGAAAGATATCCACCTGGATTATTACGAAGATCAAGAGCAATTTCTTTTGCTCCCTGCTTTTTTAGTTCTTCCAGCGCATCATCAAATTCTTCGTAAGTGGTTTCAGAAAAGCGATTAATTTTCAGATAGCCTAGCTTATCTGTTAACATATAAGCTGCGTCTACGCTTTTTAGAGGAACTTTGCCACGGTTGATTCTAAAGTTCAGCAGATTTTCTTCCCCTCTCCGAAAAACTTTAAGGTTTACTTTGCTGCCTTCTTCGCCTTTTAGTTGGCCAATAATAGAGTCTGTGCTTATATTTTTTCCAAAAAGGCGGGTTCCATCAGCGTAGAGGATGCGGTCTCCACCGCGAATTCCTGTCTTTTCACTTGGACCACCTTCAAGCGGCTGGATAACAACAATTGTGTCGCCAACTGTGTGAAAACTTACTCCAATTCCCACAAAGTCACCTTTCATACTCTCACTTACATGGTCGTATTCCTTACTGGGGATGTAAACCGAATGGGGATCAAGATTCTCAAGAATTTTATTTACAGTAATATCTACAATGCTATCAGTATTCACATCGTCCACATACTCATAATCGATATAATCAATTAGCCGACTGAGTTTCTGCTTTTTAGGATTGCCGGAAAAAAGAGTGTCTGAGGTGGTAAAATTAAGCTTGGCACCAAGGAGAATTCCCAGGGCGCAGGCGATCCCCAAAAGTAGTGGGATATATATTTTATTACTGTTTTTCAATTATCTAAATCTGTTATCTGCTCAAGTTTAACTCCGGCTTTCCTTAAAAACTCAAGTCCGGAATTGTCCTTGTAATCAATATTATATACTAATCGCGTAATTCCTGCCTGGTGTATAAGTTTGCTACATTCCTTACAGGGGGACATTGTTATATAAAGCGTTGCCCCAAGGCAGGATTGTGTAGAGGAAGCCACTTTTAAAATAGCATTTGCCTCTGCATGCAATACATACCACTTCGTATATCCTTCATCGTCTTCACAGGGATTTTCAAAACCACTGGGAGTACCATTATAACCATCAGAGATTATCATTCTGTCTTTTACAATAAGCGCGCCAACCTGTTTTCTTTCACAATGAGATAGCTTCCCCCATTCCCTTGCGATGCGTAAATATGCTTTGTCGTATTTTAATTGTTTTGTCTTCTGCATAAGTAAAAGTGCAATTTAATTGTTAGAAGCTAAATCCTTGTAGATGAATAAGTACGAATAAAACTGAATATCTTTCAGGAATGCTAAAATATTAAATAGCTGCAAAACTGTCTCGAAGAATCGGTAAAATAATACCAAGTATTATAGAGGATGTAACTAATATCCAGTCCCGCCTGGAAACATGAAGGACATTTTGAAGAAGGAAACCTGCTATCATTACTATAAGTACAACGATGACCTGTGCTGTTTCGATTCCCAAAGCAAACTCCAACAGCGGCAGGAATTTACTTTCCCCAGAGGCTGTAACCATTTTAAAGTAAGAGGAAAAACCCAGGCCGTGAATAAGACCAAAGAACAGGGTAGTAAAGTGCAGCAGGTTTAAGTTATTCTTTTTTTCATTCTTTCCTGCATTTAAAATATTAAAAAGAGCTGTTAAAAGAATGGTAAGGGGGATAAGAAGTTCCACCCAATCCTGATCTACTTTAACTATTTCATATACAGACAGAAACAAGGCCAGAGTGTGTCCTATGGTGAAAAGGGTGACGAGCCAAAGAATTTTTTTCCAGCTGATAAATCCGTACCCTACTACAAGCACAATTAGGAAAAGCATATGATCGTATGCCTGCCAGTCAAGAACATGCTCAAGGCCGAGGTTAAAATAAAGCCAAAATTGCGACATACGAGTTGATTAACAAAGATTCGAAAGTACGACATATTCATAAACATGCAAAGTTTTTTAGGCGTAGAGGCCTTTGACAGGAGGGTGCCTAATTCTATAGTAATTTGGATTCGCCAGCACCTCTTAAGATTGAATTACCCTATAATGAAGAAAAAAGAGGAAATACACTTTCAGAAAGTTTATGAACGACGTTCATCTATGGCTGGGCCTGAGTAGGGGAATTGTACTTTTTCTAGTTTGTTTTAGCAGAACCATGTTGGTTTTGGTAAGCGCGGCGGTCCCGGAATAGAATTACAGCTTAATTTTGATCCCTGAGAGGAGTTAACTGTAGCAGAAATCTATGAAGTAGCATCAAAAGAACTGAATTATAATGAAATTACAAATATTGCATTGCCCTCTTCAGAAAAAGGAGTGTTTCAGATTAGAAAATATAATGAAAGTAATTGGTCGTAGGTAGTTTCAGATCAATTGGTGCTGGATAGTAATGGAGAAATGCTTCAAAAGGAGATATTTAAAGAGGAACCTCATAATATACAGGTAGCATCATTTATAAAACCTCCGCATACGGGCGAAATCTTTAAAAGTCTTATATCTCATTTCCTGTCTTATCGCCACTAATTTGCCGATTACGGGAACCATTATCTGGCTGAATAAGATGAAGAAAAAGAAAGTTCTTCTAAATAAAAAAGGAGGATGCCTAAAATTGCCAATTATCGACCTATACTTTGTGATTATCTTCGGTTGCGCTAGTTTACAGCTCCCGAAAAACTTTATAGATCCTGGCAATTTTAGTCAGCCTCCTACCTCAATGAATCGTCTTCTATTCAAAGAGACAATTAAAATTATAATGTCATCTCGCCAGACGCAAGAGCTTCGTCAATATCTGCTTTTACAGTAGTGAAGTTTCTAAAGAATTTACGCCCGTCCACGCGTTCGATTTCTACTTGCCGTGTTCCATCCTTTTTTGTCTTCACCGCGGTGATTTTTACGCGATTGCCTTCAACACTGCTATAATTAGCGATACCACCACTTTTAATTATGAAATTTGGACGCGGAAAATTAATATGCTTAAAGCCATATGCCTCAGCTTCATTTATCTTCAAAATCGTGCCGACTTCAATGTTTTCCTGAGTCATTTCCTGCGACTGCATTTGAAAGCCGCAAAATAAGAATAGTGTAAAAATTAGCAGGTTCTTCATAGTATAATTATTTAATAGTTAAAAAATGTATATATTTTTTCCAAATATACATTTATAGAGATAAATATAGAGAATATTTATTCTGAAAAATTTCTTAATGATCTGGGGACTAGGAGCTAAGGCTGGTGATCTTGAAGATGCTTGATATTACTGGGTTTACAACCGGAAATCATGGAATATCTGAACATCCTAAGTTAGAATGTTTCACGAAATCGTCTTAAAAACATAAAATTTATAATATCATTGGATGAAGCAGCAGGAGTAGAAGTGCATTTTTTACGTTTCTGTTGATCATTTTTTAAAAAATGCCAGGAAACGTTTTTTAAAGTTTATGGAGAAATATAACTGCAATGAGGAGATCCAATGACTTTTAATACTTTTAAATTATTAAGATGAACAGTTGCTTCGGCACGGTATAAGAATTAATTTAAAATAATCAAGAGTTAGGTCATTTTCTCTATTTATATAGGAGCATGAAGTATTTTGAGTTAGATGGAATAAAAATAGAGTAGGTAACGCGCCAAAATAATGTATTAAAAAATAGACGAAACATTAATAAGTTCAATGCTTTTGCTCGTATCAAAGTTTGTGCACGACAGAAAGTTTTGTACTTCGAAATCGCCTACTTTTCATATACTAATCCTTAGCCACGAGCTTGAAAAAAAACTAATAATGAAATTAGACATCAAAAAACATTGGGAAACAGTTTATGAAACCAAAAACCCAGACCAGGTAAGTTGGACACAAGAAATACCAAAAACCTCTCTTGAATTAATCCATTCATTCGGACTTGATAAAACCGCTAAAATAATAGATGTTGGTGGTGGCGATAGTAAACTTGTGGATTATCTACTTGATGAAGGATTTCAAAACATTAGTGTTCTTGACATTTCTTTTAAATCACTTGAAAAAGCAAAAAACCGACTTGGCAAAAAAGCAAACAAAGTAAATTGGATTGTAAGTGACATTACAGAATTTGAACCTAATACAACTTTTGATGTTTGGCACGACAGAGCAACATTTCATTTTCTAACTACGACTGATCAAATAGAAAAATACATGAAAACTGCAAGAAAATCTGTTAGCGGATTTATGACAATCGGAACCTTTTCACAAAATGCCCCCAAAATGTGTAGCGGACTTGAAATAAAACAATACAAAGAAGAAGAATTAACATCAGAATTAAAAAATGGTTTTGCCAAAATTAAGTGCATAACAGAAGACCATTTAACACCCTTTAATACAAAGCAGAACTTTTTGTTTTGTAGTTTTAAAAGACAATTAAACTAAAAAAAAGCCTTTGGCTAACAACGATAAGCATAATAGCTGTTTATTGGATACTCCCGGAATGCCTTACCATAACGTAAGCTGCTGCTGTTGTTTACCTTTTACTATTTTAGATGTGGCGGGCATGTAGTACCTAAACTTTTTAGCTCCGAATAAGTTTGGATTTCTATTTATATTCCAGACAATTCCCCTGAAATATGAAATACAAGAGATAGAGCCTAAGATCAATTAACGATAAGGAAACCACTGTTCATCTGCCGAAAATTGCTATTTTTAAGCATCGACTAAATTTTCACAATGTTTCTGGTACAACTTCAGCATTTGAGCACATCCATACTATATGCCGATAATTGCCATTTTTGAGCATGCACCAGATTTTGAAACGTTTACCTCTTAGCTAATAAATTATGCAAAAACTATTCGTCTGCTTTTTTTTATGTTTTATCGGAAGTATTTATTCCGGATTTTCTCAAAATGTCTATTTATTATACGACCAGGATGTTCCCCAGGAAGAATATGCTGCCAAAATGCTGAAGCAAGCTCTTTTGGAGCAGGAATATTCAATTTTGGAGGAACAAACGGGTTATGATTATCTAATCAGCATAGCAGTAAATGCTGTTAATCTTGGCAGTGAGGCATATTCCATTATTCCGGAAGGAAAAATTATCACGATTTATGGAGGTGACCATAGAGGGGTGATCTACGGGAGCCTTTCGGTTGCTGAAAGTATACGAAACGGGACTTCACTTCAGAATATTAAAAAGAGTAGCGAAAGTCCGCACAATGCGCTGCGGGCAATAAAGCATAACACGCCGTGGTACACCTACCGGCCAAGTTCTGCGCTGGACCAGCACTATGAGACTGTCCGCGATGTGAAATACTGGGAAGCTTTCCTGGATATGATGGCGAAAAATCGCTTTAATGCGCTTTCGTTATGGAACCTTCATCCCTTTGTATTTATGATCAAGCCGAAGAACTTTCCGGAAGCAAGTCCGTTTAGTGATAAAGAAATGGAAGAATGGAAACATTTGCACCGGGAAATCTTCAGGATGGCAGATGAGCGTGCGATCGATACTTATATAATTCCGTTTAACATCTTTGTTAGTCCGGAATTTTCCGAAGCACATAATGTGGCCCGGGAAAATGTGTATCCGAATTATTACATACCGGGCGATACTTCAGAAATTGTGAAGCGCTATACGCGGGAAAGTATCACCCAAATGTTTCAGGAATATCCTACGCTTACCGGTCTTGGCCTTACACTTGGAGAAGGTATGGCAGGAATGACGCCCCAGCAACGAGAAGACTGGATTTATGAAACTTATATTGAAGGTATGCGCCAGGTGGGTCGGGACCTAAAGCTTGTACATCGCATTCCTTTTTCAAGTACTTCAGAATCTTTGGGAAAAACCAGTGTGGAGTTAGAGCAATTAACTCGGAATGCTATTGAAAGAGAGGCTAGCCTGGATTTTATAAAAGGACCCATCTGGGCAGATTTAAAGTACAACTGGTCCCATGCACATTCCACTCCGCAGTTGGTAAAAGTACACGGTGGCGAGATGTTTGACACTTTTTATAATCCCGAACCCGAAGGATACAAGGTCACCTACACCGCCCGGAATGAAGATTTTTTTGCTCTTCGCTGGGGAGTTCCAGATTTTATCCGGGAACATATCGCCCTAAATAGTCAAAGCTATATCGGCGGATATTTTATAGGCTCTGAAACCTATATTCCTGCGAAAGATTATTTTACCGCCATAGATGCGCCGGTAGACTGGAATTATGCTTTTCAACGGCAGTGGCTTTTTTATAAACTTTGGGGAAGGCTGCTGTATAATCCCAAAACTCCCGATGATATTTTCCAGGCCGAATTTAACGAGCGCTATGGCAACCAGGGAGACAACCTGCTTCAGGCATACTCCCTTGCCTCCGCTACACAATTGCGCCTTGCATCCCTTTATGATTCGAGATGGGACTTTACACTTTACGGCGAAGGTTTTATGGCCCTTATTGGGGATAACACGCAGTACATTTCCGTAGATCAATTAATAAACCAGCCTACTTTAGACCCAGATTATGTATCTGTTAAAGATTTTGTCCAAAGACGTACCTCCCGAGGATCTTTTGAAAAAGATGAAGTTACTCCGCCTGTTCTGATTGATATGCTGGAGACAGACACCCAAAAAGCTTTAAGTTTAGTTGAAGATATTAATACTGAAAATAATGCCTCGTTAATGTATGAAGTTGCAGATGTTAAAACCTGGTCGTATTTAGGACTGCATCTTGCAGAAAAACTGAAAGGAGCTGTAGCGCTTCAAACCTATAGGATTAAAGGCGGAGCAGAAAACAAGCAAAATGCCGTAAACCATCTGATAAAAGCACTAAATTACTGGGATAAGGTCATTGAAATCACCCGCCCAATTTATAAGGACATGCCGTTAACCCACTATAACGGAAGCAGCCACGACAGGAATGAAGATAATCTTTTCCACTGGGAACTTATACGACCTGAAGTTGCACAGGATATTGAAATTGCAAAAAATGCAACGGTTAATGGAAATAACTAACATTGATCTTCTCTAAAGGAATTTTGAGTCAATTGAAGACTAGAGGCCGATAATTGCCAATTTTTGGCATTAATTAGATTGCAGGATATTTATAGGACTAATGGTGATAAATCCGTTTACTGATATTCTCAGGCATCAGGGATTGCTAATAAAGGCTATTCCCCAGATCTTGCAGTAAATGATATCAATAATGACAGTTGGACGGATCTCATAAACTATGTTCGATTGAAGAAAAGTACTTTTTTGGCGTGAAAAAAACAGAAATATAGTTATACTTAAGTATGTAAACGATAAAAGCTGCTGTATTTCCTAATCACCCAGGCCAATGTGGATGATAAACATTCTTCAAACAAATAATTTTCTAAAGAAAGTTTCCGGCAGTCTGTATGCAGATAAAGGATACCTTTCTAAAGAATTGACTGCACTACTATTCGATCAAAGCCTACATTTAGTGACCGGAACATGAAATAATGAAAAAAATTTGCTGATGACCATGCGCGATAAAATACTATTGCTAAAGGGATCTGTCATAGAAACTATAAACGATCAGCCCAAATATATCAACCAGGCTAAACATTAAATTTGAAATTTAAACAGCCCATTAAATGGCTCTTTTCTACTAATCCTTACATCGAAATGAAGTTAAAACATCTAGAGATTTTGTTTTTCATTCTCTTTATATAGTAATGAATACATGTTGTTACAGACAATTCTTAAAGCAGAAATGGAATAGAGTCCAAGAGCTTCTTAATCGAATTTGAAAAATAAAGGATTGTAAAAAACAGCAATAAAACCTTTTTCAAATGAAAAAAGCTTTCTATATTTGCATCCGCTAAGGAGAAATGGCAGAGTGGTCGAATGCGGCAGTCTTGAAAACTGTTGAGGGTCACACCTCCGGGGGTTCGAATCCCTCTTTCTCCGCTGAAAGCTCCGTAAACATTACGTTTACGGGGCTTTTCATTTTTAGAGGCAGAATTAGGGGCATATGTT
>NZ_JAVRHN010000014.1:0-104404 GCF_031846645.1 Autumnicola psychrophila
GCTTAGTTTTTTCCTGAAGAAATTACATCTGGCAAAAATCCAGAATCTGTCTGTTTTCTTCCGGTCCCAAGGAGGCATAAAAATGGTAATTATCGACTTTTATTCAGCTGATCGAATCAACTTTAAAGTCCAATTACTAACCAGGTCTTTTTAGCGCTTTTGACTAATTTTTAGGATACGGTCATACATTATTTCAGATAGACTCCAATTATATCCATCGAAGTTGACTGTGTTCGTAAACTGAATAACTACAGCATCGATATCCTGATGATATTTTGCAATAGTTTGATAGCCTGGAATCAATCCAGTATGCTCGTATCTGTAAATGGAAGAATAGATTTCCTGCTCTTCTTTGGTTTCGAATACGGAACCATTATTTAACGCCCGAATAAATTTGCTTAGGTCTTCTGCTGTTGCAATTATTGAACCTACATTTTCTGTTTTTAAATCCTTATCATAACCTACATAGTATCCGCTCATTACATTATCTACGTTTACATCTTGAAGAGAGCCAAAAGTATGTTTTAAATTTAATGGCTTTAATATTTCTTCTTGAATGTATTGGAAGCTACTAAATCCAAGAACCCGGTTTATTATTCTTTCAATTAATAGATAATTGGTGTTAGAATATTCATAATCTTCATTGGGTTTGAATTTGGCTTGTTTGTCCAAAACCAAAGCTAAATTTTCGTCTGCCGTTTCTTTGGGATTTGCCCAGTACATATATGTATCGGTATAGTTCGGAATCCCACTTCTGTGTTTAACCAACATTCGCAAAGTTATTTTATCGGCGTATTCTATTCTGTTCTTTAACTCGGGCAAATAATCTGATAGTGCTTTTTCTAATGATAATTTTCCATTGGAAACAAGTTTGGTAACGGCTAACGCATTATATAATTTGCCTACACTAGCAATTTTAAACAATGCATTGGGATCAGCTGGAATCTTTTTTCTTTATTTTTGTAACCCGAAGAGTACAATTCTGTTTGGTTTCCTTTTTTGTTGATACAAACAATTATACCATCAAATCCATAACCTTCCGCCTTGTTTACTTGTTCCTGAACTGAATCTGGTAGTGGAGCAATCCAGGCTTTTACTATAGGCCAGGGCACAAAGTATAACGAGATGATTGTTCCAACGAACAATAGTATTCTAAATATCCAGGTCCTTGTTTTCTTAGCCATAAGATATTTGCTCTGGTTAAAAATCAGCCAAAACGCCACGGTTACAAAAGGTGGCGCGGAATGACTTATCTGGTTTTGAAAGACTAAATACTACGGAAACTAATAATTTTTTCTATAAAACCCGCCACTTGCGATTAGTATGAACCGGGTTTTCTTATTTTGATAATCGAATCTTTATTTACTTCTATTAGTATTCCCGTCCGGAATTTAACTGGGTTTTCTAAATCTAAAAAATAGTATTTCTCCCAGGTTTTAATTTTATTCGCAACTTCTACAGCAATTTCTTCAAATTCAGTTCTGGGTTCCTGCCGTTCATTTTTAAAGTTATTCAAATCAAAAATTGTATCAATTAATTCAAATTTTCTTTCACCTCTGGGAACCAGATTAGCTCTTTCTAATCTTCCTTTTTTATCCACATCCACCCAGATAAAAGCAAAATCAGATGGATCAAATTTATGTTTTTTATAAATATTTTCAATAGAATCTATACTTGTAATTGGCTCACCAGCATGAATATAGCGGTATTTCGTAAGGTCCAGATTATTCCCGTTATCTAAAACCATTTGTTCAGATGGATGTATTTTTAATCGTTCTAATGGTTTACTGTTTGAACAAAAGAACTGAAAATCTAATTTGCCATTTCTTGTCTTAGCATAAACCAACCATTTTTGTCCCTTTTTTGCAGTCCAGTAACAAGAAGAATAAAGTCCGGTAACTTCTGCCTCAGAATTCAACTGAAATTTTAAAAATTTTGGATTATCACCATTTTTATAATACTTACTTACCTCGAAAGTTACTGTATTTGTAAGTGAATCTGAAGCATATACCTTTTCAATTACTTCACCTTCAAAAACGTATTTCGATTGATGAAATTCAACAGCCGGTTTTGGAATTTCGCAGCTACAGGCAAAACTTTTAAGAGTGATAAGAACTAATAATGTAAAAATGATGATTGTTTTCATATAAATGCTATTGGTTAAGATCGCATGTCGCGGGAGTAAGGACGTGGACCTGTCGGCTGAATTATTTTCTTCTATGGCCTTTAATTACAATTTTTCGGCTAAAGCCGATCCAGTCATTATAACCAATTTGCAAAGATAACCCTTTGCATCCTCAAGTTTCTATTCTAATTCTTGATCGGTCCTAGGATTATACATCAATTCTATAAATTCGCCAGGAACGAAAACCGGCCGTGCACTAGAGTCTTTATTCTTGCTGAAAAAGCCCATGTTGAGGATAAAACCTTGGTTAGAGATAACCTGTCCAGATTTTTACTCAAATTCTTGGTGGCCATTGTTGGCAACGGTTTGGCTATGACAAGTGGGGATTTTAAGGCACTTGCCTTTCCATTTAGCGATTAGTTTATTTTGTGTAATTATTATCATTTTAGCACTTTAGCCCGCATTTGCTATAGCCGATGTTATGTGCTGACTTTATTTTGCTGATTTTAGTATATAGCTAGGTATCATTTCATTTGGTGGTGTACTTTTTCCATAGAGTTCATACGAGTTGTAATTTCCGCCTGTAAATACTGTAATCATATCAAGTTCTGGCCAAATATTAATTTTTTGTCCACCATTTCCCGAAGCTAAGTATGAATTGTATTGTTGACCGTCAATCAGAAAATATTTATGCTCCCATAAATAACCATAATCGCCTTTGTTCATATCAAGCGTTTTATCAACCCATTCCTTGGATAATATTTGTTTTCCATTCCATTTACCACCATCTTTAAATAATTTTGCCAATTTTATTAGGTCACGCGGTGTTATGGACATTTGACTAAAAGTATTTATACTTGCCTGATTTGGCTCAAAAGTCCAGTTGTAATTTGTGATACCCATTGGTTCAAACAGATTTTCTTTAGCAAAATTTTCAATTTGTTCATTTGTTGCAATCTCTACCAAACTGCCTAAAGTCAAAGGACAACCTGTGCAATAGGATGATTTTTCTCCTGGTTTTGTCACCATCGGTAAATCAAGTGTGTGTTTAACCCAATCATTGCTTTGCATCATCGACTGCTCATTTCCTTTACTTTCTGGATTATTATTTTCACAGTCCATACCGTGGCGGTACATTAGGAAGTTTTCTATTGTTAGCTCGTTTTTTCTATCATCCAAATTGGCAATTTTATCATACTTATTTTTAAAGTAGGGCAGAAGTTTTTCTTTTTCGCTTCTAATAAATCCTTTGTCGACTGCAATGCCAAGAATTCCACCAATGAAAGGTTTGGTGGCAGACCTTAGTTGATGTGGTATGTTTTTATCATAACCGTAAAAATATTCTTCAAGAATTAATTTATTATTCTTGTAAATCAAGATGCTGTGAACATCTGGAAATTCACCTTTTATGGTTTCTTTTACCATTTTAATTATTGGTTCGGGATTTTTAAATTCTTCTTCTATAAGTCCCGTTTCTAGACCATCTGAAGTTTTATGTGGTTTTTGGTATGTGTAGTTGTCAGGGTTGTAAAAAAGTTCTTTACGTGGAAACATTTCCATTTTTTCTATATCGGTCGTGATTAGTTCAAATGATTGTCCACCGGTTTCATAACCTATAACTTTGTTAGACTTATCTCTTTTAAAAACAACAGGAATGTCCTGAATATTTGTAAAACTGTCTAAGGCGATATGATTCAAAGGATATTTTGCTTTATCAATAACAGCATAGAGGGTAGTGTCAAGTTCTGAGGCAACAATATCAAGTGTGCTTTCATTTACATATTCATATGCCCCTTCGTAATCCAAAAGTCTTTCGTATTCAGATTTTTCTTTTTCAGCTGAACATCCGATTAATATTAATATCAAAAAGTAAAATTTATTCATTGAATAGTTTTTAGTAGAAATGCGATCTTATTTCAGCTTGCACACCCAACATATATATAAATCTAACACTAAATTTTTTTTGCTAATAAATGCATAGTAAATTTATCTCTACTATGTCTTTACTGTTCTAATGTAGAGGATTTTCGGTTTTAAAAAAATGTTTGTCGTTCTGTAATATATTTCAGTGGGTTCTGGTGCTCCATTAAATTGTCGGTCGTATTCCGGATATATAAATACTTACAGTTTCAAAAATGATCGTTATTATTGTATATGTTTGACTTCCGCCTAAAAGTTTTTAGTACCGTAGCAAGAAGGCTCAGCTTTACCAAGGCTGCCGAGGAGCTGCTTATTTCCCAGCCTGCGGTGACCAAGCATATCAAAGAAATTGAAAATCAATTTGGCCTGGCGCTGTTTGACAGAAGAGGAAATAAAGTTCTGCTCTCGCCTGCCGGGGAAATCCTGCTAAGCCACACTACGGAAATTCAGAAAATTTACCAGCGAATAGAATTTGATCTCAACCAGTTGAACAGTGCTTTTAAGGGTACGCTGCATGTAGGATCCAGCACTTCCATAACTCAATATATCCTGCCACCCTTGCTGGCGCGGTTTCACAATATCCACCAGGAAGTAAAGGTGGAATTGCTGAGTGGAAATTCAGAACAGATTGAGCAGGCCCTGCTTAATAAAAAAATAGAACTGGGCGTAATAGAAGGTCAATCCAAACGCCGGGAAATTAATTATACGCCATTTCTCAAAGATGAGATCGTGCTTGTGTGTGGCAGTAAAAATTCCATGGCCAAAAGAGATGAAATCAAGCCGGAAGAGCTCACGAAAATTCCGCTTTTATTGAGGGAACCGGGATCGGGAACGCTGGAAGTTACCGCCGATGCTTTGAAGCAAAAGGGTATCCGACTGTCCGACCTGCAGGTGGAAATGCAGCTGGGAAGCACCGAAGCTATTAAATCTTACCTGCAACATTCAGATTGTATGGCATTTGTTTCCCTTCACGCTATCCTTAAAGAACTGGAAAGTGGAGTCCTGAAAATTATTGAGATCAAGAAACTTCCCATTCACCGTAATTTCTATTTTATTACTCCGCAAGGTCCGGAGGGTGGCCTCCCTGCCCTGCTCATCCAGTTTCTTCTCAGAAATCATAATTTATAGATGATTATACTCCTGAAACACCTAAACCTGGTTTTTGTCTCCTTGAGCGGAGTCGAAAGGTCATTTAAAAACTCTCGACCTAGCTCTTTTAGACATACCATTTTATTATAAAGTACAATTTGAGGTGCTTTACAAGACAGGCATAATTTATAATTATTATCAACTCGAAATCTCATATTATGCACTCAGAAATTACTTCTGCAAAAAGCTCAAACTTGCAGCGAAGATTTACCTGCTCTCAAGATTTAACCTTTATCTAGAAGTAAAATATTTGCCCATTTTTCCGCTTTCATTATAACTTCAGGTTATTCTATATTATTATTTGCAATTGGCAATCCCCTTTTAGATCTCTTATTTTTGTGCTGCAAAGACATAGGAATGTCTTAATATGAAAATTTGAGAACACATGGATTTAAAGAAGGGGCCTTTTAATGATAAACAAGCTGAAAAGCTGCAGGAAGCATTGTCCGGACTGGATTCGGGACAGCTTCAATGGTTAAGCGGATATTTTTCAGGAATTATTCAGAATGCACCTGCAGTTTCAGCAACTCCACAACAGCAGAATACTGCTGCGCCACAAGCTGCTGCTTCCAAACCGCAAAAGCTACATATTCTTTTCGGCAGTCATACAGGAAACAGCGAAGGCTTAGCTGAAAATTTGGCAACATTCGCAAAAGAAAAAGGAATAGAAACTGAGGTTTCAGACATGGCTTCTTTTAAAGGGAGGAACCTGAAGAAAATCGATAATCTAGCTGTAATTGTTAGCACTCACGGATTAGGTGAACCTCCCGTGCAGGCAGAAGATCTCTATAATTTTATACACAGCAAAAAAGCACCGGATCTTTCTCATATGAAATTTTCTGTATTGGCATTAGGCGATAGTAGTTATGTCGACTTCTGCCAAACCGGAAAGGATTTCGATATTGCGCTGGAAAAACTGGGCGCGCAGCGTATTGGTCCACGACAGGATTGTGATGTAGATTATGAAGAAGATGCTGAAGCGTGGCAAAATAGTTTTATAAATGCCCTCGCACAGACCTCTGATCAGCCAGCTGAAGCAGAAACACCAAACGAGCTGGCTGCTCCAAAGGCCGCAGCGAAATTCTCCAGAAAGAATCCTTTTGAGGCTACTATCCTGGAAAAAATAGAATTAAACGGAAGAGGATCTTCCAAGGAAACGATTCACCTGGAACTGGACCTGGAAGGTTCGGGATTAACCTATGAACCCGGAGATGCCCTGGGAGTTTATGGAGCAAATTCGGAGTACTTGATAGGCGAAGTTTTGAAAGCAACCAAACTTTCAGGAAATGAAGAGGTAGAAACCCATCAGGGAAAAAAGAACCTGCTGGAAGCATTGACTTACGATTATGAGTTAACACCGCTTTCCAAACTTTCCATTACAAAATATGCCGAGCTTACAGAAAGCAAAAAATTAAAAGAGATACTTTCAGACAATAAAAAAATTCAAGATTACCTCTTAGGTCGTGATGTTCTGGATTTAATTCAGGAGGAACCCTATAAACTAAATCCGGATGAGCTGATTTCAGTATTAAGAAAAAACACTCCAAGGATGTATTCTATCGCTTCCTCGCAGCAGGCCGTGGAAGATGAAGTGCATTTGCTTGTTTCGGTGGTTCGCTATGAGGCCTTTGGCAGAAATAAAGAAGGCCACTGCTCCACTACCCTTGCCGACCGGCTTAAGGTAGACGATAAGGTAAAGGTCTTCGTGGACAAAAACAGCAGGTTTAAACTTCCGCAGGATCCTGAGGCGCCGGTTATAATGGTGGGCCCCGGTACAGGTGTCGCTCCTTTTAGGGCTTTTATGCAACACAAGGAAGTGGCAGAGAACAAAGGTAAATCCTGGTTATTCTTTGGAGACCGCAACTTCAGAACAGATTTTCTGTATCAAACGGAGTGGCAGCAATATCTTGACGAAGGTGTGCTAACTAAAGCAGATGTAGCTTTTTCCAGGGATCAGGAGGAAAAACAGTATGTGCAGCACAGGATGTTAGAAAACGGAAAAGAATTATACGACTGGCTGGAGCAGGGAGCGCATTTCTACGTATGCGGAGATGCAACAAGAATGGCGAAAGATGTGGATAACGCCTTGCGGGAAATCATTCAGCAGCAAGGAGGCGTAACTCCGGAGAAAGCAGAAGAATACATTAAGTATCTTCAGGTTTCCAAGCGTTATCAAACAGATATTTACTAGAAAAGCTGCAGAATAATCAGAAAAAGTGATTTATGAATCACAGTGATTTCAGTGGAATTTTAGTAGAAATATGCAGGTAAGGTTAAAAAGGAAATTATAACTTACACAAAAGAAAGAATTATGGACGGGCAAAAATTATCGGACGACGAGTATATAAAGGACAAAAGTGATTATTTAAGAGGCACGATTAAAGAGAGCCTCAGAAACCCTCTCACAGGTGCCCTTGATCCTGATGATGTAAAGCTCATTAAATATCATGGTTCTTATCAGCAATACGATCGGGATCTTGATACCGAACGGAAGAAGCAAAAACTGGAGCCGCTTTATCAGTTTATGATACGGGTAAGAACTCCCGGAGGAATTACTACTCCCGGGCAGTGGATTGCGCTGGATAAACTTTCAGATCAATACGGAAATAGTACGATGAAGCTGACTACAAGGCAGTCTTTTCAGTTTCACGGCATTTTTAAAAATGAACTGAAACCCACTATAAAAGCTATAAATGATGAGTTGTTGAGTACACTCGCCACCTGCGGGGATGTGAACAGGAATGTGATGTGCAACCCCAACCCCTATCAGTCAAAAATACACGAAGAAGTATATGCATTGGCCGGAGAAATTAGTGAGCACTTTCTTCCGAAGACTTCAGCTTATCACGAGATATGGCTGGATAAAGAGAAGGTTGCAGGAACACCAGATAAAGAGCCCTTATATTCAGAACATTACTTGCCCCGAAAATTTAAAATCGGACTCACCATTCCGCCAAACAACGATATTGATGTCTTTGCAAATGATCTTGGTTTTATTGCCATAGAAGAAGATAATGAAATCGTAGGTTACAATGTTTGTATAGGCGGAGGGCTGGGAAGTACCTTCGGGGAAAAATCCACTTATCCACGCCTGGCAGATGTCATAGGTTTTGTGCCAAAAGACAAGGTTATTGCTGTCGGCGAAGCGGTGATTACAATCCAGAGGGATTATGGGAACCGGGTGGACAGGAAAAATGCAAGACTTAAGTATACGATAGATAAACATGGACTACAATGGTTTGTAGATGAAATTGAAAATCGTCTTGGTTCAAAAATGGAAAAACCCCGTGCTTTTGAATTCAATAAAAATGGCGATGAATACGGATGGGTAAAAGGAACTAATGACAAGTGGTTTTATACACTGTTTATAGAACACGGAAGGATTAAAGATGAAGAAGGTTACCGGCTTAAAAAGGCTTTAAAAGAAGTTGCCGAAATACTCAAAGGTGATTTTAGACTTACCGGAAACCAGAACCTCATTATTGCCAATGTAGCTGAAAAAAATAAGAAAGCCATTGAAGCTGTTTTGGAAAAAAACGGAGTGCTTAATAACGAGAAACTCACCGGACTTCGAAAAAGTTCTATGGCTTGTGTGGCGCTAAATACCTGTCCCCTGGCTTTTGCAGAAGCTGAGCGCTATTTACCTTCGCTGGTAGATAAGCTGGATGATATCATGAGAAAGCATAACCTTCAGGATGACGAAATAAATATCAGGATGACCGGCTGCCCAAATAATTGTGCCAGGTCGTCTTTAGGAGAAATAGGTTTTGTGGGCCGTGCACCAGGCCGCTACAATATGTACCTTGGCGCGAGCCATAACGGTGACCGTCTAAATTCTTTATATAAAGAAATGCTTTCTGAAGAAAATATTCTGCAGGAGCTCGATCCTATTCTGGGTTCTTATGCTCAGGAAAGAGAACCAGGTGAAGAATTTGGTGATTTCGTGATAAGAAAAAATCTGGTGGATACAACAAATCGTCCGCTTCAAATCCTTTAGTAGGTTATAATTTGGTTGATGGATAGCTAATAGGAACGCCGCTTTCAGGCTGATCTAAAGGATGATAATTGACATAAAAAATATGCCTCTTTAAAATGGTGTTCTTCAATTTTGGCAGAGGTGCTAAAAAAACTCTGTTTCACCTCCCATGATTTTAGTAAATTGACAAAATAATTCAGACATTGGGAAGTAGAAAAGGTTCTTTAGCTTTTGAAAAGGGATTTAAGCCGATAATTGGCAAAATTTGGTTATGACCAAAAATGCTGGTGAATGGGTTCCAATCAATAATAGAGAACTTTTTAAATCATAGACCAGTTTCACATTAATGCAAAATTATGCAAAGAGATGGAGAAATAATTGCCGGCGAAACTGCTACTCCCGTGGGGATTGTTGCAAATAATCAATTTGTCTAAATAGAAATAAACCAATGATAAAAAACGGACCAAAATCCGGTGTTTTCAGAAGCGTAAAATTTTCAGTTTTGATGCTGGCAATTTTCTTTACATCCTGTGCAACGCAGAAGGACATTCCGGAAAATAAAATTGACAGAACTTTAGAATTAGCTGCACAACAGTATAAATATATGGCAGACCAGCTGCCTAAGGATGGAAGGTTTCCCAAAACTTTTTATGCTAAAGAAGACCGTTTTGAGACCAGCGGGTCTAATTGGTGGGTTAGCGGGTTCTATCCGGGAACACTCCTCTATTTATATGAAGAAACTGGTGATCCTGAACTAATGGAAGAGGCAGAAAGAATTTTGAAAGACCTCGAAAAAGAGCAGTATAACACCTCTACCCACGACTTGGGCTTTATGATGTTTGACAGTTTTGGTGCTGCAAATCGTCTTGATCCACGAGAGGAATATGACGAAATTCTTATGAACAGCGCCAAATCTTTAGCTACACGGTTTGATGAAGAAGTTGGCGCTATACGCTCCTGGGATTCTGATGATGACAGTTTTTTGGTAATTGTCGATAATATGATGAACCTGGAGCTGCTGTTCTGGGCTTCAGAATACAGTGGGGACAATATTTATCGTGATATTGCTATCACTCATTCCAATACTACAATACAACATCACTTTAGACCAGACAATAGTTCTTATCACGTGATAAATTATAACGAAAACACGGGTGAAGTAAAAGAAAAGAGAACGGCCCAGGGCAATGCCGACGAATCTGCCTGGGCTCGTGGACAAGCCTGGGGTCTGTATGGCTTTACAGAGGTATATCGAAAAACTAAAGATCAAAAATACCTGGACCAGGCCGTGAAAATTGCAGATTTTATGCTTGACCACCCAAATATGCCTGCAGATAAAATTCCGTATTGGGATTACAACGCGCCAAAAATTCCGGATGCATTTAGAGATTCTTCGGCAGGTGCGATTATGGCCGCTGCCCTGCTTGAGCTAAGCGAATATGTAAATAAAAATAGGCAAAAGAAATATTTCAATGCTGCTGAAACAGCTCTCAATACGCTTATGAGTCCGGAATATTTAGCTGAAGAAGGTACCAACGGTGGCTTTATTTTAAAACACGGAGTTGGTCATCTCCCCCAAAATTCTGAAGTAGATGTACCACTTACCTATGGCGACTACTATTTTGTTGAGGCATTAAATCGCTACAAGGAAGAATAAGAGCAGAATAACAGCACAAAAAACCTGGAGTTATAGAGTTCCGGAATAGTGCTTAGTGTCAAAAAATTGAATAAATGAAAAAGCTAGTATGGGGAATTTTAGGATGCGGAGACGTGGCAGAGGTTAAAAGCGGTCCTGCATTTCAGAAAATTTATAATTCTGAATTGCTCGCCGTGATGCGCAGAAATGCTGTAAAAGCTGAAGACTTTGCAAAAAGGCACAATGTCCCCACCTGGTATAACAATGCCGAAGAACTTTTAAAAGATTCCCGAATTAATGCTATTTACATTGCCACTCCCCCATCTACACATGTAGAACTTACGCTAAAGGCAATTCAAGCAGGGAAAAATATTTATCTTGAAAAGCCGATGGCGATTAACGCGCAGGAATCCGCCAGAATAATCGAAGCCTTAAACAAGAGCAAAAGCAAGTTAACTGTAGCACATTACCGCAGAAAATTACCTGCATTTTTAAAAGTAAAGGAGCTTCTAGAAAATATGAGTATTGGTGAAATACGTTTTGCAGACATTCAAATTCTACAGTCTCCAAAATCTAAATTAATTGCAGATTCTGACGAAAACTGGAGAATTGACCCTGCCATTTCAGGCGGTGGCTATTTTCACGATCTCGCGCCTCATCAAATCGACCTTATGTACCAGTTTTTCGGAGAACCGGAATATGTTCAGGGTATTTCCGGAAATCAGAATAATCTTTATCCTGCAGACGATATTGTGAACGGAATCATCAGGTTTAAAAGCGGAGTGCAATTTCGCGGAATATGGTGTTTTAATGCATCCGAAAAAGATCAAAAGGATGAATGCACAATCTTCGGAAGTCATGGCTCTATAAGCTTCTCCTTCTTTGGAGATAAGGTGGTTTTAAATTCGGAAGAGCATAGTGAAACTTTCGATTTTGAACCTCTCCCTCATGTCCAACAACCAATGATTAAAGCTACTGTAGATTACTTCCTTGGAAATGCCGAAAATCCCTGTTCTGCCGAAGATGGATTGGCGGTAATGAATATAATGGACAGGTTTTGCAGTTAATCAAGGGAAATTAATTCTGAAAAATCTGGATTTTTCAAACCAGCTTTTCTTCCGTAGAAAAACTACGGCTAAAAGAACAGCAGGTCGATAATTGCCAAATTCGAGGTGCCGCTTTTACCTACAGTATCTATAAATTTTTCTGCAAGCTGAAGCTTATTTCCCTTCCTCCAGTCTTTTAAACGTTCTTCTATTCTGCATGAGATTATCTCTAATAATATGCCTTCTCTTCGCATCGATCCCCACAGGATTGCATTGTTTTTCTATTTTGTCGTGAGGCGTATTTTTATTATCCGCAAGCTTAAAAAACCAAATTTACTTACAAATAAAGTCACTTGCGGCTGAGTGAATATTTTAAAATTTTAAATGTAGTTTTTCTCCTTCTAAAAGAAAACTGCAACCGATAATTTTCTATAATTTGCCAGTTTTCGACCGTCATAAAGAGGCTTCAAAAATAGCAATTATCGATATATTCAACTGGAACTTTATCCCCTTCAAAGTGAGGAATTAAGAAAGATTTGAAACTTAGTGATCAGATATTCTGATTCATAAAAATATCTTAGAAATGCTTAAAATGGAAGTCTTTAAATTCTGTACCATATTGAAATATAATGGTATGAGTGTTAATTTAATAAATATTGTAACATCCTGTTTCTGTAAATTTTACTACATTTAAGACAGACTTACTCACAAGCCACAATTATGAAGTACCTGATTTTATTTTCTCTGTTTTGCATTACCGGTACCTTAACTGCACAGCAGGAGGTCCTGCCACAGGAAGTACAGATATACACAGCCACTCTCCCCCTGGCTGAGGACATGCGTGAGGGAGCAATGGTTTATGGCTACGACACATCAGGCAGCCTTGTGGTACTGCGGGAGGGAAAAAACAATCAAATATGCATGGCCGATGATCCTACTAAAGAAGGAATCTCGGTGGCCTGTTATTCAAAAAAACTGGAACCCTTTATGTCTCGTGGAAGAGAACTCCTTGCAGAAGGGAAAACAGAAATGGAAAAAAGAGAGATTCGCCAAAAGGAATCTGAAACAGGCAAACTTCAACTACCTGATGCTCCCAGCATGATGTATGTATTAAGTGGCATAGACGAAAACTACAACAGGAATTCCGGAGAATTAACAGAAGGAAATCTGCGGTACGTGATTTATATTCCGTATGCTACAACAGAATCCACAGGACTCCCTGACAGACCTCATGCACCGGGAATGCCCTGGCTTATGGATCCCGGGACTCACCGTGCACACATCATGGTGACTCCACCATCGCAATAGAAGATATTTTGCCAGCTGAGATCGTAAGTGCAACACGCTCAAAAACAGCATAAATCAAAATTTTGGTTTCCCAGTTTGAGACGACTAACTTATTCTTTATTTAAATCAGTAGAGATCTTCTATCGTCTCTGAAATCAGTTTACCTGAGAACTAAAAAATCTCCCTGTCTTTATTAAATAATATAACAACTGGACTTATCATTTATGCCTTTACTGCTTTTACCTTCCAAATTTTTTCACAATAGTCTTTTATCGACCGGTCACTTGAAAATTTCCCCATATTTGCCACGTTTATAATAGACATTTTTGCCCATTTCTGAGAATCCTTCCAAATTTCATAAACGTTTTCCATCTGGTCTACGTAAGACTGGTAATCCTGGAGTAACAGATAAGGATCCTGATTTAAGAGGTTATCATAAATGGATCGAAATAGTTCTGTGTCTCCTTTTGTGAGTTCTTCTGATAACAGAAAGTCTAACACCCTCTTTAGTTTCTCATTTTCAGAATAGATTTTATAGGGATGATAACCCGCCTTCTTCCTCTCCGCAACTTCCTCTGTAGTGAGACCAAAAAGAAAGAAGTTTTCTTCTCCTACTTCTTCTCTTATTTCCACATTAGCTCCGTCCAGAGTACCAATGGTAAGGGCTCCGTTAAGAGCAAATTTCATATTCCCGGTTCCCGATGCTTCTTTTCCTGCCATAGATATTTGTTCCGAAAGATCTGCACCGGGGTAAACGTGCTGCGCAAGCTTTACGCTGAAGTTTGGCAGGAAAATCACCTTTAAAATCTTGTTAACTTCAGGATCGTTATTGATAAGATCACCCACGGCAGTAATTAACTTAATTATACGTTTAGCCATAAAATAACCAGGGGCGGCTTTTCCTGCAAAAACGAAAGCAGTTGGTGGAATATTATTCTGCCCGTCTTCCTTGATCTGCATATATAAACTCAGGATATGCAGTACCTTAAGATGCTGCCGTTTATACTCATGTATCCGCTTTACCTGCACGTCAATCAGCATTTCAGGGTTTATTTCAAATCCCGTAAATTCTTTTATTTGAGCGGCAAGGTTCTTTTTATTCTCCAGCTTCACTTCCATCCATTTTCTGCGGAAGTCTTCATCGTTAACAAAGGATTCGAGGCTTTTTAACTTGTCGAGATTGGTAAGCCATCCTTTTCCGATTTTTTCGGTAATTAAACCAGCCAAAAGTGGATTACTCACAGCGAGGAACCTCCTGTGCGTGATTCCGTTAGTAACGTTAGTAAATTTTTCTGGCCATAGTTGTGCGAAATCCTTCAGTACCTCTTCCTTAAGCAGACCAGAATGTAATGCTGAAACTCCATTCACCTTATAACTACCCACCGTTGCCAAATGTGCCATCCTGATAGTAGGTTCTCCCCTGTCGTCAATTAAGGACATTCTAGATATCTGTTCTCCGGTAAAATCGTGCTCCCGGATTTCAGTGATAAACCTGCTGTTAATTTCATAAATCAACTCAAGATGTCTTGGCAGCAGATTTCTTAAAAGATTTACCGGCCATTTTTCCAGCGCTTCAGGCAAAAGGGTGTGATTGGTATATGCAAAGGTACTCTTGGTAACCTTCCAGGCTTCTTCCCATTCCATGTGGTGCACATCCAGCAATAATCTCATGAGCTCTGCCACTGCAATAGAGGGATGAGTATCGTTGAGCTGAATAGTAAATTTTTCATGAAGAGTTTCCAGTTTACGTCCCTGTAAAAGGTGCAACCTGATGATGTCCTGAAGCGAACAGCAAACAAAGAAATACTGCTGCTTTAATCTTAGTTCTTTTCCCGAAAGGTTTTCATCATTAGGATAAAGCACTTTCGTAATATTTTCAGACCGCATCTTTTTCTCTACTGCCCGGTAATATTCTCCCAGATTATAAGCAGCAAAATCAAAGGATTCTGTTGCCTCTGCTTTCCATAGTCTTAATATGATACTATTGCTTTGGTAACCCAGGATGGGAGTATCATAGGCAGTGCCCTTAATTTCAGAGTCTGGTATCCACTCGATGTGCAGCTTATTATTTTCATCCCTGCTGTGCTCTGTATTACCTCCAAACTTCACTTCGAAAGAAATTTCTGGTCTGAGGATTTCCCACGTGTTTCCCTTCTGCAGCCATTTATCTGTAGATTCAACTTGCCAGCCATTTTGTATTTCCTGTTTAAAGATCCCAAATTCATAGCGTATACCATAGGCTATAGAAGGAATTCCCAAAGTTGCGAGAGAATCCATATAGCAGGAAGCTAATCTTCCCAGTCCGCCATTTCCAAGTCCCGGCTCCACCTCTTCCTTTAGAAGTTCATCCAGATCAAGATCAAATTCAGCCAGTGCTTCCCTTGTTTCCTCCACAATCTCCAGGTTAAGCAGATTGTTTCCAAGATGTGGACCCGGAAGATATTCGGCAGATAGATAAGCCACTCCGCGTGCATCTTCTTCGGCATACTGTTCAAGCGATTTTACATATTTTCTAAAGACCCTGTCCCGCACGGTGAGGGCAAGGGAAGTATAAAAGTCATTTTTGGTGGCCACCACCGGAATTCGACCTAAACTGTAGAACAACTTTTCCAGAAAAGAGGTTTTTATATCCTCCTTGGTAAGTCCAATATTAGCTACTCCGGGTTTAGCAAAATAATGTTCGGTTTTTTTGTTGTTTGAATTCATGTCGAGTAAAGGTTTACAGGGAGATAGTCCTCCGTGATTTGGGGATTTACTTCATTGAAAATTAGATGATAATCCAATTTTCATGAGGAGAATTTATGAAATTTCTATGGAAGAATTGTCAACAGGAAAAGATTATTTTATAATTAATACCAGTGCCTTCAGTTGAAGTGGGCTTTCCAGTTTGTTATTTCTAAGCTCTTCAGAATTTATACCTCGTAAAACCGTTCCTCCGACTCCGAACGGCTGAACAAATATTAGCGAATAAAAACATGCTTCAAATTTGACAATTATCGGTAGATAGCATTTTCAATATAAAAAAAGGTTCAACCTATTAAAGTTGAACCTTTTATTTTCAATTACATGAATTAATATTAAGCCGGAATTTCCATGGCTGCTTTTTCCCGTTTCCAGTTACGGTGTTCACTGATAGCTTTGATAAATTTTTGCGGACTTTCATTTATGCATACCGCATCGTCATCTTTAAAATCCTTACCGTAAGTCGCATCAAAAAGTTCTTCGGCTTCGCCATCTAAAGCGATCGCCTTGCAATGTTTTAAAGCTTCATTTATAAACTTTTTGGCTTTTGCCTGCTTCATAAGTGCATCGATATTTTCTTTACCCCCGGGAATGTAAAGAGCATCAAAAACAACACTTTCTGTAGTCATTAGCGCATGTGCCACTTTATGAGAATCTCCTTTATCGCATTTTATAGTACCGCCATGCACCCCAACAATCTGCACCATAGCTCCGGCCTCTTCCAAAGGTTTTTTGATCTTATTATAATCGCTTTCCTTAAAACCGTCTGCAGCCAAGACTGCTATTTTCCTTGTTGCAATCCCTTCTGAAGGTAGAAACTCCTGGCTTAAAGCTTTGGATTTATCCAAGTAATTCTTTTTAGGTCCAGGTTGATGTTTTTGAACATCGGCATCGGCGCCTATCGCCTGATTTAATGGCTGGTCTATTTCTTTAGGAATATCCATACCAAGATTAATGGCAACCTTTGCAGACAAAGTTTCATCTATTTGGGCAAGGATGTAAAGCATACGTTGCTTTATATGGTCATAGGTACATTTGCCCAGTTCAAAAGAATAAGCCTGTACCACGTGTTCCTGCTCATGCGCTGTCAAACTGCGGTAAAATAACGCCGGTTGTGAAAAATGATCGTTAAAGCTTTCACTACGCTCCCTTATTTTCTTTGCATCGATCCGCTCTTCATAATGATGAAACCCGCCTTCAGCTATTTTAGCAAGGTGAGGACAACCCCCGCCAATAGAATTAGGAAAATATGCTGTTTTTCCTTTATTCACCGTCATTCGCATATGTGCATCCCGCTGATTGTTATGAATTTCGTTAACCGGGCGGTTAATCGGGATTTCATTAAAATTTGGGCTACCAAGCCTGGATAATTGTGTATCTGTGTAAGAGAATAATCTTCCCTGCAGCAATGGATCATTAGTAAAATCTATTCCCGGTACAACATGGCCTGGATGAAATGCAACCTGCTCAGTTTCTGCAAAGAAATTATCAGGATTACGGTTAAGGGTCATTTTACCGATGCGTTTTACCGGCACCATTTCTTCAGGAATAAGCTTGGTAGGATCCAGAAGATCAAAGTCAAATTTATGCTCATCTTCCTCTGGCACTATCTGGAAACCTAATTCCCACTCTGGATACTGGCCTGCTTCTATCGCATCCCAAAGATCTCTTCTGTGAAAATCTGCATCTGCACCATGAATTTTAACGGCTTCATCCCAGGTAACAGATTTTACTCCCAGTAATGGCTTCCAATGGAATTTCACAAAATGTGCTTTGCCTTCAGCGTTGACAAGTCTGAAAGTATGGATCCCAAAACCTTCCATCATCCTGAAACTTCGTGGAATTGCACGGTCGCTCATCAACCAGATTTGATTATGCATCGTTTCCGGAGTATGAGAAACGAAATCATAAAAAGTATCGTGAGCTGAAGCCGCCTGCGGAATCTCCCTGTCCGGCTCTGGTTTTACAGCATGAATTAAGTCTGGAAACTTCATGGCATCCTGGATAAAAAAGATAGGCATGTTATTCCCTACGAGGTCAAAAACCCCTTCGTCAGTATAAAACTTGGTAGCAAAACCTCGAACATCTCGGGCAAGATCTGCAGATCCTTTGGAACCTGCCACTGTAGAAAATCGTACAAAAACCGGCGTTTTTCTTGAAGTATCTGTAAAAATTCCTGATTTGGTAAATTCTTCCTGATTTTCATATAACTCGAAATAACCGTGAGCACCACTTCCCCGGGCGTGTACGATACGCTCCGGAATACGTTCATGGTCAAAATGGGTGATTTTTTCCCTGAGTATAAAATCTTCTAAAAGCGTCGCTCCCCGCTCTCCTGCTTTTAAGGAATTATTGGTATCATTTACCTTTAAACCCTGATTGGTGGTCATTGTTTTGCCCTTAGGATCTGAGGTATTCTTTTTTAAGTCTTCTATTTTTTTCGAAGACTTTTCTTCCTTTTCTTTCATAACTAAATTTGATTAGGTTTAGGAATGAAATTAAGTTAATCTATAGAAAGTTACTGTAAAGGAAGTGTTAAACAAAAATTTGGAAGTCATAAATTAAAGCGAGCTTTTGCTCAGTTTAAATCGATGTGGTAAAAATGCCAATTCCCGATTATTACCGTCATCAGAAATGAAAATGTAAGACTTCAGGTTAAGGATTAATAACCTAGCGATCAAGTAGGGTAAATTTATAGAAACCTGTTTTAATTCAAACCGAATGTGATAAAAATAGTAGGCCCGCAAGATTAGTAAATGAACCGCCAATTATTATTCCAGTGTCAACCAGTCTACTTCAACTTTGTCGCCATTTTTCAGCTTCAGAATGAGGTCCTGAATACCTTTTACCTCTTTTTGAACCGGAGCGGTATAAATTTTCCATTTTGAATTTTCCTCGATTTCTACTTCAGAAAGTAATTCTTCTTTTCTCCCTGTCATCAACTGTAGCATTCCTCCTCCGGACGATCGGGCTCTGAATTTTGCAATTTTCGATTTAGCTGAAGCAAAATCGACGCTATTATATTTAACCCAGGCTTCAGGCTCTTCCAAAACGACTTTCCAGCCCTGGAAGGTATCTGTCGTGTCTACAAATCTAATTGAAACTCCAAATTCGCTTCTTTCGCTATACCTGTCAAACTGAATTTTATTTGAACTGTCTGTAATGCCCACACCTCTGTGGGTAGGGATTACTTTTTCAATCAATCCGTCTTCAGTAAAAAAGAGGCTGTCGGCTCTAATCGACCTATTCTTATCAAAATTTGGAGAAAGTTCACTATCATGATAAAACAGTAAATATTGGTCACGAAATTCTGTAATAGAATGGTGGTTAGTCCAGGTATTATTCGGTGATTCGTCCATAATTACTCCCTGGTGCTCAAACGGCCCAAGCGGGTTATTCCCGGTGGCGTATTCCAGTCTTTCAGTATTATTCGCGACATGAGGATAGGTTAAATAATACTTCCCATTGCGCTCAAAGACCCACGGGCCTTCTATATGACCTTTCTGAGGTACTTCAAAAACTTTGGGTTCTGAAGCCAGCTCTAGCATATTATCCTTCAGCTTTGCTCCAAAAATTTTACCCTGGGACCAGTACAGGTAAGCCTGGCCGTCTTTATCTATAAATACATTAGGATCTATTCCCTGGACTCCTTTTATCGGCTCCTGTTGAGGCTCGAATGGACCTTCAGGATTATCAGCAATCGCGACTCCAATAGAAAAACCACTTTCCCCGGCACTTGCATCCTTGATCCTCGTAGGAAAGTAAAAATAATATTTACCATTCCTCTCTATAGCATCGGGAGCCCACATGCTGTTGGCATCAGGATCTCCCCAAGGCACATCTTCCTGACTCAAAATCATCCCATGATCTGTCCACTCCTGCAGGTCTGTTGAAGAGAATACATGGTAATCTGGCATACAAAACCAGTTTTTCCTGCCATTATTTTCGCTGCAGTAAATATCGTGTGATGGATAAACGTAAATCCTGTCCCCAAACACCCTTGCAGAAGGATCTGCAGTAAATTGATCCATAATCAATGGGTTTTGTGCCCAGGCATTGCCGGCTATACCTGCAACAAGAAGTAATAAAGCTGTTGCACTTTTTCTTCCGGCCATATAAATTGTCTTAATCAGTCGATTATTGTTTTTCATTTATAAAATTTTGGATTCTAAAATAAACAAAATCCACATACCCACCAGCCTCTTTGGTGGTTGAAACGTTATACATGTCATTTGGTACCGCAAGGAACTTGCCCAGGAACCCCCTTTATAATAGGTAACCCCGGACTCATGTGCATTGTAGTGCTGCTCATATAATAACTGTCCCCTACCCTAATCATCGACATATCGGGAACATCGGCATGGATAATTGGATTTTGTGCGAAATTATTTTGTGCCAAGGCCATTGTATTGCTAAAAATGGGAATTGTCAGCAATGTGAAATTGCACACTTACAAAGTTCAGAAAAACCGTGCAGAAGGAATTAAACATTTACCTTGTTTTGGTTAATTGGATAATATCCATTACAACCGTTTTGGGCTGATTTTCCCTGTTAAAAAGCAAAGGATAATCTGTTCTTCCCTCTACTGGCCAGTTGTTCTTCCACGAATTTCCGTCATTCACTCCCCAAAGAGTCACGCGTGAGATCTTTTCCTGATGCTTCAGAAAAAGCTTAAAGAATGCTGTGTATCGTTCATTAAACTGTGCTTCTACAGAAGTTGATAGTCCCTCCTTAAAAGGGTTCATTTTCTCTTCATATTCAAAATTGTCCGAAATATTCGCGCCAGCATCACGCCGTGGAGAAGGTAGCACGCTAAGGTCCAATTCAGAAATTACCACCTTCCCTAAAGCTCCGTAAGCTTCAAGGCTTTTTTCAAATTCTTCAATATCAGGATGATTTAATCCAATATGCCCCTGCATCCCAATACCATCTATCGGAATTCCCTCTTTCTTCAGTTTTTTAACCATTTTCACTACGCCTTTACGCTTTCCCGGATTCGACATCGAATAATCATTATAGAAAAGTTCAGCTTCGGGATCTGCTTCGTGCGCAAAACGGAAGGCAAGTTTTATAAAGTCTTCACCAATGATTTTATAGAATTCACTTTCCCTGAAACTACCGTCGTCCAATATCGCTTCATTCACTACGTCCCAGGAATGCACCCTGCCTTTATAGCGTCCCACTACTGTTTGAATATGATCTTTCATCCTTTGAATCAGCACTTCTTTTGAAACCTTTTCCCCTTCTTCATCAACAAAAAACCATTGCGGAGTCTGGGAGTGCCATATGAGCGTATGGCCGTGAATATGCATATTGTTGCTTTCCCCAAATTCAACAAAGGCGTCGGAAATTGAGAAATCAAATTCTCCCTGGCGGGGCTGAATGCGTCCACTTTTCATACAATTTTCAGCAACAATGGAGTTAAAATGTTGCTTTACCACTTCCATTTCTTGAGGTTCCCGTCCCAGAAGCTGATGCGTATTTAACGCTGCACCAATATGAAATTTATCCTGAAAAGCTTTATGTAAAACGGGATCAGGACTTTTATTTAAAGAATTACTTTGAGCCTGAAAATTTGCAGGTGCAAGGCTTAAGCAAACTCCGATGATTAGCGTGAAAAAATGTGATTTGATTAGCATAGTTTTTATGTTTAAATGTGCAATTTAAACTTTTGTTTAATTGATATGATTGTAATTCAAGAAATTATTTCCAGTCCTTAGTACTTGATCTGTAAATCTAAAGCTTCTAATTTTTCACTTATGGGCTTTGTTATTTCCAACATGAAAGCTCTAATATTTTAAAAATGTTATTTCGCTTGATTAATGGTGTTTCCCTCGCTAAATTGAAGCTTTCAAATTGATTTTTAGCTAATGATTAGCTACCAGTTTTTCCACAATTTCATCAAGCTGCTCTTTATAAAATTCTACAGAAGCTAAACCGTCTTCGTGTAAAGCTTTAAGATTGTTAAGTGTGGCATTATCCATTGCATTATTGGCGTGAATAATCTTTGGCTGGATACGGTAATAATCTTCACAATCCCTTTTGGGAAGGGTCTCATAAATCTGTTTTAGCTGGTAATCGACAGTTTCAGAATTTCCACTCATCATAATATCAATTAACGGATTGATCCATTTGAGCACACCGGCATCCTGAAATTCTTTGTAATGATATGGCTCCTTCACCTCTCCTGTACCAATAGAAACGATAATCATGTTCTTTGCACCTGGCTTATCAGGTTTTTCAGGATCATTTAAAGCTTCTGAAAATGCAATATTCCGCGCCTCGGCATAGGCACAAAGTGCAGGATTATTGGCAAAAACACCCCCGTCAATAAGTGCGTACGGCGTACCGTAAATAGATTTTATCCTTACCGGCTCGAAATAGGTTGGTGCGGCAGAAGTTGCCCGGGCCACATCCCGCAGGTAATAATCATAAATAGCACTTTTAGTGGCGTCTATACTTGTAAAAAAGTGGGCTTTGCGGTTTCTTATGTCATAAGAAGTTATGAGACAGGGCCTGAGCAATTCACTCAGCTGCTTTTCTCCCAGATAAGCCAGCAAAGCCTCTTCCAGCTCATACGCTTCATATTTTTCATCTCTTAATCCGCCAAGACTTTTAATTTTTTTATGCAGGGAAACATCAAAAATTTCATCTCCCTGATCCAGGTATATATCCAGCGCCTCCCGGGCAGTAAACATGTAATTACCATTATCATCCGGACATAGAAAGACCAGGCATAAAATTCCGCCGGTGCTCGTACCTGCAACAAGGTCAAAATATTCACCTATAGATGCTTTCTCATTGTTGGTTTTCCGTCTTATCTGTTCTTCCAGGTAAGTTAAGATTGTACCTGAAAGTATTCCCCTTATGCCGCCCCCGTCCAGGGAAAGAATCCTTATTTTTTTCATACCTCTTTAAGTTTTATGATTGTTTTTTCTGAATGTGAAACTTTCATTTTACGGATTTTATCTGATACTGTTCCTATCTCCCCTATTCTAACTATCCATAGCAGTAAACTCAGCGCTAATTTGTCGCTGGTAATAAGGGAAGATTTATTGGCAACAGCTATATCCCTGGTAAGAATACATTGTCTCTTTGCCTCCCCCGCTGTTCCTGCTAAAGTTTGTGCAAACCGCCAGGCACCATCCCTGGCAATCTTCATACTAAAATCTACTACGAGGTTATCATACTTTCCGGTTTTCAGCAGAATTTTTTTCAGCGGAGGCCAGATTGTGGCGAGGTTGTGCTGCACTTCCTCTACCAGCGCCGCAAGAATCTCGTTAATCCTGAAAAAATCCACCTTTAAATTTTCAATAGGAGAATCGCCTGAAACCTGCGCTGCCGCAATCCCCAGATCCAGGTTGATATGCGCGTTCATCCCAATCAACAAATGTTGCATGGTTATCGGCCAGGAATCTTTTGAAAGATCAAAGGCTTTTTGCCAGGATTTTGATACAGCATTTCCGTTTTGATAATTGTCATATGCTTCGAGGTATTTCTTTGCAAAAACCACATCCAGCTGCTCCATTCTTTCTCCGTCTTCAAAATAGCCTGCAATTATTCCCTCCTTCACCTCTAAAGTTACTCTCCTGTAAAGCACGGCAAAGTACCCCAGTGTATCTTCATTTTCTTCTGCTTCTAAAATGATTTTGTCCAGCCGACTGAGAACATCATCTATCGTAGTTAACGGATCTTCAGCTTCTGGAATAATTTTCCGATGGTTTTCTATTGAATTCATATTCAGGTATTTTGCATTGGTACAGTAAATCGTAAAATAATAAATTCGGCAGGGCGCACTGCCGCCAAACCAATCACAATATTCATACGGTTCTGAAGAATATCATCCATCGTCATGGTCTCATTTAACCCAACCGTTACAAAAAAAGCATCTTCAGGTTTCGCCCCCGCCAATGCTCCCTGTCGCCATAAGGTGGTCAGAAAATTTTGAATGAGATATTTTACCCTTACCCACGTAGTACTGGTGTTGGGTTCTGCACTAAAGCTTTCCGTTGCCTTTTTACAACTATCTTCTACTATTATAACTAACCGCCGTACATTTATATATCTCCATTCATTATCATTGCCCGCCAGGGTTCTCGCTCCCCAAACCATTGTTCCACTGCCCGCAAATTGCCTGATGGCATTAATTGACTTCCCGTTAGGTTCCACATTCATTTTTTCCTGCTGTGCATTATTAATGTCTACAGATGGAGCTATAACACCATTTACACTCACATTAGCCGGTGCTTTCCACACTCCCCGCGTCATGTCTACCATTTGGTAGATACCCGCAATGGCACCCGAAGGCGGAATAGTGTTGATCTTAATTTTTATCTGCTCAGCAATATTCTTTATAACGGAATGAATTTGATAAATACCTCTTTCAGCAATTTTTACGTCCTTTTCGGTACTTGCCGCTTCATAAGTAGCTATTAAAGCTAAATGGCTGCTCTCTGCTGAAAGATCGCGTAGGGAAATTGACTGACCATTGGTTCCTTTTAAATTTTCACAGAAAGCATTTATAGCAATTTCCCTGCTGAAGGGAGCCAACAAATAAGGTGAATAAGCCGCTCCAAATTCCAAATTATTTAACCCAATGTTGCTTCTGAAGTTGGAAATAGCCACACTGTGATCTCCGGAAATATTTTCCTTCAGATCGAAAATTGCCATTCTGTCTCTTAAACTTTCGCACTGTTGAAGGGCCAGTTGCTGCAGATGATAAAACTTCGCATCATCATTTCCATTGGTTGTTACATTTACGGCGTCGGGAAAAAGGATTAGTGTGGGTTCATCGTAATCTTCCAACACCTTGACTCCGCCTCTTAAACCTGTGGGTGGTGAAGCAAATTCATTTCCATAGCTGGGTGCAGTGCCAAATAATCCAACGGAAACGATATAACAGTCCCCTCCCCCATTGCCATAAAACATGCGCAGGCTGTCGTATAAAAGATAGCGTACCGTATTGGGAATATCAATACCGATAATTGCAAAATTCTGGTACTCATCCAGTTTGACATTTACAGTATTGACAGGTTTATCTGTTCCAAATAATTGCTCAAATTCCAACATGGAAGATATCCGGGTGGGCTTCATATGGAGGGAAGCTTCAGGGTTTCCGGCTTTTTCTGTATATCCAACAAAGGCAGGAACAGCCGTTTCTACCTGATTTATAACAGGTAAAGCTTTTTGTAGCTCATCTATATAGACTCCGGTAGTTTTTCGGATTTTAGACATTACAGCATTTTATAATTAATAGCTTTTTCTTAAAGATCACGAAGATCTTAGCTTCAACTTGCTGAAATTTTTCATTTTTATAAGAAAGCGAGTATTCCTACTGAAACTAATCTTCAGATTTCTACGGTTCAGAAAAAGTTAAAATCCTATTTTTTCGCCTTCAATATTTCTATAAGAAATTCCCTTGTGGGAGCATCAAAAATTCCATTTATACTAATCGAGCCACTGGTAGCCTGAAAATCCTTCAATGTTCTTTCTGTTTTAGGTCCGAAAATGCCGTCAGAAGTTCCGGAATTAAATCCGAGCTGTTTTAAAGCATCCTGCAACTCCCGGACTTCCTTTCCGGTGTCCCCTCGTTTTAAAGTCTTTTTTGAAAATCTTGTTTCCTTTGCAGATCTTAATCTCCTGTAGCCCAAAACCTGATCTGCAGCATATGCTGTTATTGATACCTGATTACCCTGATTGCCACCAAGGCAATATATACGGGTTCCATTTGTGGAACAGCCAAGGAACACTCCCACATGACCTTTCCAGGAATCCCTGCTCTCTCTCCAAAAAACCACAATATCGCCGGGCTCGGCATTAATAACAGGAATGCCTGCATTTAACCATGATCTTGCGGTAAGATTTTTTGTTCTCTCCAGTCCGGATTTTAGCGCCACCCAATTAATGAACAGGCTGCACCAGGCTACTTCGTCTGAGGTGTAGTCATTAATTTGACAATCGCGGGCATACTTTAAGATTTGAGGATTGGCATTGGGACCCGAAACTTCTTTTACCCCAATTTCACCCATAGCAATTTGCAATAGATTCTTCATTGTAGCGAGTTTTATAAGTGTGGGGACGTTTATTGTAGATTTGAATCTACAAAAAAATATTTGATAAACAATTACTTAATTGATTTTTAGAGTATTATCAGGCTTTTAATAGATCCTGAACGTTCCCATTTCTCATCAGGTTTAAGCGAAAGTTTGATTTGAGCTACTTTTAGTGAAGTACGGGTATTTATACAAGATCGTTTTCACTGGATGAAAAAGTGATAATAACATTGCCGGTTTTTTGGCCGGATTGCACATAATCATAAGCTTTCTTAATTTCTTCAGGTTTAAAATATCTGTCAATAATAGGTTTAAACCTGTCCTTTTCTATCAGGTCATTTATATAAAGTATACTTCTTTTACAATTCGATGGAATAGGAAAAATTACTCGTTTAGTCCCTTTTAGTTTAGTAACTAAAGGTAAATAGAGATTTTCTGAATTACGACCTAATTCAGAAGAGATATAGACACCTTTCGGCAGCAACAATTCTTTGCATTTTTCAAAAGAACTTTTCCCGACTGCATCAAAAATAAAATGATATTTCTCTCTATCTATTTCAGAAAAATCTTCCTTCTCATAACTGTAAGTTTTATCTGCCCCAAGAGATTTTAGCAATTCAATATTCTTGCTATTTCCCACTGCAGTAACGTATATACCCAGGCTCTTTAAAATCTGTAAAGCCGCTGACCCAATTGCACCTGTAGCTCCATTTACAAGGACTTTATCCGCTTTGTTAATATGAACTTTATTAATAAAATTATACGCGTAATGAGCACCTTCTGCACAGGCTACGACCTCATCATATGCCAGATTGCCCGGAATTGTTGCTATTGGCCCATTTTCACTAATCGCCATATACTCTGCATGAGAAGCCAGGCCCTGGTCATTAAATCCCCAAACCTTATCGCCAATATTGAAGTTGTTTACATTTACACCTCTCTCCACAACCTGGCCGGCAAAATCGGTTCCCGGAATAATGGATGAAGGTTTTAGGAGACCGGTAAAAAATCTGATGATGTAAGGCTTTCCGGTTAAAATTCCGCAATCGGTACGGTTAATAGTTGTGAAATGGACGCGAATAAGGACTTCATTTTCTTTAGGAACCGGTTTTTCCACTTCCTTGATCTGAAGAACATTGGACTGTCCATATTTCTCTCTGGTAACAGCTTTCACAATTATAACATTATGCTTTATGGCAGGATCTTATTTCACCAAAATTCTGTGACAGGTTCTTCTTTCTACAAACAAGTTTCGCGATGTTTCCATTTGGAAAGAATCCACACAATGCTACTTCGGCTAAAGTGTAGTCCTAAATTTGCCAATTTTGGTAAATATTTTTAAAAATTTGGAACCACCAGCACACAGCTATTTTTCCCGAATTTGCCCATAGCGAAACGCCATATTTTTTGATTAGCGTAAAAAAGGAAGCATCGGGACTATTTTAAATAGAATAAGTATTAAAAAAATGCTCTACATCCTTAACATCCTGTAACCCAAATATCCAGAATACTTCAGAAAAGTCAGAAAAGTCCAAACCGCCAGAAGAAATAGCCTCATTGTTGTATCTTCCTTCCTTTCCATTATATCTTTCTGAAAGATCTGATGCAAGTTGCCATATTTCTATCAACTTTGGATTCTTAATTTTTTCTTTCCAACGAGTATAAGACGGATCACGAAAGCCAGGTGTTCCATTTCCAACCTCGTTGCCATCAGGTATTTTATTATACTGAGCACTGTTCTTTACAAATTGTAAATCTTTAGGAGAGGTAGTTCTTTCATTCCAGTCACTGTGCTGAACCACATGAATACGTTCTGAAGTATTTATCTCTAAATAATCTGATTGAATAGCTTTAATAAGTGCGGCAGTAAAATTAGACTGGCCTGCTTCGGCAATCCAGATATCGCCTTTACTCTTCAGCGTTTCCATGGCAATATCTTTAACTTTTTCGACTGCCTTATTAAAATTTTCATTGGCATCTGTCCAATTATTTCCAAAGGCGAGACGAAATAAATCATTCGGTGGAACATATAAACCTTCCTGAGTACCATAAGTACCGGCAACAGCATGATATTGTACCTCTGAAAATTGAGGATTGGAAATAAAAGTAGCAAAGGCCGCTACACTGTGCAGATCATCTACATCTGTTTTAGAGTCATATTGTACTAATAATAAATCCTTTTTCATATCAAAATCACCCGCTTCTGGAAAAGTACTGTCTACAGCATAGCTTTTAAACACCATAAAAACAGATGATATTGCAATGAACATTTTTACACTAGCCTTCATTTATTACTTATTTAATTTTGTTCGATTCAATTTTTATTCGATTCAATTATAGATACTAGATTAAATATAAGGTTTTATTTTAAAAATAAATTTTATTAAACCTAAAAAGTAAAGCCACTCCTTTACAGAAGTGGCTTAGCCCTATAAATAAAAAACAATGAGGCTTAAAAACAGATATTTCTTCATTTTTTTACATATTATCGTTATTCAACAACATCTACAATTACACGTTCATAACGGGTTAAACGAGGCGTACCATGGTCTGTTACCATTAATATGATATGCATGGTTCCTGTAGAACCTAAAGGTCCTAATCGCTCATTGGGTACCGTAAACCAAGCTTCGGGTTGGTCGAAGTTTTGAATTTCCAATGGCTGACCACTACGGGAACTTGAAACCGAAAACGTTCCGGCCTCTTCGTAATAAAACCAATGATAAGACAGAGCATCACCATCGGGATCGGATGAGGCTTTGGCGTTCAACATGATTTTATCTCCCTTTTTTGCGGTTATTCTTTTTTCGTTAGACAACTTAGGAACCGGCGGGTGATTAACGTTTTCATAATCCTCTATAGT
Source organism: Autumnicola psychrophila (assembly GCF_031846645.1). Lineage (NCBI taxonomy): Bacteria > Pseudomonadati > Bacteroidota > Flavobacteriia > Flavobacteriales > Flavobacteriaceae > Autumnicola > Autumnicola psychrophila. The sequence goes on from NZ_JAVRHN010000014.1 coordinate 28,797, forward strand.
CCAATCCATTCGAGCTGCAAAATCGTTTTGATACGCTTCGCGCCAGCGCCAAATAGTTTCGTGATTACCTGAATGCCAACGCCCGTCCACGCCCATAACTTCATCCTTGGCATCAGAGTAAAAGGGTCTGCTTTCTGGGTACAAAAACCATTTCTGTGTTCTTGGCGTATAAAGTTCGTACCGGCCGCCCCAGCCGCCCCATTCTGGGTGTTCAGGATTACTCAATCCGTTGTTGATTAATGACAAAAACGACGGGGTATCTCCTTCCATTAAATAGTCCCAATGTGGATACTCAGCCCCCAAAGGACCCTTTTTTCTAACATTACTTTCCAGCCATTCATTAGAAACCAAAGTAAAGTCGGCACCATCACAACGGGCGTGAAAATAGTCGCCGCTGATACCGCTCCAAGCGGCATGATGATACCCACCACCGGCATTAAAACCTGGACTTGCAATATAAAATAAATCGGGAAATTCCTTTCTAATCCATGGACCACTATCATCTTGATCTGAAATAGTATAAACCCTCAGTTTGCTAACAAATTTTTCCAATTCTTTTTCAGAGCGGGTTTCACGAACTTTCCACAAGGCTTGCGCCAACACATTGGGACCACCCCAAACCGTTACCCATAATGGACGATCATCATTTTTATCAACAGCTTGGATAAGTTGCTCAGATGCTTGTGAATCCTTTCCTCTACCAACGGCATTCATACCGTATTCAGGAAGCCCTTCGCTAATAATAGATTCCACATACCCCCCCGTTGGAAATCCGGATTCATGTTTTTCTAGATTATCTCTCACTTTTCCGTAAGCCTCTACAATTTCTTTAATTCTCCAAGTAGCAACTTCGTTTTGTTGATGTATAGAGGTTGTGGCTGCTAGCCCTTCAATATCGAAATTATTCGAATAGACTAAAAAGCGCACTAAGGACATGGCATCGTCTGGTTCATTTTCAATATCTGTTAAGACAAAAATTCTGTGCTTTTCTTGAGCTTCAGTTTTTTCAGTATTGAAAAAGAATAAAACAAACATTAGCATTAATGTCAATTTCAATGACTTTTTAGAGAATGGTGTAAAATGCATTATATTAGGATTTAAGTGTTAAGAAATAATTTTTATTATAATTTTTTTATATGATTTTGGTATTGGCCTACCGTTCTCTGTTACCTCTAAAATAATGTGAGCGGTTTTTGGCTCACATACCTTTAGAGTTTTAAAGCCTTTCAGTTTTACGGCATTTCCATTATAAGAGCCTGCTTCTTGGTAGTGCCACCAGTTGTAAGTTATATTGTTGCAATCTAGGTCTTTGGTTTTTTTGGGTGTCTTTCCATTCTTCTGAAGAGTAAGTTATTTCTGCACCTGGAATTAAATCCCATCTTTTTTCTCGCAACCCTTTTAAGTGTTCTAGAACATCGTCTCCAATAAAACTAATGCTTCTTAATTGGCTTGCGGCAGGATACTTAGGGTTGTGCTGTATAAGGTTAGGGTAAACCTCTTTGTAAGAACTTAGTTGTTTTTCGTACCAATCTTTATCTCTATGTTCGTCTTTTTCAAAAATAAAATTGGTATTATTTATCCCCAGTAAATCAATATCGCAGGTATATTGCAAGAAGCGAATCATTGAACTATTGTGGTCATCAATTTCTCCATCGGTGATTACTATAACAAGCGGTTTTTCTTCTTGTGCGGTTATGGGTAAAAGAGCTAAATTTAAAACAGCTATTACGGAACTAAAAAAGCACAATTTTTTCATAATGTTACTTTCCTAAAATTACTTTGGCGAGATTTCAAAGTGATCGATATTGGCAAGACCTTCTTTACTTAAGGCAGAAAACTTTAAAGAGTTCATGCCTTTTTTCAGCTTAACCATAGTGTTTATAACTGTCCAGTTGGTCCAAGCATTAGTTGGTAAAAACTTAAGTTTATGCTTTAATTTTTTGTTATTTATTTCGAGTTCAACTGGTCTTATGTCAGGTTTACCGTGAACATATCTAACACCCAAATTGTATTTTCCTGATTTAGGAGCATTATAATTTACTATTATATAGCTACCTACCTTGTTAACCGCATCAACATAGCCTTCACCAGTAAACCCCGTGTGCTCTGCTTGGTTTTGAGCAATAAAATTCCAGCAACTATGATGATCTTCCTTTCCTGTAAAATTACCATCTTCAGCTTCTAAAATTTTTATATTGGGCAGCATTCCTGGTTGTGGCTCTCTTATTTCAGCAACCTTAATGTAATCCATATTAGGGAGTCCACCTTTGTTAATAGCTTCTAGTCTTATAGTGTTTATGCCTTGATGCAGGTAAGTCTCCAGCGATTGGGTTTTCCATGCTGGAAGCGCTTCTGTTTGTGGCATAGTAAGGGTTCCAACTTGATTTCCGTTAACGATAAGTCCGCCGGGACGAGGGTCGTCTTTTATATGGGTATACCTAGACGTAATGCGATGTATTCCAGACCATTGAGCATCATATTTTACTTCAATATAGCTTCCTATCTCATTTTTTGTATCAACTAAACCTCTGCCAGAATGTGTAGAATGTGAGGCATCTGTTAGCATAACATGATGCCAACAACTATGTCTATCTATTATTCCTGTAAATTCACCCTTTTCAGCTTCTATTATACCAACTTCGTTTAAATTTACTTCTGATTTTTTATCTTTTGAATTTTTATCCTTGGTTTCACCATATTTGGCATACCAAGCTGGGTATTTTGTATTTAATAACTCTAATGCCCAATCTCCGTGGTAGTCATAACCACTTCTACGCTCATAGCCAATTTCTGAAAAATCATAACGGAAGACAGAATCCCGGTCTAAATATAAAGGCCTGTTAGTATCTAATTCATAAAATCTGGCCCACAAAAGCGGGGCATTAGGGTCTTTTATTAGTTTACGCTCGTCACGTCCATCTGGGTTACGTACTTTATCGTGGCGAACACCCTTAATGGCAACTTCTTTTAACCATGCCACACCAGCATTCACGGATTTTATTATTTCAGGAGAAGGGTTTTTAATAGTCATTAGATATTCAATAATACCAACTGTTTCACCACCAGATAAAGAAGGTGGTTCATACTTGCGGGCCCAAGCAGGTTTTAATGTTTCTTCGTCGTATTGTGCGCACCAAGCGGTTAACTCTCCGTTTTGCTTAATTTGTGTTTTTAATATACACTCAATACCCAGATCAACAGCTTTAGCTGCTTTCGCTTTACGGTTGGTATCAACAAAACTATAGGGGACTTCTCCATTGGCAACACCAGTCAACACTTCCATAACTTGAATCATAGCAGCATCGTTAAAAGTGATTCGGGAATAATATTCATCACCACGTAATGGCCAAAATTGAGGCCAACCACCATTAGGGTATTGTGCGGCAAAAAGATAATCCAGTCCACGAGCAAAAGATGTTTTAAGTTCCTCATCGCCTGTAGCGTGAATAACTTTGGCTAAAAATTTCAATGGCACCGAGGTAGCATCATTGTCGATGCTATTGGCACGACCACGGCCTTCTGGAGGAATATCACCAGGAGTGAGTGGCTTTCTGGCCAAGTCAGTGCTTTTTGGGAAACCACCTTGGGAAGATTGGTATTGGATTACATTTTTTGCAATACTTAAAGCTTCGTCTGTACCATACCATTCTTCATTGTTATTTAAAATATTATTGCTCCATAGCTTTACAGCCTTGGCAACACTTCTAAACGGTGTTTCTGTAAATCCTTCAACCATGGCAATAATTTCGTTGTGGGTTCTTTTTTTAGGTGCAAAGCCAATAATACAAATATGCTCGTTTCCACTCATACCGCGAACCGCATATTTTTCTTCTTTTCCAGAACGACCAAAACTATACAAATCCATATTATGCTGTCCATTAGGTCGAATTTGCCTGTGATTTTCGTTGGGAGCATCATCGTTTGGTATTTTAGCCATGAACAGTATATTTTCTGCTTTTTCGTCGCCTAAATAAAACCACTCTGGTGTAAAATCTTTAAATTCTCCACTGGGAATGTGCTTTTTTCCGTCTGCAGTCACAAAATAATCTTCGGCATCAGCAGTTCCACCTGCTACACACTCTAACAAGAAACAGTATTCGCCTTCAGACTTTAATACTTTAATAGCAACACGGTCTACAAAAAACCAATATTGAAAAGTAAATTTTCCGTTGGTTGATTCTAATACTACCTGGTTGTTGTTGGTAAGCTCCTGAACAATATTGGTCGTAGAACCACTATCTCTACCAGCATGTCCAAAATTACCAACACTGTTTGGAAACCCACGAAAATCACCATTTGGGCCAGGCTCCATATTTGATGCTATCCAATCATTACCTTCATTATCTATAAAGCTTTTGAAGCCTGAAACTCCGTTGTCTTTTTCAAAATAAACGGTACCCATCGGCATCTCAATTTTATAACAACCCGTGCCATGCCAATTGACCTCAGATATTGTTACATTATTTTTATTTTCTTGTGAAAAAATACTTCCTGCTGAAAAAAAAGTGATTAATAATACTGCTGCTCTTAAGGTTTTAAACATATTCAGTTTTATATTAATAATGTAAAGTTAAAACTTTCATAAATATATAAAAATAAAAGAAAAAAAAACAAAATAAATGAAAGCCAGTGAAAATTTAAATTCCAAGACACTATTAATTAAAAATGCCAATCCTTTATTTACTTTGTGGATTAGAAAATAGTAATATTTGTAAGTCTAATTTTGCAACCATTCCCATCGTTTAGCCCAATCCATTAAAAACATTTCGCGGTGCTTGGAAATTGTTTTTGCTCCTTGCTGGTCTTTTAAAAATAGATCTTCGTCGGGTCGGTCGCCAAACCAGTTAGAGCCTAAATCGTAATCGTCTTTGTCTTTCTTTCCCGGCCAGGGTTTTATACTTACATATTGCCCGGTATGACCATTTAATTCAGGAATGGCACTTGACGTTTTATAACTCGCTGTTTCTGGTTTTTTAGAGGAATATCTCGTTGCATAAATACCGTTGCCTATATAATAGCCTGGCCAAACCTGATTTGAAATTTCCATGGTAAAACATACTGAATCTTTCGGAATATCCAGTTCCGGCCCTCTAAAACGCCATTCTTGAATTCCATAGGCTTTTACGGTGTCGGCAATAGTACTTTTGCCTTCAAATATAGTACGCGAACTATGGTTGATTTTTACAAATTCACCTCCCCAACTTTCAGTGGTTGGGTCATCGGGGTTTCCATTCATCACATAGGCCAATGACGGGGTGTCACCCATTTTAATACGTCCCTCGTAGTAGTTCCTAAAATCGGTACCCATATGACCTACATTTTTAATATGGTTTTCAAAAAATGCATTTGCTTTTAAATCTTTAGGCGATTCCGAATCCATAAACCATCCCCTATAGGTTGCGTTGTTCTCGATTATCCAAAGGTTAGGATGGTTTTCTGCAATGTAAGCATAGGCATTGGCGCCCCATTTCTTATTAGGTCCACCAATCCAATACACTCTTATTTTATCTTCTATTTCCGGAGCGTCGTGCAGTGCCTGAGCCACATCTTCAATACCACCCCAAACCAAAACCCATAATGGTTGATCACTTTGTTTCCTGGCACATTTTATTATCCAATCCGAACCTATTGAAGAATTTCTGTACCCCTTAAATGGTGCTTCTTTTGTTGTACCTTGCTTAGTCACAGCCCTTAAATCTTCCGGGCTTGGCAAATTTGGAGCGTGTAATTTTAACTTCGGCAAATCTTTTTCATAAAGATCTATCATTTCAAAGATATTCTTAGTTGTTCCCGTCTGAAAAGAAGTGGATACCAAACCTTCTATCTGAAATTCATTGGCATACATCAATAAATGAATCATTGACTGATTATCGTCAGGATCAGTACCTCCAATGTCCGTGCTTATAAGGATGCGCGGCTTATCTATTGATTTTTTCTGAGCCAACAATTTAATAGGAGTGCTCAAAACTAAAAATAGAAGTAGGTTTGTTTTAAATACAAAGTTCATTTTTAAATTTTTAATTAGTAAAATTTCTCCGGGGCAAGCCCACGGAGCATTTTAGTGGAACCCGTTTTCAAACTTTACAACATTTACTAACGAGACAAGTCTCGGGGTATTTACCCCCCTAGAATAAAAGAGGATAAATGCAAATAAATCCAGTTCAAAGGTTTATAAATTATAACGTTATTCTTTTAAGTAATTTAAATCTCATATTACCCCAATTAAAGCTTTTTGATTTTCAGCCTGAAAAATTAGTTTTCCTATATAGCCTTAAACTTATTGATTGTGCATTAATACACTTTTTTAAATTTAATCTTTAATCTAACAGTGGAGAAAATTATTTATTCAATTTTTAAATGCACACAGCATAGCACTAATAGCATCCGTGCTTTTTATTTAAAATCCAACGCACCGGTACTCTTACGTCTATTTTGTTTTCACTGAATTATCAGAATCCATCTAACAAACAACCTGAAACAGAGGATAGTAATTAACAGACTTACCAGCAGGCCGATAATTGTAAAAAACAAGATCTCATCTTAAAATCGGAAAGCTTCAGAAGAATTAAGGCCAGGCTTTAAGGTCCTAAAAAGAAAAAGGGCGAAAATTGTCATTTTCACCCTCTCCTCTAAAAATTGAAGTATATGTTATTCCTTTTCAGCAGCCGCCGCGGCTACTGTGGCAGATAATCTTTTATAGGTTCCGTTTTCTAAACGCTCCCGGATTGCAGAAAAAGCTTCCAGCGTTTCTTCAACATCGGTAAGGTTATGGGAAGCAGTTGGAATTAAACGCAACAGGATCATTCCCTTTGGAATTACCGGATATACAACGATAGAACAGAAAACGCCGTGGTTTTCCCTTAAATCTTTTACCAAAGCCATAGCTTCCGGTATACTTCCTTCAAGATATACAGGAGTTACACAGCTTTGTGTGCTTCCTATATCAAATCCTCGTTCTCTTAGTCCGTTTTGCAGCGCATTTACGTTTTCCCAAAGCTTATCCTTAAGTTCTGGCATAGTCCGTAGCATTTCCAGCCTTTTTAATGCTCCTACCACTAATTGCATTTGCAAAGATTTGGCGAACATTTGAGACCGTAGGTTATATTTAAGATAATCTATAACTTCCTTATCTCCTGCGATAAACGCTCCTGTACTGGCAAGAGATTTGGCAAAAGTGGCAAAATACACATCAATCTCGTCCTGTACGCCCTGCTCCTCACCTGCTCCTGCTCCTGTTTTTCCCAGAGTTCCAAAACCGTGTGCATCATCTACAAAAAGCCTGAAATTATACTTCTTCTTCAGCTCAGCAATCTCCTTCAGTTTTCCCTGTTCGCCACGCATTCCAAAAACCCCTTCAGAAATCAACAATATCCCTCCTCCGGTTTGTTCAGCAATCTTAGTGGCACGTTGTAAGTTCTTCTCAATGCTCGCCATATCATTGTGCTTATAGGTGAAGCGCTGACCAATATGAAGCCTTACACCATCAATAATACAAGCGTGGGCATCTACATCATACACAATAACATCAGACTTTTTTACCAGGGCATCTATAGTAGAAACCATTCCCTGGTATCCAAAGTTTAAAAGGTAAGCAGATTGCTTGCTCACAAAAGAAGCGAGCTCATCCTGCAACTTCTCATGAAGATCTGTATGGCCGCTCATCATCCTTGCTCCCATTGGGTAAGCAGATCCATACTGTTTTGCCGCTTCGGCATCTATTTTTCGCACTTCGGGATGGTTCGCCAGTCCCAGATAATCGTTAATACTCCAGGTAATCACATCCTTTCCCCTAAACTTCATTCGGTTTGAAATCTCACCTTCAAGTTTAGGAAATACAAAATAACCTTCAGCCTGATCTGCCCATTTTCCTAATGGTCCTTTATCTTTGTATATTTTGTCAAATAAATCTCTCATTGATTCTTTTTTATACGAGTCACAAAAGTACTTAAAATCGCCTCAATTGCCCAAAGTTATTTGTTAGCCTTGGCAGAAACTTTTACAAACCAAAACATCCGCGAAAGGCGGATGTTTATTAATGATTTAAATTATAACAATGATTATTTTATAAATTCTATCTTCTGAACGGAAATCTCATTCTGAGTATCAAAAAATCCTTGTTCATTCATCCAGTCGTCGCTGTATATTTTACTCATATAACGTGAGCCGTGATCTGGAAAGATTACAACAACCTTACTTTTTTCATCAAATTCCCCATCTTCTGCCAGCTGAAGTATTCCCTGCATCGCTGCACCGCTGGTATAACCCAGAAGAAGACCTTCAGTTTTTGCCAGTTTTCGTGCTGTATGGGCACTTTCCTCGTCTGTTACCTTTATAAATTTGTCTATTACATCAAAATCTGTAGCTGTAGGAATTAGATTTTTACCCAATCCTTCAATCCTGTAAGGATAAATTTCTTCGGAATCAAATTCTCTTGTTTCGTGAAATTTTTTAAGAACAGAACCGTAAGCATCAACCCCAATAATTTTGACATTGGGATTCTGCTCTTTCAGATATCTTGCAGTGCCGGAAATTGTTCCTCCCGTTCCGCTGCAGGCAACAAGGTGGGTGATCTCACCTTCTGTCTGCTTCCAGATTTCGGGACCAGTAGTTTGATAATGCGCTTCCATATTAAGCTCATTAAAATACTGATTTATATAAACCGAGCCTTTTGTTTCTTCATGAATTCGTCGCGCAACCTGATAATATGACCTTGAATCATCTGCCGAGACGTGCGCCGGACAGACATATACTTTAGCGCCCATCGTCCTGAGCATATCTATCTTATCCCTTGACGCTTTAGAACTAACTGCCAAAATACACTCATATCCTTTGATGATGCTCACCATAGCAATACTAAACCCCGTATTACCAGAAGTAGTTTCTACAATGGTATTTCCCGGCTTTAAAATTCCTTTTCTTTCGGCTTCTTCAATAATATATAGTGCAATTCTGTCTTTGGCTGAGTGTCCCGGGTTAAAAGCTTCTACTTTTGCGTAGTATTCACCCTTTAGTTCTTCAGTAATTTTATTGATTTGTACAAGGGGCGTATTACCAATAAGCTGTAATACATTGTCGTACACTTTCAAATCTTCTTTCATAAATGAAGTTATTTTACAGAAAAAGATTTTATGAAAAATTAAATTCGGTCATGTAAACCGCAGAAATATTTCATAAAACCAATCAAAGTTAAGGCAAAAATTTTAATTATTCATTAATTCCCTCTAAATCCAAAAGAAAAGCGTACTCTTCAGCAACTTCTTTTAAAGCTTCAAATCTTCCGGAAGCACCTCCATGCCCGGCATCCATATTGGTATGAAAAAGCAGGATGTTATTATCTGTCTTTAACTCCCTAAGCTTCGCTATCCATTTTGCCGGCTCCCAGTACTGTACCTGGGAATCATGCAACCCTGTTGTAACCAATATGTTAGGATAATCCTGCGCCACAACATTATCGTAAGGTGAATAGGACTTCATATATTCATAATAACCTTCTTCATTAGGATTTCCCCATTCATCATATTCTCCAGTGGTAAGCGGAATACTGTCGTCCAGCATCGTGGTTACCACATCTACAAAAGGGACCGCTGCAATTACACCGTTATAAAGTTGCGGTGCCATATTGATAACAACACCCATTAACAGTCCACCGGCAGAACCACCCATTGCGTAGAGGTGTTTTGCTGAAGTATATTTTTCATTGATAAGATGTTTTGAAACATCTATATAATCTGTAAAAGTATTGCGTTTATTGAACAATTTACCATCTTCATACCAGCCTCTTCCCAGGTATTCCCCTCCACGGATATGCGCAATGGCATAAATGAATCCGCGGTCCAGCAAACTTAACCTGACCGAAGAAAAATAAGGATCAATGGTAGATCCATATGAACCGTATGCATATTGCAGCAGTGGATTTTCTCCGTTTCGCTCCATACCTTTCCTGTACACCATGGTGACCGGGATTTTGGTTCCATCTTCAGCAGTGGCCCATATTCGGTCTGATTGATAATGGTCTTTATCAAAGTTTCCCAGCACCTCCTGTTCCTTAAGCACCGTTTTCTCTCCGGTTTCCATGTTAAAATCTACTACTGAAGTCGGCGTCGTAAGTGAATTATAGGTATAACGAAGAATGCTCGTATTAAAAGCTGGATTTATAGAAGTATAAGCAGTATAGGTTTCATTATCAAACGGAATATAATATTCCTCATTATTATCCCACCTGATTATTCTAATCTTATTAAGACCATTGTTCCGCTCCCCTACTACAAGAAAATCCTTAAAAATATCGATGTCTTCAAGCAGATAATCCTTACGATGCGGAATTACATCTACCCAGTTTTGCATCTCTGTGCGATCTACCGGGGTTTTCATCAGTTTAAAATTAACTGACTTGTCTTTATTAGTCAGAATGTAAAAGTGTCCCTCATAATGCGAAACGCTGTATTCCAGTCCTCTCACACGAGGCTGAAAAATTCGGAATTCCCCTTCCGGGTAGTCTGCTTCAAGAATCCTGTATTCGGTAGTAAGCGTGCTACTCGATCCAATAATAATATACTTCCGGGATTTTGATTTATAAACGTATGCATTGAAGGTTTCATCTTCCTCTTCAAAAACCAGCTGATCGTCTTCAGGATTCGTTCCCAGAATATGCTTGTATATCTGAAAAGACCTCAGCGTCTGTTCATCTTTTTTGGTATAATAAAGAGTCTTGTTATCGTTTGCCCAGGTAGAACCTCCCGTGGTATTCTTAATTTCTTCAGGATAAAATTCACCGGTTTCGAGATTTTTAATACGGATGGTGTATTTGCGGCGGCTGACGGTATCGGTGGCAAAAGCAACCATCTTATTGTCCGGACTCACATTTAATCCGCCAAGACGATAATATTCATAACCTTCAGCCATTTCATTGACCTCAAAAAGAATTTCTTCCGAAGCATCTAACGATTCTTTTTTCCTCGAATATATAGGGTAATCCTTTCCTGTTTCAAAACGTGTGAGGTACCAATAACCATTCAACTTATAAGGGACAGACTCGTCATCTTCCTTGATGCGGCCCTTCATTTCATTAAACAACTCAAGTTGAAAATCCTTCGTATGGGCGGTCATTTCCGCATTGTACTGGTTCTCTTCTTCAAGATATTGGATCACTTCAGGATTTTCCCTTTCATTCATCCAATAATAATTGTCGATCCTTACGTCTCCGTGAATTTCCAGTCTTTTTTCAATCTTCTTAGCCTTTGGAGGCAATATTTCTGTCTTCAATTCAATTCTGTTTTGATGCGGCAAAGGTAAGCATCCTGACAAAATAAATAAGATTAGCCACTTAAGATCCTGATTAATCGGGTAAATTAGTAAATTTGTGTTTAACCATTTAAAAAGAAGACTATGTTTGGAGATATGATGGGTATGATGAATAAGATCAAGGAAACCCAGGAGAAAGTTGAAGCTACAAAAGAGCGGCTAAAAACGGTACTTATAGATGAAGAATCCAGCGATGGCTTATTAAAAGTTACAATTACAGCTACTAGAGAAATTAAAAATATCTCTATTGCAGACGAATTACTTGAGGACAAAGAGCAATTGGAAGATTATCTTGTGCTTACATTAAATAAAGCCATTTCCAGAGCTTCAGATGTGAATGAAAACGAACTTGGAGCCGTTGCCAAAGAAGGAATGCCAGATATTCCCGGCATGGATATGTTTAAATAGAGTTCGGAGTTAGGAATTAGGAATTTAAAAGTAAAATTATAAGAAAACCCCACAGTCATAAAAATCCGTGGGGTTTCTCTTTTTTCACTTTTCACTTTTCACTCTCCACTTTTCACTCTTCACTCTTCACTTTTCACTCTTCACCCCCCTTACTTCAAATCATGCTTCTCCCCTGGCGGGATAATCTTTTTCAAGTACAAAATCTATAGCTTTTAAAAGTTCATCAAATTTTGGTCGGGCGAAGGGCATACTTTGGATGGAAGCCGCATAAAGAGTAAAATCAGTTTTTATAAGGAACAGTCCGGGTTCAAAGAAAACTTCAGGTTCTTCAGGTTTCACTCCTTCAGAAATATATAAATCCCATTTCCGGGCATCTTCAGAAACCAAATCGTAGCCAATCGTTAGGTCATCCACATCCCAATCCTGGACGGTTTTTTCCGCACGCTCCTTACTATCTCCACTTACGCAAATGATGCTCACTCCCTTATCCCGAAATTTGCCAATTTTGGTGTTCAGCTCTTCAAGATATTTTTTACATACAGGGCAATGCAGTCCGCGGTAAAATATGACCATTATAAAATTCTCAGGCTTTTGTTCCCGTAGTTTCCATTGCATTCCGTTGGTGGTATTTACAATAAGTCCTGGTGCCTCTTGGCGAGGTAAGGTATTTTTCATTTTTGATTATTTTTGAATTTCTTCAAAATACATAAATGCTACTTCGAATTTTATTAAAGCCCCTATAATCTTCTGTTAAGTTTGTGGAAAGAAAGGCCGTGAAGGGTGAGTAGTGAGTAGTGAGTAGTGAAGGTGTTATGGGATGCTGAAACAAGTTCAGCATGACGAAGCTCATACTGCAGGCCAATATTTGGAATTTTTGACCTGTCGCTTTTAACGATAGTGGAAAATAAGAGCTTATCACAAAGATACTATCCTAAACGTTTGAAGAGAAATTAGTGTCAAACCCGACTAAATCTCCCGAAATTGCTAAAGCCGAAAAAAACCGAACACCGGACTATGAACTATGAATTCTTGAAGTTTAAAAATTGCCGTCTCGACTCCGCTCCAGACGACTAAAGGCTACGAACTACAAACACCAAACTCCTACAAGATCGATAATTGGCATTTTAAAAATGTCCCATTTTTAATTCAAAAGATATTGCATGTAAGAGAAAACGTCTCGACTCCGCTCGACGTGACATTTGCGTCAAATCGTGCTTCATTGAATCATCAGCACAGCTTCAAATCAGCATATTTTAAGTCTCATTTTGACCCAGCCTACGGAAATTTTATCAAATAGTTTGAACTAAAAGAAACGCAAAACAGATGTCTCCACTCCGCTCCATAAACTAAAGGCTACAAACTACGAACTATAAACGCTAAACTTTTACAAGATCAATAATTGCCTTTTCTAGAGGTTAATCTTTTTGATAACCTGAAGGAAACGCCGGTGCATTTCTTCGGAATAATCCAGATGTGTCACAATCCGCAGCTTGCCCTGACCCATATTACTAATCCTGATATTCTCCTTCTGAAGCTTCTTCAGAAATTCTGCTTCATCTGAAGGATTTCTCAGGTAAAAAATCACAATATTCGTCTCTACCGGCTCTACTTCTCCAATATAATCCTGCTTTTTCAGCACTTCTCCTATTTCCGAAGCGTGTTTATGATCATCTGCCAACCTTTCTACCTGGTGATCCAGGGCATAAATCCCCGCTGCCGCCATAAACCCTATTTGCCGCATACCGCCACCAAGCACTTTACGTACCCTAATAGCATTTTTCATAATATCGTGGTTCCCAATCAAAACAGTGCCTATCGGTGTTCCCAGTCCTTTTGAAAGGCACACCGAAATAGTATCAAAAACTTTTCCGTAATCTTTCGGATCTTCATTTTTAGCCACAAGAGCATTAAATAAGCGCGCTCCGTCTAAATGAAGACCAAGATTATGTTCGTCACAAACTTTTCTGATTCTTTTAAACTCATCAAAATCGTAACAGGCGCCCCCGCCTTTATTGGTCGTATTTTCGAGGCAGACCAGAGTAGTGAGCGGACTATGATAAAAATCCGGCGGATTAATATTTTCTTCTACCTGAGCAGCGGTGATCATTCCGCGATGCCCATCAACAAGTTTGCAGGAAACCCCACTATTAAAAGAAGCTCCTCCCCCTTCATAATTAAAAACGTGCGCCCATTTATCGCAAATTAACTGCTCTGCAGGCTGCGTATGCAGTTTTATGGCTGCCTGGTTGGCCATACTCCCGGTTGGAAAGAATAAAGCCTCGTCCTTTCCGAACATTTCGGCTAATTTTAGCTCGAGTTGATTTACTGTAGGATCTTCTTTATATACATCATCCCCCACTTCTGCAGACATTATTGCTTCCAACATTCCTTTTGTGGGACGGGTAACCGTATCGCTCCTTAAATCTATTTCCTGCTCTTTCATTATTAATTTTATTTCAGAAAGTCCACTTCAGAAAATGCCCATTATCGCAAATAGCCAATTATTTCCCGAAGTTTCGGGCCAAAGTTAGAGAAAAATGTTCATCCTATAAAGGCTCAACTATCTGTAATTCTTTTTGTGGAATTCGCAATAAAGCTCCTACTGGTGTGAGATATAGAAATTATATACTGCAAATATTATCATAATAGCAGCTACTAAAAGACTGATATTTTGTAAATTATAGAAAAAGAAAATTTATGAAAGCCAGTCAAAAAGAACCTACCTTCTCCTCTTACAAAAATGACCCAAAATTTTATGATGAAATCTTTGATGAGAATAACAAGGTAAAGGATGTTTATAAGACGCTCCTAAATCTTTACAGCGAACATTCTCCCCAGGATTTTGCCATGTTGAACAATAAAGCAAAAGCTTCTTTTTTTAATCAGGGTATCACCTTTCAGGTTTATGGGGAACATGAGACCAAAGAGAAGATTTTTCCTTTTGATTTATTCCCCAGGATTATCGATTCGGATGAATGGGAACATATAGAAAAAGGTGTTCTTCAGCGTAGTAAGGCTTTAAACGAATTTCTCTGGGATATTTACCATGACAAAAAAATCATTAAGGACGGTATTGTTCCTCTTGACCTCATAAATTCTTCAGAAAACTTTCTCGATCAGATGATAGGTCTTGATCCTCCCGGCGGTATTTATAATCATATATCCGGGACAGATCTCATTAAACATTCTGATGGCAATTATTATGTATTGGAAGATAACATCCGCTGTCCTTCCGGCGTGAGTTATGTTATCTGTAATCGTACGGCGCTAAAGCGGGCACTATTTGGTGTTTTTAATCATTATCAAACCCACACAGTTACAGATTATGCTGCAAACCTGCTTGAAATAATGGAGACTGTAAAACCGCAAGGCGTAGATAATCCCAATTGTATAGTAATAACACCGGGAGTATATAATTCAGCATATTACGAGCATTCCTACCTGGCCAAAGCTATGGGTGTGGAACTTGTAGAAGGGCGTGATCTTTTTGTGGAAAATGATTTTGTTTATATGAAAACAATTAACGGACCTGAAAAAGTTGATGTTATCTACCGTAGAATAGACGATCAATTTATCGATCCTTTGGAATTTAAACCCGACTCTGCCCTGGGCGTACCGGGCTTACTCGCTGCTTACCGCAGGGGTAATGTTTGCCTGGTGAATGCACCGGGTACAGGAGTTGCCGATGATAAAGCAGTTTACACCTATATGCCACAGATCATTAAGTATTATCTTAATGAAGAACCTATTCTTAAGAATGTACATACTTACCACTGCAGCCGTCCAGAAGAGTTAAAGTATGTTTTAGAAAATGTAGATAAACTGGTTGTTAAGCCGGTAGATGAATCTGGCGGCTATGGAATTTCCATAGGCAACAAACTCACAAAAGAAGAAATAGAAAAAGTAAAGGAAACCATAAAGGCCAATCCGCGTAAATATATCGCACAACCCATTATGTCTTTGTCAACTCATGCCACTTATATAGAGGATGAGGAATGTTTTGAGCCACGGCATGTGGATCTTCGAACATTTACATTATTAGGAAAGGACAAAACTTTTGTTCTTAAAGGCGGCCTTACCAGGGTAGCACTTCAAAAAGGAAACCTGGTAGTTAATTCTTCTCAGGGAGGCGGATCTAAAGACACCTGGGTTTTAAAAAAATAAAAATTATTTATGTTAGCAAGAGTAGCCAATAACCTATTTTGGATGGGACGTTATATTGAACGTACCGAGCACGTAGCCAGATATTTAAATGTGAATTATTTCTCTTCCCTGGATGCACCTAATGAATTGTCCCAATCCCGGCAATTTGTCCTAAAGTCGATGTTGTTTATGGCTGATGACGAAGTAGCAGATCCAGAAAAGATCCTTAATGAGGAAGACGTTTTATATGATATTGGATTAAATCCCAATAATAATTTTTCAATTATCAATTATGTGCAATATGCACGGGAAAACGCCAACAGCGCCCGTGATCTTATTTCTACAGAACTTTATGAATCCCTCAACAGGTTTTATCATTTCGTTTTGAATTATCCCCGGGAGAAATTTACGAAAAGTGGTTTGTATGATTTCACCATTCATGTGTCAGAATCTACTTCTGTACTTCGTGGAAAGATACGGGGAACTCTTCTGCACGACGAAGTATACTCCATAATTATGCTAGGGATTAACATCGAAAGGGCTACCCAGGTAACCAGGATCATAAATTCCAAATACCACGATGCGGTATTAGCACAAGGTAGTTATGGGGATGGGATTAAAAATAGTTATGAGTGGACCACTTTATTAAAATGCATTGAATCTTATGACATGAACAGGAGATTTTATAGAAAAATACCAACAAGTATTAACACCTTGGAATTCCTTATTTTAAATCCTGATTGTCCCCGTTCTGTTATGAACAGCCTTAATGAGCTGAGCATTCATATTCAGGCGCTTTCAAAGGAAAAACACCCTTCTAAAGAGTCGGCTGCTTTCTTTGTGGGAAAAGTAAAAGCGGAATATGAGTATAAACTCATTGAAGAAATTGAAGAAGACTTCCAGACTTTTATAGAGAAGATATTGAATTACCTGGTATTGATCGGACAAAAAATTGAAAAGGAATATTTTAACTATTAAATATTCAGAAGATGGTTAAATTTGCACCTTTTAATATTACATATTGGAATATACAATAAAATATAAAGCCCAAAATACCTATGAAGCCTCTACTAATGGGGCTTTATGGCAGTTCCTTATCACCCCGGAAGATAATGACAACCAGACACTTGAGTTTGCTGACTTCAAAAATTCCCTGCAGGTTATGGTCGATAATTCTATTAACGGCTATGGCTTTAAAACCTATAGAATTCAGCCAAAACAGGTTTTTAAAGAAATAGAGTTTGAAGCAGAATTTAAGTTGATCAAAGAGATCATTAATCCTTTTGAAGCTATTTCTTCAACAAACACTGAAGAAGCTTACCAGCTTTTAGATACGCTCGATTTTAAAGTAGAACACGAACAATTTCTAAGAAAAACAGCGCTTACCTCTATACCTGCTAATCTTGAGAATGATTTTAACTTTGATACCTCCCTTAGTATATTTGAAAATCTTCAAAGGCTAAACACCTGGATATATGATAACTTTAAATTTAAAGCAGACATTACAGACGTAGATTCAGATCTTACAGCTGTACTACAAAATGGAAAAGGAGTCTGCCAGGATTTCACTCACCTTTTTTGTGCACTGGGAAGGAGGAACAAAATCCCTACCCGTTATGTTTCGGGATATTTGCACCAGGGCCAGGGTTATGAGGGCGATTCTCAAATGCATGCATGGGCAGAAAGTTATATTCCCGGTAGCGGTTGGATGGGCTTCGATCCAACTAACAATCTTATAGCTGTGGAAAACCACATAAAAGTTGCTCACGGAAAAGATTATTCAGATTGTCCTCCTATAAAAGGTCTCGTATATACCACCGGTGCCAATGAAACCAGCTATACGGTAGAAGTTTTCTCACAACAAGAACAGCAACAACAGCAATAATTTTTCCTGATTCCGCTTTCTTTTTATTAAAAAAGAGTTATACTTTCGAATAATAATTTGGGATTTATGATTAGTACCGATCAGGTAAAAAATATTAAAGATAGACTCGCTGCTTTGCATATACATCTGGATATCGAGCAGAAACAAATAGAAATTCAGAACGAAGAAGAGAAAACTTTTGATCCCAATTTCTGGAACGATCCCAAAGAAGCTGAAGCTTTTATGCGGACGTTAAGAGGAAAGAAAAAATGGGTAGAAGAATATACACAGGCTAAAAGCTGGTTTGAAGAATTACAGGTATTGCTGGAATTTCATCAGGAAGGAGAAGCCTCAGATGAAGATGTAGAGAAGCAGTATGATAAGATTATTGATTTAATTGAAGGCGTGGAATTTAGGAACATGCTTTCTGAAGAAGGGGATGATTTAAGTGCCGTATTGCAAATAACTGCCGGTGCTGGTGGTACAGAAAGTTGCGACTGGGCTCAAATGCTTATGAGGATGTACATGATGTGGGCAGAAAAGCAGGGCTATAAGATTAAAGAACTCAATTACCAGGAAGGAGACGTCGCCGGAATCAAAACTGTTACATTAGAAATTGAAGGAGAATATGCCTTTGGATGGCTAAAAGGAGAAAACGGCGTCCACAGGTTGGTTAGAATTTCCCCATTTGACAGTAATGCGAAACGCCATACTTCTTTTGCTTCCGTTTATGTTTACCCCCTTGCCGATGAGAGCATAGAAATAGAAATCAATCCCTCAGAAATTTCATGGGAAACGATGAGGTCTTCCGGAGCAGGAGGGCAAAACGTAAATAAGGTAGAAACAGCAGTGCGCCTTCGGCATGCCCCCACAGGAATAGTTGTTGAAAATTCTGAAACTCGTTCTCAGCTGGAAAATAAAAACAAGGCCATGCAGCTGTTAAAGAGCCAGTTATACGAGATTGAACTTCAGAAGCAGCAGGCACAACGGAGAGAAATTGAAGATTCTAAGATGAAGATAGAATGGGGTTCTCAAATAAGAAATTATGTTATGCATCCTTACAAACTCGTTAAAGACGTTAGAACAGCAGAAGAAACAGGAAATGTGGATGATGTTATGGACGGGGAAATTGACAATTTCCTGAAGGCTTTTTTAATGATGACCGGACAACGGAATGATCATTGATATTAATTAAAACCTTTTTGAAATTAAATTTAATTGTTTATTTTAAACAGTGAAAATTAAAATCTAAAATGATTACGATCTATCACAATACAAGATGTAAGAAGTCACGGGAAGGATTAGAAATTGTAAAAGAATCTGGTAAAGATTACCAAATTCGGGAATATTTAAAAGTTCCACTAACAGAAGAGGAACTCTCAGTTCTTATCGAGAAAATGAACATCTCTCCCATTCAGCTTGTGAGAAAGAATGAAAAATTGTGGAAAGAGAATTATAAGGAAAAAGATTTGAGTGATAAGGAGCTTATTTCTGTTATGGTAAAACATCCTAAACTTATTGAACGTCCTGTCGTGGAAAATGATCGTAAAGCTGTAATTGGAAGACCGGCCTCAGATATTAAAGAGGTGTTGTAACATGCAGTTGAAAAAAAATAAAAAACAACTATGAAGCTGAAGCAAAAAATAGGACTTATAAGTTTGGCAGGTGCACTTGTCGTAAGTTATGTGTATACAAAAATCTATATTCAGAAGGAACAGCGCCAGGAAATCAAGGATGTTGCAGAAGAACTTGCTTATGCCTGGAGGCCTAAACTGGACTTAACTCTGGATCAGGTACATCAATTTGAGAATCTCATTATAGAATATACTATTAAGAAAAATGAAATTCTTAATTCTTCTCTTGGACATGAGAAACAGATCACTAAATTAAAATCTATCCAAAAGGAGGAACATCAAAAGTTACGGAAGCTCTTGACGGCGGAACAGTTTGAAAATTATCTGACTGTAAGCAGGCAACTAACGCAAAAATCCTAAACGTTTTTCAGTCTCCAATAGAAGTTTCTAACGTTTTTCTTTTATGGCTTTAACGAAATGTTAACCCTTTTAGATTAAACCTTCTTAAGTTTAAGTGGTCAAAGGATAAAATTTATCTAATGACCACCAAAATATTCTTACGATTCAGCTTACTGCTGACATTTCTTTTTACATTTCAGTTTCAAGCGCATTCTCAGGGAGGAGAAGGATACACCATTTCCGGTAAGGTTATCGATAATGACTTAAAAGTTCCTTTGGAATATGCAACAATATCTGTTATTAACTCTGGTGATCCACAGGATCTAACTGGGGGAATTACAGATATAGACGGAAACTTTTCCATAGATGTGCCTGAAGGTACTTATAATATAGTCGTAGAGTTCATTTCATACGAATCAAAGCGATTTAATAACCGCACTGTAAATTCAGACTTAGATTTGGGAACTATTCCACTGGGTGTGAGTTCTGCCAGTCTTGACGAGGTTGTTGTGAGGTCAGAAACTACACAAGTAGATGTAAGGCTGGACAAGAAAATTTATAATATTGGGAAAGACCTCACCACAGCCGGAGGAACAGTTAGCGACGCCCTTAATAACGTTCCATCTATTTCTGTAGATATTGAAGGAGGCATTAGCCTTCGTGGTAATGAGAATGTGAGAATTCTCATTAATGGGAAACCTTCAGCTATGGCTGGATTTGGCGGAACAGACGTTCTGGGACAACTTCCGGCAGAGGCTATTGAGCGTGTAGAGGTGATCACTTCTCCTTCTGCCCGCTATGATGCTGAAGGAACAGCAGGAATTATTAATATTATTCTTCGGAAGAAAGAAACTCTGGGTTTTAACGGGTCGCTGACCTTAAACTCAGGATATCCTGCAAATGCTGGTGTTTCTGCCAATCTTAATTACAGAACTGACAACTACAACCTGTTTACCACTACAGGTTACCGGTATTCAGAATCTCCTGGAAATGGTTTTTTTGACACAAGATATTTTACCAATCAACAGGATGTCTTCCTCGACAGCATTTCTTACAACAGAAATGTAGAAGACCGTGAAATGGACCGGATTAACCGTGGTTTTAATACCAATGTGGGGATGGAATATTATATAAATGATATGTCTTCCGTCACCGGTGCTATCTTCTACAGAACAGGTAATGACGACGATCTTAACACCAATATCAACGATTATTTTCTTGAAAATGATCCGCAGATTGGAACAGAAAGATATGAAAAGGAGACCGAAGATGAGGAGAGTTACCAATTGTCTCTGAATTATATCAATAAATTTAATAACGAAGGCCATGAATTGACTGCAGACTTTCAATATGAAAATGATCAGGAAACACAGGCGACTTTTATTCGGGAACCAGTAGTCTACAATAATACAGATACTGAGAATATTTTTATTCCCAGGGAGCGTACAAGTACTATAGAAGAGCAAAACGAATATTTGATCCAGGCAGATTATGTAAGACCAATAGGTGAAAACTCTCAATTTGAAGCTGGTTATCGCGGTAACTTTGAAAATGAAGTAACAGATTATGAGCTTTATCAGGAAAATGTAAACGGTGAGCTTTTGCTTAATGTGAACCAAACCAACATTTTCGATTATTCCGAGAATGTTCAGGCCCTCTATTCACAGTATGGGTCGAAATTTGGAGATTTTAGTTTTCTTCTGGGCTTGCGTCTTGAAAACACACAGTTAAAAGGAAATATAGATTCTGAATTATCTGAAGAAGAATTACAGGACATTTACTCTTTCGAAATTGATACCGATTTTGACAATAATTACCTGGGGCTCTTCCCTACCATAAATCTTATTTATGAATTGGGCGAGGAAGAAAATGTTACCCTGGGATATAATAGAAGAATAAACAGACCTCGTGGCTGGTATCTTAATCCCTTTCCTTCAAGAAATAGTAGAAACAACGTTTTCCAGGGTAATCCTAACCTGCAACCGGCATTCTCCAATGCCTTTGATTTAGGATATTTAAAAAGATGGGAGAAATTAACGCTTACATCTTCTGTTTACTATCAACGTGAAACAGATGCTTTTTCAAGGATTCAGGAGAATGTTAATATTACTGTAACCAATCCTGATTATGTTCCCGGTGACGATCCGGATTCAGAACAATACATTGAACAGCGCGTAATACGGAATATTCCTTTTAACCTGGCGACCAACGACCGTATGGGTGCTGAAATCGGAATTCTTTATAATCCCGCCGATTGGTTGCGTTTAAACGGAAGTTTTAATTACTTCAGGTTTAAGTTGGATGGAGAATTTAATGGCACAGATTACAGTCAGGAAAACACCAGCTACTTTGGTAGGTTTAGTTCTAAGGTTACTTTACCATTGGGCATTGACTGGCAAACGAATGCTTTCTATCGTGGTCCTTCAGATGAAGTTCAGGGAACACAGGAGGGAATTCTTTCCATTGATCTTGCAGTGAGTAAAGAAATATTAAATGAACAGGCTACCATTTCATTCAACGTAAGGGATTTACTAAACTCGAGAAAAAGAAGTTCATATACGCTCACAGAAAATTTTGAGCAGGATAGCCAATTCCAGTGGAGACAAAGACAATTTAATGTATCCTTCATCTACAGATTTAATCAGCAAAAAAGACAGCAGCAAAGGGAAAGCGAAGACAATGGGAATGATGAAGGAGAGTTCTAGAATCTAGAAAAAATGAGGATAAAAAAAGGGACAAAATTTTGTCCCTTTTTTTATGCATTTTTTACATCTGCTTCTTTAGCCTTTTTTCTGGCAGCCTGTTTTTCTTTAAGAAATTCTGTCAATGAACCTCCAATCCAGTAAGGAACAATTGCAACTAAAAATATCATTAGCCAAAAACCCATTGTAAGAATAATGAGGAAAGCTAAAAAACCAAGATACTGATCGAATTCGAACATAATTCTAAATTTTGAATCTTGTCAAAGATATAAACTCTCAATGGCTTATCACAAATAAAAATTAATTTTTTAAATCAATATATGTTTTTAAGGTCGATAATGTTAAAATTTATTGCCTCACCTGGTTAACCAAATTTAATCCTTTTTTAAGCGGAAAGAAGCAGTGAAAATGTAAATTTGTAAGGCAATAAATAACAACATTATGGATTATAGAATAGAAAAGGATACCATGGGGGAGGTAAAGGTCCCTTCAGATAAGTTATGGGGAGCTCAAACCGAACGTTCCAGAAATAATTTTAAAATTGGCCCTTCTGGCAGTATGCCTCTGGAAATAATCTACGGCTTTGCCTACCTTAAAAAAGCTGCAGCATATACCAATTGTGAACTTGGCGCCTTACCGGTAGAAAAAAGAGACTATATAGCACAAGTATGTGATGAAATCCTGGCAGGAAAACACGATGATCAATTCCCCCTGGTAATTTGGCAAACCGGAAGCGGCACCCAGAGTAACATGAATGTAAACGAGGTTATTGCAAACAGGGCACACCAGCTCGCCGGTAAAAGAATTGGCGAAGGTGAAAAAACTTTGCAACCAAACGACGAGGTGAATAAATCCCAGTCTTCAAATGACACTTTTCCTACAGGAATGCATATCGCCGCTTACCAAAAAATTTCCAAAACGACACTTCCGGGACTAAGAAAGCTTCGGGAAACCTTAAAGAAAAAGTCCGATGAATTTAAGGAAGTAGTAAAAATAGGGCGTACTCATTTTATGGACGCCACTCCCCTAACTCTTGGACAGGAATTTAGCGGCTATGTTGCTCAACTGGATTACGGCATTAAAGCTCTCGAAAATACGCTGCCACATTTAGCAGAACTCGCATTAGGTGGTACAGCAGTTGGAACAGGACTTAATACCCCAAAAGGATATTCTAAGCGAGTAGCGGAATTCATTGCTAAATTCACCGAACTTCCATTTACTTCTGCAGCAAACAAATTCGAAGCCCTGGCTGCTCATGATGCTCTTGTGGAAACACATGGCGCATTAAAACAGATCGCTGTTTCTTTGAATAAAATTGGTAATGACATTAGGATGCTGGCTTCCGGACCACGAAGCGGAATTGGGGAAATTAACATTCCGGCTAACGAACCGGGATCCTCTATTATGCCCGGAAAAGTTAATCCTACACAATGTGAGGCTCTAACCATGGTCTGTGCCCAGGTGATAGGAAACGATGTAAGCATGAGCGTTGGCGGTATGCAGGGACAGTTTGAACTAAATGTTTTTAAACCTGTAATGGCTGCTAACCTTCTGCAAAGTGCAGAACTTCTAGGCGACGCCTGCCAATCTTTTGAAGAACATTGCGCCAGAGGAATTGAAGCAAATACAAGCAGAATTCAGGAGCATTTGAATAATTCCCTAATGCTGGTTACAGCTTTAAACACCAAAATTGGATACTACAAAGCTGCTGAAATTGCAAATACTGCCCACAAAAACGGTACTACTTTAAAAGAAGAAGCCGTTAACCTTGGCCATTTAACAGCTGAAGAATTTGATGAATGGGTAAAACCAAAAGACATGGTTGGAAATCTGAAATAATATAATCTATAAACATAAAATTAGCCACGAAAGTGAAAGGCGTTCGTGGCTTTTTCCTTTTGAAGCATGCCTGAAAATGACACTTTTCGGTATTACCGGGGGATTAGTTGTCATATAGTATTGGAATAATAGATTATAATATCGATTGTACCTCTTTCAGCAAATAAGGTTTCCTGCCATCATTCATTGCTGAGTTAAAATTTTAATGAGCTCCTCTTTTTTTCTAACAGCAACATTTACTGTTGAACCATTTTCAAGTTCTACATATCCGCCTTTGCCTTTATAATAGCGGTAAACATATTTTAAATTTACGAGATAGGACTGATGAACTCTAAAAAAATTTCTTTTTTTAAGTAATTCTTCCACTTGCTTGAGAGTCTTAGTCATTGTTATTTTTTTTCCATCGCAAAGAAAAATATCAGTGTAATTGGAATGAGCTTCGCATTTAATAATATTGTCGATCTCAATAAGCAAGAGCCCATCTGCAGTAGGGACAGCAATTTTATGGAGATCTGGATTCATAATATTAATATTTGTTTTTAAAGCCTCCAGTTGCTGGGATAAATTGTGATATTTATTTAACTCGTTAGTTCTGGCTATAGCATTTTTTAATTGCTGCCGGTCTATCGGTTTTAATAAATAATCTATAGCGCTGTAGCGAAAAGCTTTAACAGCATAGTCGTTATAGGCTGTAGTAAAGATAATATGAAAGTAAAATTCGCTAAGCTTATCCAGGAGGTCAAAACTATTTTCTTCTTCAAGCTGAATATCAAGGAAGACAATGTCCGGCTGGTAGGTATGTATAGCATCATAAGCTTCAACTACCGTAGAAGCTGTTGCACAAATTTTAATATCTTCAAAATCTGCAAGAAGAATTTTTAAGACCTTTATACAGTGCTTTTCATCATCAACTAAAATGGCTCTTTTCATAGAGAAAATTTTTAGATCATTTTCAAAGGAAGTTTAAGGTCGATCAACGTTCCTTTCTTCTTGTCTGTAATTTTTAAACTACATGGTCCTGATTTATGATTGGAATTATTAAGGATTTGGAGACGGTTTTCTGTAAGTCGTAAACCCATGGAATTATGGGTTCTAACCTGATGTTCAGAATTTTTTCTTCCCATCCCATTATCGTCTATAATGATGTGTAGAGCTTCCTTTTTTTTAGATATTTTTAATTTCAGTAAACCCTTTTCATTTTTAGCAAATCCGTGCCAGATACTATTTTCCACTAAAGGTTGTATAAGCATAGGCGGAATGAGCGTTTTTTCCTGATTAATATTATCACTAACAATAATTGAATAGCTAAAGCGCTCAGGCATCCGCAGCATTTCAACTTCAATATAAAGTTTAAGTATTCTAATTTCTTCTGCTAAAGGAATATATTTTTTCTCGGAATTTTCCAATATTGAACGTGTGAGGTTGGCAAAAGTCACCAGGTAATCATCTGCAGTTTCAATATCCTTTTCAGCTATGTAATAGCGAATTGCATTAAGGGAATTAAATATAAAGTGCGGGTTCATCTGAGCGCGAAGCGCCTTCAATTCCATATCTGCTACGCGAGCTTCGGACTCTGCAATTTTGCCGTATTCCTGAGCATCCCGTTGTTTCTTGTATTGATGGTAACCAAAAGTAGCGCAAAGAATTAGGAATAATAAACTACCTACCGCGATATAGAGAACTTTATTTTGGAAAGTTAATTCGCCATTTGCTTTACGTTCTGGATTTTCCATTTTAAATTCCATTTTTTTGCGAACAGTTTCAGCTCTCTTTTCATTTTTTATTAATAAATACTGAAATACAATATGTTCTTTATAGGGCTGTAAAGAGGGTAGATCTCCAATTTTCTCATAGATTTTGCTAAGTACGTGCAAAGCCATATTTTTTTCTTGTATTGAATTAATAATTATAGCCATGGTCAATGCCTCTCTTACTTGTCGTAGTGTCACTTCAGGCTCTTTATGGTAAATATTATGATATTTAAGTATATGCTGTTGGTAATAATTATTAGGAGTTTCCCAAAGTACAGCTTTAACAATAAGAGCATCATTATTTAATAAATTTCCCATTTCCAGGGCTTCCCTGGAGTAGTTCAAACCATCTTCAGGATTTGGATAAGAGGAAATTTTACTGGCCTGTATAAGTAATTTGAATTTACTTTCAGTTTTCAGGTGTTTATTTTTCAAAAGGGAATTAATAGGAACAAGAGGTGATTTTTGAACATTAATCTCCCCGGAATATGATCCTAGAATTAGTAGTATAATTAATGCTCTTATCATAAATACCGGGATTACAAGCGTATGCAAAAACAATTAAATTTTCACGCTTAATCCATTCTAGATCACGAAAATTCAGTTAAGGTAAACGCTTACATATTTATAAGGGGGCACCAGGTTATTTATAACTAACTTAGTGATTTCTAAGGGGATAATTAAATATACAAAACTTTTCATCATAACTACACCTTAAAAAATATTTTGCCAGTATACTTAAATACAAACTATTAGGATAATTATTAACCATGAAAAGATTGATCCTGTTATTATTATTAATAGCTGTTTCAGAGACAGCGTGGGCATTTGTAAATGAGTTGGATCCCTTTAGCTTTATGATGAGGGACTCAATCTTACTCTCGGGTGAACAAGCTAAAGAACTTCAGGGTCTAAACAAAAATTTAGGATTTAATGAGAGTATACCAGATTTTTCAGCTAATGGTCTCAATTTCGAAATTGAACTAACAGACATCTTTATGGGAAATTTTGAAGATGTTCCATTTAAAAGAGATGAATTGTTTTTTAATTTTTTATTTAACGCTTATGTCACAGAATATGCTAAAAACTGTGACAGTAGCCTTCCGCCCAACAAAATTGAATTAACTAAACGTGAATGTAGTTCTGAGGAAATTGTAAAAAACGGATACGGAATAACTATAAGAAGAAATTGTGTTAGCTGGAGAACCGTAGGGACAGGTTATTTTGCTGCTCCCAAAATGTATACTGCCCTGCAGACTTTAGAGCAATTTCTCTTAGGCAACGTTTTATCTATGGCACAAAATGCCGATGTGATAGGTGCTTCAGTCAAAATGACGGGAGAAATGAAATCTCTGCACATGGATATGGCAGCCCTTGTAAGGATGAATGGTTGTGATAGCCCGGGTCTCAAAAGGTTTCAGGAAAACCTCAGATTATTTGCTCATGACCTGCAACCTATGCGCATAGAAAGCATGATTGCCAAAAGAAAAGAAGAGAAAACTGAAGTTGCCATAAACCAGGATGTAAAGCTATTGGTGGAAGATCTTGTTTATGAAAATTCCCGGCAATGGAATTTTAATACTTTTCATAAAGGAAGTGTTGACCAGGTGCAAATTGTGACCTATGACAGTAAGGGACGTCCCGGTAAACTCACAGCCGAATATTTATTTACAGGCTTTAGTGGGAAAAAGAAAGGTTCAGTCACTGTAACATTTAACAGCAATGGGTTTCCATATTGTCTCTACTTTTTTGATTTCCCCAGCACTTGCAGGCCGGCAAGCAGAAAAATAGTAAATACCTATGCTAAAAATGGTTATATGACTAAGGCTATGCCCAAATTGGTACCAGCTAAAGCTAAAAGCCAGCAATTTACTACAACAGCAAACAATCAAGAAGTACCTATGGACGTGCCTTTTGCTGTAATTGAAAATGTACCCATATTTCCCGGTTGCGACAATGAAATAAATAATGCAGCTAAAAAGAAATGTACATCTCAAAAGATTAGTGAATTCATGAATCAGAATTTCAACACAAGATTAGGAAACGATCTGGAGCTAAGTGGTATAAACAGGGTTTTCGTTCAATTTAGAATAGACCATAACGGAAACATTGCTGATATTAAGTCGCGTGCTCCACATCCTGCATTGGGAGCGGAAGCAGAACGTGTGGTTAAACTGCTCCCAAAGATGATTCCTGGTAAGCAGAGAGGTCGACCGGTTGGTGTACTCTATTCTTTGCCCATAGTTTTTCAGGTTATTAAGAATGAGTCAAAAAAGGAAATTAAGACAACTTCACTAAAAAGAGAAATAAAAAATACTGAAGCCAAGAAAAGTGTTAGCAGTACAAAATTGAAAGAGCTATTTCATTTGAATAGAGACAAATGAGTAAAGACTCAAAATTAAATAAAGCCAAAAAATATTAACTAAAAATCTCTAATTATGAAATCGAGTTTAAAAATTTTTACCTGCTTTATCAGCTTTGGAATATTCTTGAGTACGACAGAAACCGGGGCCCAGAATCAAGAACGGATAACGCCCCCCGGCAAGCCTAGTAAAGTTAAAAGTATCGATGACTTTTCAAATCATTGTTTTGAAATTTACAATACTGTATTTGTTTATGACAGTCTGGTACAAACTGGTGTAGAAATTCCTGCAGAAATAGAAGATGAAATAGCAGCAGATATTGAAGCACGAATCGATAGTCTATCTGATATTGTTCCCGATATGATAGGCGAAGTGGATGGTGCCCCACTTATGCGAAAATTACGAGCTGCAGGCAGTTTAAATAAATCAAGAAAGGCAATTACTTACATGCTCCAGTTTACTAAAAAGTATACATTGGGCAATGGGGAAGCTGAAGGAGAAAATATAAGTTCTACTGAAAATTGACCATTTCTCAAGCCAGTTGGAACATATAATTTAAGCTCTCATCTAACCCAACCCTATTTTGTATTTATAAATATCGCTTCCATTTCACTTCAATTTTGAGGATAATCAGAATGTTTCAAATCCGATTACCCTCAAATTAAATATTACCCCTTCCGGAGTGTCAGTGTAGTAGAGTTCTACATTCTGTCCTCTTCCTTTTTTGCCGGGGATTTCTTCGCGTAGTACTTCTGATACTTCCAGTAAGAAACTGCTCCCAAAACGGAGACCGCCGCAATCGTGTAATAGATAAAAGTTGGTGTAATTACCTTATCCCCACTGGCATAGGAATGCAACCCGCTAAGGTAAAAGTTAACGCCGAAATAAGTCATCATTATGCTTGAAAAAGCGACTATTGCCATCAAATTAAAGAACCACCTGCCTCTAAGTCCTGGTACCATTCGCATATGAATTACAAAAGCGTAAACCATAATACTAATCAGCGCCCAGGTTTCTTTTGGATCCCAGCCCCAGTAGCGACCCCAGCTCTCATTAGCCCATTGTCCACCTAAGAAGTTTCCTATTGTTAACATTACAAGACCTACGGTCAAAGCCAGTTCAGTTATAATAGTAATTTCCCTGATGTTCAGTTCCATTCTCTTTTTGTTTTCAGAAGTAGTAAGAATCATTAAAAGCAATGAAACCACACCCAGAATCATTCCCAGCGTGAAAGGGCCATAGCTCCCTACAATTACCGAAACGTGAATCATCAACCAATAAGAATTAAGCACCGGTTGCAGGTTTGCAATAGAAGGATCCATCCAATTCCAATGTGCGATCATGAGGATCATAGAAGTAACAAACGCCGTAGATGCAATGGTAAGGTTACTTTTTCTTCCGAATGCAAGACCAAAAAACATTGTTGCCCAGGCAACATAGATCATCGATTCGTAGGCATCACTCCAGGGCGCATGTCCGGATATATACCACCTTGCAGCCAGGCCAAGGGTATGAAGAGCAAATAAGATTATAACAACAACAACGCTGCCCTTTATAAGACCACGCATAAATTTATTGTCTTTAAGTATTTGGGCAATAACAAAAACGAGCATTAGTAAACCCGCAACCATATACATCCAGAACAGATTTCTGAAAATATCGTATTTATTATAGGTGATCTCAGCCTCAACTTTATCTTCTGAAGGCATAACTTCAGAACCAAATTTTTTCTGAAAACTTTTAATGCTACCAAGGAACTGGTCCGCTCTCTCGTAATTTCCGGTTTCCCTCGCATCCTGCAGCGCATTCATGTATAGCGGCAAAATCTGCTTTGCATAAACGGAATCCATGCCTTTAAAAGCTGCTTCTTCCACTTCAGGATAGGAGACCCACTTATTATTCTCGTGATTTGGAACCGGAAATATTTTAAGTACTTCTCCCTGCAAAGCCTGATAAAGCAGATTTACTTTTTTATCTGTTTCTATATAATCCTTCTGAAATTTATTCGGAACTGCCGCCTGGTAAGCTCCTTCCAAATATGACGATAACTTGTAATTCCCGCTGCTGTCAAAAAAGTCTGTAAGGGCAAGGTATTTTTTCCCTTCTTCCACATCCAGGATATTATGAAGGCTGTCATTTTTCTTTTCCACAAAAATAAGCGGCACATTATACCAAACCATTGGGTTCTCTGTCATGGAAACCAAAACCTGATCTGAACTTAATCCATTATAACTATCCTTCTTACTGAGTTTTCTTAACAATTCCGAAGAATAGGTATTGGCCGGTTTCATACGTCCACCTGCATCCTGAATCACCAGTCGTCCAAATTCAGCAGCATGGTCTTCTTTTACTGCATTTTCAACAATTAGAGAATCTATTTGCCTGCGCGTATTTTCAATATGTTCATGATCTGTCTGCGTTTCTTGTGCGAATCCGCTAAAACTGGTCGCAAAAAGTAAAATAGCTATAGTAGTGAGCTTCTCTTTCTTCAGTTTTATCTTATCGAGTCTTTGTTTAAGTTGTCCAAAACGGGAGCCTTTATCAAACAAGATCCACATTAAGCCAAGATAGAGAAGAAAATAACCAATATAAGTGATCCAGGTTCCCCAGTAATCGTGATTTACAGACAGAACTGTCCCTTTTTCATCGGGATCAAAACTGGACTGGAAAAAGCGATAACCTTCGTAATCAAGGATATGGTTCATATAAATTTGATAATCAAAATTTTCTTCTTCCTCATCGACTACTTCAACATTACTTTGAAAAGAAGAATAGCTATTTTCTGTTCCGGGATATTTTTCAGCAATAAAATCATCCAGTTTAAGAGCAAAAGGAAGTTCTTTTTCTATAGAGCCGTAATTAAGGAAAATTTCGAGTCCGGCAAGATCAATTTTTTCAGGCTCGGTGGGAATTCCTTTTCCGCCAAGGAGCGTTACCGTGTGTGATTCGCCCTGAGAACTCACTTTTAAAGTAACCCCGTCTGGCTGATCCCTCGTTTTCTCTGCTGTTGGTACAATGTCATATTCTCCCCTTACCACAGGCTCGGGAATTACAAATTGCATCGTTCCTATATTATAAAGCGAACGCAGCATGAGATTTTGTGTAGAATCTGCTACCAAGGTTCCCCTCGCCTGGTCTGCCATTCTCATGTAGTCCCCTTCGAATGGAGAATCTATAGTGTACGAGCCATCTTCATTTAACTGAATATTTATAGCTCCTCCCGTAGGATTATTCAGCGTAAAGAGCGTATTGTGGATGTTGCTCACCTGCCCTTCCTGAAGGTAATGATCGTGTCTTTGCCCACCACCAGATTCTACAATTTTCAGGTATCGCTCTCCATCTTCTGTTGGTACCAGTGTTTCTTCAGCACCATGAATAAAATTAGTGACTTCAAAAGTTACAGGTTGCCCGTTGTAATCTGTATTTAATTCATAATCATTCTCTGTTTCAGGGGCTAATAATACCTCTTCCTGAAGTATCCTTCTGCGTGGTTCACCGTCTATTTCACCATCAAGAAAAAATGTAAAATAGGTTTCCTGGGTGAGAAATTTATTGGTCGTCTCCCCCTCACGTATAGGCATTATCCCTTCGTAACTTATATAACGTGTAACAAAGGCTCCAATAAGGATGAGAATAAAGGAAAGGTGCAAAACCAATGTTGACCATTTTTCCTTTTTTAGAAGCTGATATCTCTTAATATTGCCGATAAAATTAATCACGAAGAAGACCATTATCCCCTCAAACCACCATGCATTGTAAATAAGAACCCTCGCGGTTTCAATACTGTACCAGTTCTCAATAAAAGTTCCCAACGCCATGGAAATGGCAAAAACAATAAATAAAACTGCCATTATACGGGTAGAAAAAATGACAGAAGCTATCTTATTCTGCATAAAAAGTTGTACTTTAAATCGGGTGCAAATTTAAGAAATTTTAACGGTTTTGTAAGACTTCCAACCTTCAATCTCCTTCCATAAATGTTAATTTTACAACCGTAATTTTTTTGGTAATTTAGCCGAATGATTCAAGTGGTAATTTTAGGCGCCGGAAATGTAGCCACACATCTCTACAAGGCCTTTCAAAAATCTGAAAATATTGAAGTGATTCAGGTTTACAATCATAAGCCTGAAAGATTAATTAGTTTCTCTGAAACCTCTACCACTACTGCTATTTCAGAATTAAAAGAAGCTCATATTTATATTTTTGCCTTAAAAGATGATGCTATTCTTGAAATGGCAAATATCGTACCTGACTTTGGTGCGCTATATTTGCATACATCAGGCGGAATAGGAATGGATGCGCTTTCAAAATTCAGGAATCACGGGGTTTTTTATCCTTTGCAAACATTTTCAGCGAAAAAATCTGTAGATTTTACTCAAATCCCAATGTGCTTGGAAGCGAATTCAGATAATAATCTTCAGAAGACGAAAGAACTGGCTGCCGGCATTTCAAAAAAACTTTTTGAGACCGATTCTGGACAAAGAAAGGCCTTACACGCTTCCGCAGTATTTGTTTGTAATTTTACCAACCACCTTTACACCATTGGGGCCGATATTTGCCAAAAACATGACCTCTCTTTTGAACTTCTGAAACCATTAATAAAAGAAACCGCTGCAAAAATTGAAGAATTATCTCCTGCAGAGGCTCAAACAGGACCGGCAATTCGCAATGACCGCGGAACAATTGAAGGTCATCTTGAGTTGCTTACCGAAAACCAGAAAAATATTTACGAACTGCTAACAGCATCGATTTATAACTTACATGGAAAAAAATTATAAAGAATACCTAAACCAGATTACTACTTTTGTTTTTGATGTGGACGGTGTCCTTACAGATGGCTCTGTACAGGTAAGCACTGCCGGGGAATTGTTACGCACAATGAACATTAAAGATGGTTACGCCCTGAAACTGGCAAAAAATGCAGGTTATACGGTGTGTATTATTTCCGGCGGAAAAAATGAAGGGGTCAGGATGCGTCTTAGGGATCTGGGAATAAATGATATTTACCTGGGAATTTCTGACAAAGTGGAGCAAATGGATGAATTCTTCGACATTTATGACATTAATCCCGATGAAGTTCTCTACATGGGAGATGATATTCCCGATTATTACCCCATGAAGCTTGTAGGACTGCCATGCTGCCCGCAGGACGCTGTAGCCGAAGTTAAAGAAATATCTAAATATGTTTCCCATAAAAAAGGCGGAAAAGGTTGCGTTCGCGATGTTATTGAACAAGTCCTGAAAGTCCAGGGCAAATGGATGGAAAGGGAATGAACTGGCTTCTATTGATTATCGCCGGACTCTTTGAAGTGGGATTTGCTTTTTGTTTAGGAAAAGCAAAATTCAGCACCGGCAGTACCAGCACTTTCTGGTTAGCAGGATTCCTGTTTTGCCTTACAACAAGTATGCTGCTGCTTTACAAAGCCACCCAGACATTACCCATTGGAACTGCTTATGCCGTATGGACAGGAATCGGGGCCGCCGGCACCGCTTTACTCGGAATATTAATTTTTAAAGAACCGGCTCATTTCTGGAGAATATTTTTCCTCAGCACACTAATTATGTCCATTATCGGGCTGAAATTTGTTTCCAACTAGGTGTATTTATGTATAAATATTTAAAGCTAATCCGTTATAAAAACCTGCTTTTTATAGCTTTTACACAATTCTTAATCAAATATGGCCTTTTTGAAGCTTTTGGAGCAGACATCACTCTGAGTCTTTTTGGCTGCTCCCTCCTTGCCCTGGCCACTGTTTCCCTTGCAGCCGGCGGTTACATAATTAATGATGTTTATGATGTAGAGACCGACAAAATCAACAGAGGAGAGGATACAATTATCGGCCCTCATATCTCCGAGACAACCGGCACTACACTATTTATAATTCTTAATGTAATTGGCGTGGGTATTGGATTTTATCTGTCAAATATCGTTGGATGGCCGGCTTTTTCCGCCTTGTGGATTTTTGCTTCCGCAATTTTGTATTTCTACGCGACTTATCTTAAACAAATGACAGTAGTTGGAAATATTATTGTTAGCTGCACCATTGCAGGAGTGGTGGTTATTGTGGGGCTATATGATCTTTTACCTGCTATAAACAATCAAAATCAGCCAACACAGGCCTTGCTTTTCTCAATCCTGCTGGACTACGCCCTCTTTGCTTTTTTAATTAACCTGTTAAGGGAAATGGTAAAAGATCAGGAGGATATAAAAGGAGATTATAATGCCGGGATGAAGACCTTACCTATACAACTGGGCACTGCCCGCACCAATAAAGTAATTTTAGGGGTAGCATTAATTCCGGTGGCCGCAATTGTTTACTATCTCTACAACTACCTTTTTGAGAACACCTACGCTACGATTTATGTACTACTTTTTATCCTTGCTCCGCTTCTTTACGTAATGGTAAAAATACCTGAAGCAAAAAAAAAGAAGCAGTTTACTCAATTAAGCATTATTCTGAAATTGATCCTTTTCTTTGGATTGATTTCGCTGGGCCTACACAAATTCATACTTTAGATTATGCTGAAAAATTATTTAAAGAACAAAGAAATTATTCTTGCTTCGGGCTCTCCGAGAAGGCAAAAATTTTTTAAGGAAATGGAAATTCCGTTTACTGTAGACGTGCGACCGGTAAAGGAAGTATTCCCAGATCATTTGGAAAATGAAGAGATAACAGATTTTCTTGCGGAACTTAAAGCCGAAGCTTTTGGCGATTTAGAACCAAATCAAATCCTTATCACCAGCGATACGATTGTATCTAATGAAGGTGTGGCTATGGGAAAACCTGCAGATGCTGAAGAAGCCGTTGCCATGTTAACTTCCCTTTCTGGAAAAGAGCACCAGGTAATCACTTCAGTATGTTTTACAACGGCTCAAAAACAGGAAACATTAAATTGTATCACAAAGGTTCAATTCAAAACATTAACTCCCGAGGAAATAGAGTATTACGTACGCCAATATAAACCTTTTGATAAAGCAGGTGGTTATGCTATCCAGGAATGGATAGGGCTTATTGGGATCACTAATATTGAGGGAAGTTACGTAAACGTGGTTGGATTACCCACGCATCTTGTTTACCAAAAATTAAAGGAATTTGGAAATTCTTAGCATTTCAACGAAATCCTGAAATAGCATAATCATGATAATTGCTTTTTCTTTTTAACCAGAATTTAAATGCACAAGAATTATATTTGCAGAAAATCAGCGTTCATTAATGGATAGATTAATAAGCTTAATTCCAATAGAAGTTTTTTACAGCGGAGCAATATTTTTGGCGCTGCTAATTCTTCAATTTTTTCTTAAACAAGCTGCTAAAAGGGTCGGCGAACGTGCTGAAATTAATATCACACGAACCAGGTTAATGTTTAAATACATTAATATCCTCATCTTTATACTCGCTGTTTTTCTTTTGTCAATTGCCTGGGGCGTCGGCTGGGCAGAATTTTCGCTAATATTTTCTTCCGTTTTCGCAATACTGGGTGTTGCCCTTTTTGCAATATGGTCCATCCTGAGCAATATTACCTCTGGAGTAATTATGTTTTTTTCTTTTCCGTATAAAATTGGGGACAAAATAAAGATCCATGACAAAGACTTACCTATTGAAGCTATTATTGAGGATATAAAGGCTTTCCATTTACACCTCAGAACTTTAGATGGAGAATTAATTACCTATCCAAATAACCTCATCCTTCAGAAAGCTGTGTCACTGGTAGAAAAAAACGCCCGACTTGATGAAGGTAAAGATGCGCTGTAAAAGTTAAACCTGGAGAAACGCGGTAGAAGAGTCTTCAAAGTGTTATATTTGATGCTACTACCTTTAAAAAACATGTGGGAATGCGTAAAGTTTTATCTCTCCTGGTACTATTCTTTCTATATTCAACTCTTCAGGCACAGGCACCAACAAAACTTAGTGCTTCCGAAATTTACCATCAGATTGAAAAGCTTAATTTTCTAGGTTCTGTTTTATACGTGGCTGCGCATCCTGACGATGAAAACACCCGTCTGATTTCTTATTTTTCTAATGAAAAGAACGCCAGGACGGCTTACCTTTCCCTTACAAGGGGCGATGGCGGTCAAAATTTAATTGGGCCACAAATTAGGGAAGAACTGGGTGTTATCAGAACTCAGGAATTACTTGCCGCCAGAAGGATTGATGGGGGACAACAATTTTTCACCCGTGCAAATGATTTTGGTTATTCAAAAACCGCCGATGAGACCCTGGAAGTCTGGAACAGAGATGAAGTACTTAGCGATGTTGTTTGGATTATCCGCAAATTTAAGCCAGATGTTATCATTAATCGCTTTGATCACCGCACTCCCGGCAGTACTCATGGCCACCATACCTCTTCAGCAATTTTAAGCGTAGAAGCTTTTGAACTTGCTAATAATAAAAGTGCTTTTCCCGATCAATTAGAATTTACTGAAACTCATCAACCAGAAAAGTTGTTTTTTAATACTTCTCCCTGGTTCTACGGAAGCGAGGAAGCTTTTGAAGAAGCCAATAAACAGAATTTTTTACAGTTTGACACCGGCGTATATTTTCCACTGAAGGGACTTTCCAATCCGGAAATTGCAGCTTTAAGCCGCAGTCAGCATCGTTCGCAGGGATTCGGAAGCACCGGTAGCCGTGGTACTCAGGAAGAATACCTGGAACTGATTAAAGGCACAATGTCTGAAGGAAAAGAAGATATCTTCGAAGGTATTAATACTTCCTGGAGCCGCATAGAAGGCGGTGCTGAAATTGGTAAAATTCTAAGTGAAGTTGAAGAAAATTTTGATTTCACCAATCCTGCAGCCAGTCTTCCCAAATTGGTAGCTGCCTACCAGCTTGTCAAAGAACTGGACAACGAATATTGGAGAGAAATAAAATCTAAAGAAATAAAAAATATTATAGCTGCTTCTGCAGGGCTTTATCTTGAAGCTGTTGCAGAAAATGCCACGGCAACACCTTCAGAAGAAGTTAATGTGCGGTTTGAAGCTATTAACAGAAGTGATTATGCCATTGATCTTCGAAAAGTAGAAATATCACCAAACAATTCTTCTATTGAACCCGATGTTACCCTAAAAAACAACACAGGCTGGAGTGAAGAATTAATCTTACATATTCCCAAAAGCAGTGAAGTCACTTCACCCTATTGGCTAAATGAAGAAGGAACT
Organism: Autumnicola psychrophila; assembly: GCF_031846645.1. Taxonomy (NCBI): domain Bacteria; kingdom Pseudomonadati; phylum Bacteroidota; class Flavobacteriia; order Flavobacteriales; family Flavobacteriaceae; genus Autumnicola; species Autumnicola psychrophila. The sequence continues at coordinate 66,298 of NZ_JAVRHN010000014.1, forward strand.
ACAGGAATGTACAAGGTCGGAAACAGGGAATTAATAGGTCTTCCTGAAACTCCAGCGCACACCAAAGCCGTGTTTTATCTGGATTTTAACGGAGTCGAGATTCCTTTCCAAAAAGAAGTGGTTTATAAATACAACGATAACGTTTTTGGAGAAACCTATCGCTCTTTTGAAATTGTTCCGCCGGTTTCTGTTGCTTTTGATGAAAATGTAATGATTTTTGATAGTGATCAAAAAAGGCAAATATCGGCCAGGATAACATCAGGTAAAGACAGTGTTCAGGGAACATTAGTACTTGATTCCGGAGAAAACTGGAAGATAAAACCAGAGTCGAGGAACTTCAGCATTCCTCAAAAGGGTGGTTCTGTTACTTTAAACTTCAGTATTACTCCTCCTGCAGACCAAAGTGAGACTTATATTATTCCGAAGGCGAAAGTCAAAAATGAGGTTTATTCAGTAAAAAATGTTCATATAGAATACCAACATATCCCTTACCAAACTTTAGTTTTACCTTCAGAATTAAAATTAGCAAAGCTGGATATTAATAAAAAAGGACAGCAAATTGGCTATATTGAAGGAGCCGGAGATGTGGTGCCTGAAAGCCTGGAGCAAATTGGTTATAAAGTGACCCGCATCTCCCCTGTCGATATTTCTGAAGCTTCTTTAAAAAGGTTTGATGCTGTTGTTATTGGAATAAGGGCATACAACGTGGTTGAAGAGCTAAAATACAAGCAGCCAATACTTCTTAATTATGTAAAAAATGGTGGTAATTTAATTGTGCAGTACAACACAAATAGAGATTTGAAGAGTGATAATCTCGCCCCATACAACCTTGAACTTTCCAGGGACAGGGTTACCGATGAAAATGCCGAAGTAAGATTTCTCGCTGCCGATCATCCCCTACTTAATTCGCCAAACAAAATTACCAAAGCAGATTTTGAGAACTGGGTACAGGAACGCGGACTTTATTTTCCTAACAAATGGGCTCCGGAATTTACTCCTGTACTTTCTATGAACGACAAAGAAGAATTGCCCAGAGATGGAAGTTTACTGGTCGCAAAGTATGGTGAAGGTTATTATATTTACACAGGAATTAGCTTTTTTAGACAATTTCCTGCCGGTGTTCCCGGTGCATACAAGCTTTTTGCAAATATGATTTCAATAGGTAAGTAATGGAAAAGCCTGAAAAATATACCTGGAAGAAAAGCTACACGGTGGTTTTGGTGGCAAACGTGATCTATATTCTTCTTTTTTACTTCATAATGAATTATTTCGGTCAATGGAATTAATAGACTGGTTTGTCCTCATAATTACTATCACTTCTATTGTTTGGTACGGCGTTTATAAATCCCGTGGAAGTAAAAATGTGCAGGATTACATAAGAGGTGGTAACGATGCGCAGTGGTGGACAATTGGGCTTTCGGTTATGGCTACACAGGCAAGTGCCATTACCTTTCTCTCCACTCCAGGCCAGGCTTTCCATGACGGGATGGGTTTTGTTCAGTTTTATTTTGGCCTTCCCATTGCCATGGTAATTATTTGTATGGTATTTATCCCTATTTACCACAAATTAAAAGTTTATACGGCTTATGAATATCTCGAATCCCGCTTCGACAGAAAGACGAGGACTCTCACAGCCATCCTTTTTCTTATTCAGCGGGGACTCGCCGCCGGACTTACCATTTACGCACCGGCCATTATACTTTCGGCTGTTCTGGGCTGGAATTTAAACGGATTAATATTACTTATAGGAGCTCTGGTTACTGTTTATACCGTTTCGGGGGGAACTAAAGCTGTAAACGTTACTCATAAACAGCAAATGGCGGTGATCCTAACCGGGATGATTTCTACTTTTTTTATTATTCTTTCGTATCTACCTGAAAATATAGATTTTAACTCTGCCATAGAAATTGCGGGATCGAGCGGAAAAATGGAAATCCTGGATTTTTCTTTTGATCTGGAAAATCGATATACCTTTTGGAGCGGATTGATTGGCGGATCTTTTTTAGCACTTTCGTATTTTGGGACAGATCAAAGCCAGGTACAGCGCTATTTAACAGGCCGATCTGTGAGGGAAAGTCAGATGGGAATGATCTTTAACGGACTGTTGAAAGTGCCGCTGCAATTCTTCATTTTACTGGTGGGCGTGATGGTTTTTGTCTTTTATCAGTTTAATGAAACTCCGTTAAACTTTAATCCGGCAGCTACACAAACTGTTTTGGAATCTGATTATTCTAATCAGTATGAAGACCTGATGATGGAACATCAGGAAATTCAGGAAAAAAAGCAGCAACTGACCTTTAGTTACTCAGAGGCTGTTGAGCAGACTTCCGAAGAAAAACAGCAGTTTCATCAGCAACTAAGGAAATTTAATACAGAAGAACAGCAACTAAGGGAAAAGGCGAAAGTTTTTATTGATGCTTCAGATAAAGATGCCGAAAGCAACGATAAAGATTACATTTTCATACATTTTATCCTGAACAATTTACCCAGAGGCCTTGTGGGACTCCTCCTGGCGGTGATCTTAAGTGCAGCCATGTCTTCCACAGCTTCAGAACTTAACGCCCTGGCCTCTACCACCGCAATAGATATTTATAAGAGAGGCGTTAAAAAAGATAAAGAAGACGGACATTTTGTAAAAGCTTCCAAATGGTTCACGTTGATGTGGGGAGTAATTGCTGTAAGCTTTGCCTCTGTTGCAGACCTTTATGATAATCTAATCCAGCTTGTAAATATTATTGGATCAATTTTCTACGGAAATGTGCTGGGCGTTTTTCTACTTGCATTTTTTGTAAAAAAGGTAAAAAGCAATGCCACTTTTATAGCGGCTATTTTTACCCAAATTATAATCATAGGTATTTTTATGCTGGACATAATTCCATATTTATGGCTGAATCTATTAGGATGTGCTATAGTTATGCTTTTGGCATTTATTATTGAAGGATTTATTAAAACTGAAGAAAATTAAAAATGGAGGAAAAAACCGTGAAATGGGCAATTTTAGGCCCCGGAAAAATCGCTAAGAAATTTGCTACAGGTTTAAAAGATGTTAAAGGAGCAGAACTCTATGCCGTTGCGAGCCGTTCCAAAGAAAGAGCAGATGCCTTTGCTGAAGAATTTAATGCTACAAAAGCATACTCCAGTTACGAGGAAATGCTAAAAGACGAACAGGTAGATGTAGTATATATTGCAACACCTCATGTTTTCCATTTCGACAATACGCTCCTTTGCCTTGAACATAAAAAGGCCGTTTTGTGTGAAAAACCATTTGCAATGGATACGGAACAGGTAAAAGAAATGATAGCAATGGCCAGAGAGAAAAAGGTCTTTTTAATGGAAGCATTGTGGACGCAGTTTCTGCCACATTTTCAATATGTAATGGATCTGGTGAAAAAAGAAAGATATGGAAAACTGAAGAAAATTGAAGCAAATTTTGGTTTTCACTCTCCTTTTAATAAAGAACACCGGCTTTACAACAAAAGTCTTGGCGGCGGAAGCCTTCTTGATATTGGCATTTATCCAATATTCACTGCTCTAAGCGCACTGGGAATTCCGGAAAGAATCTCGGCAAAAGCTAAAATGACCACTACCGGGGTTGATGAAGAATGTGAAATGATTTTTAGCTACAAAGATGGTGTTGAAGCTGAGCTACACAGTACCGTGGGTAGAGAAACCGGCACCACAGCCACTTTCTTCTGCGAAAAGGCTGAAATAAAGATAAATTCCAGGTTCCACGAGCCCACAAGCGTCACCATTTCTACAGAGGAAGGGGAAGAAACTAAGGATTTTAATGTCACAGCAAACGGCTATAACTTTGAAGCAGCACATGTTCAGGAAATGCTGAAGCAGGGAAGAATAGAAAGCGACCAAATGACTTTTGAAAAAAGCCTTCAACTTATTGGACTTCTTGATGAAGTGAGGAAGAAAATTAGCCTGGTCTATTAAATGGCAATTATCGTGTTATGATCCTGTAAAGCGCATCTAATAAAAAAGGCCATTCTTTTAAGAAATGGCCTTTCTTTTTTATAAAAGCAACTTTTACATTGCTCCCCACTCTTTCAGGGAATCTTTATTCATTTTTGCATAGTCGGCATTTCCGGCTTTTTCAGCAGCGGCTAACGATTTCTTTGCTGACTCAATAGCAGCATCTTTTTTACCCATATCGGCCTCAATAAGAGATTTTCTTCTTAAAACCCAAAAAGCAGGATCTTGTCCTTCAGTAGCCTTTTGTATCCAATCATAAGCTTTGTCCAGATCTTTATTCTGGTCGTGGTAATAAGTTGCAGCAGCAAAGTAATCATTAGGACCAGGTTCACCGCTCATTACTTCATCTATACTCGCAGTTGCTTTTTCATCTGTAGGAACTTCAAACTGAAGCATGGCAACCGTATCATCCCAGATAAAATTCAGTGTAGCAGAATCGTTCTGAAGTTCATCAATTATAATGGTAAAAGTTTCCATTTTAATAGGCATATTCTGAGCTTCAACAGTAGTTTTGAGTGCTACCTGGTTTTCATCCCATTCCTGAGGAAGTCCCCAGTTCTCAGTATTCTTGTAAAACATAACATCCCATTCGTTCTGTTTTGGGATAGTGTAAATTGCATAAGTACCGGCAGGAAGGGCTTTAGCATCAATTACAACATCATCACTAAAGGTAATTGTTGTGTTATTGTTCGCACCGGTACGCCATACTTTGCCATAAGGAACAAGATCTCCAAAAACATCACGTCCACGAACGCCGGGGCGGGAATACTCTAGTGTAACATCAGTAAGGCCAACCTTTTGTTCAATTCTTGCTGAAGGACTCGGCTGCGGGGTCTGAATTTGTGCTCTGCCACTTAAGCTAATAGCAGAAACGACCATTAATAATAAGATTTTTTTCATAATTGTTTAGTTTGTAAAGTAGTCTTCCAAAGATAAGCAGAAGAAGCTCTGAATTTTTAAAATATTATCAAAGAATCTTAAGAACTGAAACTTTTTAATTTGTTTAACTTTAATTAATAAACTTTGAACACAATAAGCTTTATTTTTGGTTAAAATTCAGCAATGAAAATTTACACCTTAAAAAGTAAACAGCGGTTACCCATTCCTTTAGATAAAGCCTGGGAATTCTTATCAGACCCTGCCAATTTAAAAGTAATCACTCCAGATTACATGAGCTTCGACATTTTATCGGGTGCGGACCGTCCCATGTTCGAAGGTCAGATAATACAGTATATAGTAACACCCATTGCCGGAATAAAAACAAAATGGGTTACAGAGATCACTCATGTTAGGGATAAAGAATATTTTGTGGACGAGCAACGATTTGGCCCCTATGCACTATGGCACCACAAACATTTTTTAAAAGAAATTGAAGGTGGTGTGGAGATGGAAGATATTGTAGATTACAAACTCCCGATGGGCTTCCTTGGCAGCATGGCACATCCTTTCCTGGTGCAGCCAAAACTGAAAGAAATTTTTGACTACCGTCATAAAAAGCTTATTGAATTATTTGGAGAGTTTGAGGATTCTACCAAACCTAAGACAAAAATTAGTGAGAAAGAGCAGCCTTCTTCAAAATAAAAAATAACGAACTATGAAAAAAGAAATCCTACTTATAGGCGGTTCTACAGGAATCGGTTATAAAATTGCCGAAAAGCTTAGCCAGGAGCACAATGTAACGGTGGCCTCAAGAAATCCCGGTAAACTGGAGGAACTGGACATTACTCATCTGGAATTTGATGTTACTAAAGACAATATTGAAGACCTGGAATTACCTGAAAAGATGGACGGACTTGTATACTGTCCCGGAAGTATTAATCTGAAACCTTTCAAAATGCACAGGTTAGAAGATTTTAAAAAGGAGATGGATTTAAATTTTTTCGGGTTAGTGAAAACAGTACAGGGAGTTATGCCTAAATTGCAGAATGCTGAAAATGCCAGCCTTATTTTCTTTAGTACTGTGGCCGTAAAAGTCGGAATGCCTTTTCATACCAGCGTGGCGGCCGCAAAAGGAGCTATTGAGGGTTTTGCGCGATCCCTCGCTGCAGAATATGCGCCGGGGTTACGTGTAAATGTTGTTGCCCCTTCGCTTACAGATACCGGACTTGCGGAAAAATTGCTGAACAATGATAAAAAGAAGGAAAAGATGAATGAACGCCACCCTTTAAAACGCGTTGGAGAAGCTTCAGATATTGCAAATCTCGCTACCTTTCTCCTTAGCGACGAAAGCAGCTGGATTACCGGACAGGTAATGGGCGTAGATGGTGGACTTTCAACCTTAAATCTTTCCTGAATGAGTGAAAAAATAAACGTTTTCTGGTTCCGAAGAGATTTACGCCTTGACGATAATGTTGGTTTTTTAGAAGCTTTAAAAGATGATCATCCGGTTCTTCCAATTTTTATATTTGATACTGAAATTTTAGATAGCCTTCCAGAGGACGACGCCAGGGTAACATTTATTTACAAAACCCTCCAGCAAATGCGAAAGGTTTTGAAGGAGGAATATAGCAGTTCAATGGCTATGTATTATGGAAAACCTTCTGAGATTTTTAAAAAATTGGTTAAAGAGTTTTCAATAGTAAAGGTCTTTACCAATCATGATTATGAGCCTTACGCAAAAGAACGGGATAAAGAAATAGGTAATTTCCTGGAAGAGAAAAATATTGAGTTCGAAACTTTTAAAGATCAGGTGATTTTTGAGAAAGATGAAATCACGAAGCAGGATGGCGGCCCTTATGTGGTTTATACTCCTTATATGAAAAGCTGGAGGGAAAAGTTCAAAAATCTGGATTTTAAGATTCATTATACAAATAATTATCTTGACAATCTTATTCAGAATACAAAATTGCCAAATCTGGAACTCAGCAATATTGGTTTCAAGGAATCTTCATTGGAATTTCCAGATTATGATGTTACCCCCACGCTTATACAGGAGTATGAGGATACGCGCGACATACCGGCAGAACATGGCACATCGAGATTAGGACCACATCTCAGGTTTGGAACGGTGAGTATTCGCAAAATGGTAAAAAAAGCTAACGCTGAAAAAAATAAGACATTTCTTCAGGAATTAATCTGGCGGGAATTCTTTATGCAGGTTCTGGATTATAATCCACAAACAGTAACTGAATCTTTTAAACCTAAATATGATCGCATCAACTGGCGAAATAATAAAGAGGAATTTAAGTTGTGGAAAGAAGGAAAAACCGGATATCCACTTGTTGATGCCGGAATGCGTGAACTGAATGCAGTCGGATTTATGCACAACCGGGTAAGAATGCTGGTGGGCAGTTTTTTATGTAAGCATTTATTAATCGACTGGCGCTGGGGAGAAGCTTATTTCGCTGAAAAATTGTTGGATTACGAAATGTCTTCCAACGTGGGGAACTGGCAATGGGTAGCCGGCAGCGGAGTTGACGCAGCGCCATATTTCAGAATTTTTAATCCTACTACCCAGGTCGAAAAATTCGATAAGGAACGAAAGTACATCAAAAAGTATGTACCGGAATTTGGTACTGATGATTATCCCGAGCCAATGGTAGACCATAAAGAAGCCCGGGAAAGAGCATTAAGAACTTACAAACAGGCTGTAAGTAACTAATCCTGCATTAGTTTCCTTGCTTTTTCAAGATCTTCAGGAGTATCGATCCCGATCGTACTCATATTGGTTTCCACCATTTTAATCTTTTTTCCGTATTCCAGGAACCGGATAGCTTCAATTTTTTCTGTGGCTTCCAGCGGCAACATTGGTAAATTATGGAAATCGATTAATGCCTGCTTTCTAAAGGCGTAAATCCCAATATGCCTAAAGTACGTCATTGGCGCATCATTATCTCGAGGGTAAGGAATAGGGAATCTGGAAAAGTAGAGGGCCAGGTTATTTTTATCTGTAACTACTTTTACATTATTGGCATTAGTGATCTCGTCACTTACACTCATCGCAGTTTTTAATGAAGCAAGATCAATTTCTTCTTTCTCATCTTCCCTGAAGACCACCAAAAGTTTAGCAAGGCTTTCCCTGTCTATAAAAGGTTCATCTCCCTGAACATTAACAACAATATCAACATCCATATCCTCAACAGCTTCAGCAAGGCGGTCACTCCCGCATTCATGCTCTTTTCTGCTCATTATCACCTTTCCGCCAAAATCAGATATTTCAGAAGCAATTTTATCACTATCGGTCACCACATAAACTTCCTGAAAGAGGTTTGTTTCTTTGGCTGCTTCGTATGTTCTTCTAATAACCGATTTTCCGTTAAGATCCTGAAGTAATTTTCCCGGAAATCTTGCTGCATCGTATCTTGCAGGGATCATTGCTATTATTCTGAGTTGTTTATCCAATTGTTGTGTTTTTTAGTTGTTCAAAAATAGCCATTTTAAAGAGGTGGCCTTGTTTAGGTTAAGTTAATTTAAAGAGTTCGTTGTTTGTTGTTGTTTGTTAAAAATTTAAATTATAGCTTTTAAATGGCAAATTTCGACTTAAAACCCTGGCCTGATCTTTTAAAACTCTCTTTTCCTGCAGTATAGCAGTCATTGAACATTTCACAACTCACTCTTTTCGTCTCCTTCTAAAGCCATGCTCCAAAAATGCCAGTTTTCGACCTTCAGAAGAAAAATCTCCCGCAGATAATGATGATTAACAAAGAACAAGTATTTGAAATTATGAAATTCAACTTCTCTTCACTTTTCACTACTCACATTTTATTCATTTTCAACAAAAAAATCATCTTTAAAACCTATCAGGTAAAGCTTATCGGTAGCCCGTGTAACTGCAGTATAAAGCCATCTCAGATACTCCTTGCCTACTCCATTTGGCAAATATGGCTGCTCAATAAATACGGTGTTCCACTGCCCACCCTGCGACTTGTGACAGGTCATCGCATAAGAGAACTTAATCTGCAAAGCATTAAAATATTTGTTGTTTTTAACCTTCAGGAACTTCTTATATTTTGAAGTTTCTTCAGCATAATCTTTCATTACTTCCTGGTAAAGATTATTAGATTCTTCATAGGAAAGGGAGGGCGTGTTGCTCGTTAAAGTGTCCAGCAATACTACGGTTTCAAAGGGCTGCATCTTGGGATAATCTACCATTTGCACCTGCACTTCAGCAAAACGAAATCCGTATAGTTCTTTAATTCCGAAGATTTCCAGCACTTTAACAATGTCACCATTTGCGATAAAACCCGCTTCAGAAGCAGGTTTTATCCAGAAATAATTATTTTTTACCACCATTAAATAATCCCCGGCAGAAATCTCTTCCTCCTGAAATAAAATTCTATTCCTAATCTGTTGATTATATTGGTTTGCACGTTTGTTGGAACGCACAATAATACTGGTTTCTTCATTACCCAGATTGTCATAAGAATCCTGAATAGCTTCCATAATATCATAGCCATCCGTAAGTCTTATCACATCCTTTTTTGAAGTCAGCTCAAATTTAAAGCTCTCATAGAATTCCTCCTGAAGGCATTCCCTTATCCTGGTGGCATTAAGCAATATATCACTTTCTTCACTTTGCCGTACAACCTCGTCCAGCTCTATGTGTTTTACTTCTTTATTATAGTTAAACTGAAGTTTTTCCTCTTGCAGGGCAGGACTCATATCCATTTTAACCGGCGGCAACTGCGCGGTGTCCCCTATTAAAATAAGCTGACAATTTTTTCCCGAATAAACAAATTGCATGAGGTCATCCAGTAGCGATCCATTTTCAAAAAGTTTAGAATCGGCATTTTCATCAGAAATCATAGAGGCTTCATCCACAATAAACAGACTGTTCTTATGCTTATTTGGCTGAAGTACAAAGCTTACTCCTCCTCCCCCTGACTTTTTCGGAAAGTAAATTTTCTTATGTATTGTAAAGGCTTCTTGTTTTGAATAATTGGAAATCACTTTTGCAGCCCTTCCTGTTGGAGCCAGTAAAACTCCAGATTTTTTGATCTTCCACAGGTTTTTAACAAGGGAACTTATAATGGTGGTTTTTCCTGTTCCCGCGAAACCCTTTAAAACAAAAAGAGAGTTATTCCCTCCCTCTGTTGCAAAGGTTGACAATTGTTGTAAAGCGATATCCTGTTTGGCTTTTGCAGGAAAACCCAGATCGTCTAAAAGTAATTTATAGAATGAGGCGGCAGAAGGAACTTCCATAGTAGTTGGGTAAATTATCAAATATACAATGGATTTTTAGGGAAGAAACTTTTACGAATAAAAAAAAATTGTAGATTTGTCCTATACAGTATAAATTTTACTTAAATAAATTATTAAAGCATGAGACTTGTAATTCAGTTACTCCTTTGGTTGGTGATAATTTTCCTGGCCTATCTTACATTTGACGCCGTTTACCGACCTATCCAGTTTAACAAAGTTAAAGAGCAGCGCTACGCTAAAGTAATTGAAAATTTAAAAGATCTAAGAGCTGGTGAACTTGCTCATAGAGAAGTGACCGGAAGATTTGAAGGAGATTTTGACAAACTTGTACGTTTTATTGATACTGCTGAATTTGCCATCACCCAACGTCGAGACACCACTTACCTTGATGAGGAATACAGAAGAACTTATGGGGTTGACCAGTACATAGAAGATATTGTTATTGATACTTTATCTTTTGTTTCTGTTAAAGATTCTTTATACAATGGAAATGAGGAACGTTACAGGAGTATGATTAATGTACCTATTGAAGGTACAGATGCAAAATTTGATCTTGAAGCAGGGACAATTACAAAAGGTGATAACAAAATTCCTGTATTTGAAGCCAAGATTGCAAAGAGTGAAATTTTATATGATCAGGATAGAACCCTTGTTCTCCAGGAAAATGAAATCCAGTCTGTGGATGACGTGAACGGTCGTTTTATAAGCGTAGGATCTATGCAGGAGGTCAATACCAACGGGAACTGGCCACAGTCGTATGGTGACGAGTAAGAAAAAAAAGACTTTTTTAAAACTGTCCATTCAGGTTAGCCTGAATGGACTTTCTTTTTGTGTACTAAATACAGAAAATAAAACTATAGTATTTTATAAAAAGGAAACTTTTACTGCTCAGCTCAATCCCGCCAAAGTTTTAGCAGAAATTAAGCTACTCTACCAAAAAGAATCAGGATTACAACAGGAAGTGGACGAAGTGATTGTAATCTTCAGCAACAGTTTCTACTCCCTTGTTCCCGCCTCTCTCTTTAGTGAAGAAAATGTCTCAAACTATTTAAAATTCAATACAAAAATTCTTAGAACAGATTTTATTGCTTACGATGAACTTCAGGTAAATGATATTGTAAATGTTTACATACCGTACACCAATATCATCAATTACTTTTTCGACAGGTATGGTGAGTTTGAATACCGGCATTCTATAACTGTTTTAATTGAAGAGCTTTTAAAATTACCCGGAGATGACGAGCCCAAAATTTATCTTTATAACAGAAATAACGAATATGATCTGGTGATCGTTGAAAATGGAGAGCTTTTACTTTGTAATACTTTCTCTTATAGTACACGAGAAGACTTTCTCTATTATATCCTTTTTACTGCGGAACAGTTAAATCTTGATCCTCTGGAAATGGATCTTCGCTTTCTGGGTAATATAGATCGCGATTCTCCGTTCTATAAAATTGCTTATGATTATGTTAAAAATATTAGTTTTCCTGACATCTTCTATCCATTTGAATACAGTGAAACGATAGAAAAACCTCTAAAGCAATCTGACGAATATATACTTTTAAAATCTTTGTTATGAGAATAATTTCGGGAACAAATAAAGGCCGTAGAATTAGTGCTCCAAAAAAACTTCCGGTAAGGCCTACACAGGATATGTCCAAGGAAGCGCTTTTTAATATCCTGAACAACCATTTTCATATTAGCAATTTAAAAGTTCTAGATCTCTTTTCCGGTACCGGAAATATTGCTTATGAATTTGCTTCCCGTGGCACAGAAAATATTACTGCAGTGGACAGCAACTTTGAATGTGTAAAATTTATCAAGAAGACAGCTTTAGAACTTGATTTTGATATTACAGTTATAAAAAGTGATGTTTTTAAATATCTCGAAAAAGCTTCTGTAAAAGCTGATATAATCTTTGCCGATCCTCCTTATAATTTTGAAGAAAAATCTTTCAAAAAAATTGCAGAAATAACTTTTGAGAAAGATCTTTTAAATCCGCAAGGGCAACTTATAATTGAACATTCTAAACACACCGATCTTTCTAAGACTATAAATTTTCAGGAAGCCCGGAAATACGGAAACTCAGTTTTCAGTTTTTTTTATGTAACTTAAGGTCATGGCCGAGGTTGCGCATAAAATAGAATTAGACTTTACCACTCTGGAATTCTTCAGTAAATATGTTATTTCCAATTTAAAAGAGGATAGAAGCGTAGAAAAGGAAGAAGCAAATACCCTTAGCAAAATCTGTACAGATTACTATGGGACTAAGCGTTTTGTCTATATTTCTCATAGAATAAATAAATGTAATGTAGATCCTACTGTGTATATATCCAATATGCCCAAAGAAGGGCAATTACGGGGAATAGCTGTAGTAGCAGCAAACACTCCAGCCATAAAATCTGCTAAGTTTGAACGCTTATTTGCTACTTTCGAATTTGAAATTTTTACTGAACTGGATGATGCAATCGAATGGGCTCAAGAACTTATGGAAGAATAATCTAACAATTGTGATTGTTCAATAACTTTCAACTGAGTCTTCCATGATTTCAAAAATTTCTGTAATATTTATTTTGCTAATGACGAATTTAGATGCGACTTCACAAAACCGCAGCTTTAAATTAACTTTCTCTGATGAATTTGATTACAAAGGTCTTCCCAATCCTGAAAAATGGAGTTATGAAGAAGGTTTTGTCAGAAACATGGAACCACAATATTATACCAAGGAGCGGAAGAAAAATACCAGGGTGAAAAATGGAAGTTTGATCATTACAGGTCGAAAAGATAAGATAAAAAACGATTTTTATAAAGAAGGAAGCACCCACTGGCGAACAAAATTGAAATATACGGCTTATACTTCAGCCAGCATTAAGACGTTTGGCAAGTTTAATTTTCAATATGGAAGAGTTCGGGTTCGTGCAAAACTTCCGCAGGGACAGGGCGTATGGCCAGCGATATGGATGCTTGGAACAGATGTTAATGAGGTAGAATGGCCTTTTTCCGGAGAAATAGATATTATGGAATTTGTGGGAAAAGATAATAACCATATTCATGGTACGGTTCACTATCCCACAGATAATGAGGTACAGTATTCATCAGATGGTGCTAAATTGTTTGTTGCTGACCTCCATAAAGATTTTCACGTCTATGGCATTAATTGGACGAAAGATAAAATTGAATTTCTTATAGACGGTGAAATCTACCACACCTTTAAAATAGAAGAAGCAGGCAGTATGGCATATATTTTCAGAAAACCCTATTTCTTAATTTTAAACCTCGCTCTTGGTGGTGGCTGGGCAGGAGAACTCGATGAATCCATATTGCCACAGCAGTTTCTAATAGATTATGTAAGGGTATATCAGAAAATAAAAGAATAAAAAAAGCAGGTCTGTAAGCCGGATTCTGTACTTTCCGAGCAATTCGGAAGCCCTTATCATTTATCTGAGACTTTTGTTGCCAAAAGCCTTTAGCTGCCTACCCTCCGGAAGCAGACGGGCCGTCTGCAGTACCGGTTTACATGGCATTGCACCGCATAGAGTTTACCTGGTTTCACTACAGCGTTACCTGTACATTCTTTCTGTTGCACTTGTCCTAACCTCACGGTCGGTGGGTGTTACCCACTATGCTGCCCTATGGTGTCCGGACTTTCCTCTCAACCTCGCATTTCCGGATAAACCGAAATTAATAGATCAAGCGACAAGGCGACCTGCTTTGGCGCAAAGATACTTCAAATTAGTTGGATTAAATTGTTGATTTCTTATTGCTTTTGTTCAAAAATAAAGGAATCTAGCATAGAACTTAGCCTTGTGATTTTTATATTTGTTGTCCAATAGAATTTAATGGAGCATTTCGTAGTATCAGCCAGAAAGTACCGGCCCCAAACATTTAAAGATGTTGTGGGTCAGCAGGCTATTACCAATACCCTTGCCAATGCCATACAGCACAATCACCTTGCACAGGCGTTGCTTTTTACCGGCCCTCGTGGTGTAGGTAAGACGACCTGTGCCCGTATCCTGGCAAAAATGATCAACCAGGACGAAAATCATGCTCCAGATGAAGACTTTGCATTTAATATTTTTGAATTAGATGCCGCTTCTAATAACTCTGTAGACGATATTCGGAATTTAATAGACCAGGTAAGAATTCCGCCGCAGGTGGGAAATTATAAAGTCTATATTATTGACGAGGTACACATGCTTTCGGCTTCGGCTTTCAATGCTTTTTTGAAGACCCTGGAAGAACCTCCAAAACATGCAATTTTCATACTTGCTACAACCGAAAAGCACAAAATAATTCCCACTATCCTTTCAAGATGTCAGATTTTCGACTTCAAAAGAATAGGAGTAACCGACGCTAAAAATTATCTCTCTTACATTGCAGAACAGGAAGGTGTTACTGCTGATGAAGACGCTCTACAGATTATTGCTCAAAAAGCAGATGGAGCAATGCGTGATGCACTTTCTATCTATGACCGCGTAGTAAGTTTTAGCGGAAATGAACTTACCCGCCAGGCCGTAACAGAGAACCTGAATGTTCTGGATTACGACACCTATATGAAGATTACAGATCTTGTCCTGGAAAATAACATTCCCGGGCTATTGGTCGCATATAACGAGATTTTATCCAGTGGGTTTGACGGCCACCACTTTATTGCAGGACTTGCTTCCCACTTCAGGGATTTGCTGGTATGCAAAGATCAAAAAACGATCTCTCTGCTGGAAGTTGGGGAACAGACCAAGACGAAATATTTTGAGCAATCACAAAAAACTTCACATCAGTTTTTACTGGAGGGAATTAATCTGGCAAACGACTGTGACCTGAAGTATAAAAGTAGCCGTAATCAGCGTCTTCTGGTGGAATTATGTCTTATGCAACTCGCCTCTATCACTTTTGATGGAGAAAAAAAAAAGTCTGAGCGGCGTATAATTCCTGCAACTCATTTTGAAAACGCACCTTCTCGCCTATCTTCCGAAGAAAGAAAGCTGATTCAGAATAACGAATATGCTTCAAATGATGCTGTAGCTCCCAAAGAATCTCAGCTGCCTTCTGAACAAAACAAAACTGAAAACGGAGCTTGTGCGCCTGTTAAGGAGAATCCAGAATATTATTCTAATAACAGTCCCGCAGAAGAACCAAAGCAGGATAAAGCTGTAATAGCGTCCCTTGCTGCTACAAAACCTAAGACAGAGCCAATAAAGGATACTTCCATAAAAAAAGAAAAAGTTTCCGGTCTTTCCCTGAAGAGTATTCGGACCAAAAAAGAAATTGCAGCCAAACAGCAGGCGAATACTCCTACCGAAAAAGAAATGACGGGTGAGTTTTCTGAAACACAGCTGCAAATGGCCTGGAATGAATATGTGCAAAGACTGAAGAAAAGCGGAGAAAAAATTCTTGCCTCTATCCTTGAGACCGATCTCCCAAAACTTAAGGAAAAAGAAATTGTTATAGAACTTCCTGCCGAAACCATGAAGATTGACCTGGAGAGAGCTCAAAACAAACTGATGGGATTTTTGAAGAGCAAGCTTCACAATTCCCAAATATCACTCACCATCCTGGTGAACGAAAGCAGTGCCAAGAAATTTGCTTTTACTCCAATGGAAAAATATAATAAACTGAAGGAAAAAAATCCTTTAATTGACAAACTGAGATCAACTTTTGATTTAGATGTATAACTATGTTAGGATTAAAATTACCAACAGATCCAAGATGGGTCGATATTGCTGAAAAAAACATAGATGAAATTCTTATTGACCATGCTTATTGTGAACAAAAAGCAGCATCAACTGCAATTTCTCTAATTGTTACCTATCCCGAATATTCAGAACTTGTGACAGCTATGACTGCTCTGGCAAGGGAAGAAATGGGACACTTTAAAATGGTTCATGACAGGATTCTTAAGAGAGGATACATTATGGGTCATGACAGAAAGGACGAATATGTGATCCAGTTGCGCAGTTTTTTTCCGAAAGGTGGTAGCCGAGCAACCCAGCTAGTACATAGGTTATTAATTGCCGGATTAATTGAAGCCAGAAGCTGTGAACGTTTTAGGTTGCTTTCAGAAAAACTGGAAGACAAAGAACTTGCCGAATTTTACCGTAGCTTAATGGTAAGTGAGGCTAACCACTACACGATGTTTCTTCAATTTGCGCGAAAGTATGGAGATCGTGAAGTTGTAGACCAAAAATGGCAGGATTTGCTTGAATTTGAAGCTGAAGTAATGAAAGATCTTGGAAAAAAAGAGAGTATCCACGGATAATCTTATAAAGCTTTTCATTCCCCAAGTATAAAGGAGCTTCAAAATTGGCAATTTTCTATCTCCAGGTAATTTATAGTCACTAATAGGGTCTTTTCCGCTGATAATCGCTGCCAGAAATCCGAAAAAAATTCTAAACTATAGCTGAATACAAGTAAATATCAAGGTTTTTATTGCCGACTGCTTCAGTTTATCGAAAATTGGCAAATTCGTACCTGCTCTTAATTTTTCATTCCTTAAAACAACTAATTTTGATTCTCATTATATAACGATTTAATGATTCCATCAGAAAGACCAATTTTGGGAACATAAATCTGATTTGCTTTAGCCCATCTCATAGAATTTACATAAATCTTGGATGCAGGAATAATAACATCTGCCCTATCGCTTTTAAGATCCAGCTCTGTAATCCTTTCTTCGTAGGTGTAAGAGTTGATCAATTCATCATATTTTTTTAAATACGCCAGACTTAAAGGTTTACCTTCTTTCTTTCCACTGGTCTTAAAGATGTTATTTATGTTACCGCCGGAGCCAATAAGATCTATATCATTAAATCCTTTAGTAGTCTCTTTCACCCAGCTTTGCATTTCTTTCCAGGTACTGTTTTTCACCAGATCGTTTAGCAACCTCACTGTACCGACTTTAAAGGATTTTGAAGCCACGGTCTTGCCATTACTATAGAGCGTATATTCGGTACTACCTCCACCAACATCTACATAAAGATAATTACAGTCATTTTGAATAAGCGCATGCAAATCTGTAGCTGCAATGATGGCTGCTTCATGATTCCCGTCTATTATTTCGATATCCACACCAGATTTTTCCCTGATCATTTGGGTTACTTTTTCCCCATTTTCAGCTTCTCTCATTGCTGAAGTTGCACAAGCTTTGTATTTTTCTACGCCATGGGATTTCATTAATAAGTCAAACGCACTCATTGTATCCAACATTCTGGAAATATTTCTTTCGGAAATATTTTTTTTCAGAAAAACATCAGCCCCCAGGCGAATTGGCACCCTTACAAGCGAGGTTTTTCTGAAGGTTGGGTCCTGTCCTTCTTTCTCGGTAATAGTAGATACAAGTAACCTCACGGCATTGGAACCTATATCTATAGCTGCGTAGTTCTTTTGTATAATCACTCTGTTGTTGTTTCAATTTTTTTTAAATAGTAATCGTATAATGCAAACTGAGAGCGCAGAGGAGGTTTATCGTCTGTTCTTCGACTATTTGTCTGCTCCGTATCAAAAATTCTTGCTTTCACATTGTCTTTCCAGCTTATCTCAAAGGTTTCCAGGATTTCTTTCTTAATATCTTTATCGTAAATGGGACACGAGATCTCCACTCTTTGATCTAAATTCCTGGTCATCCAGTCTGCTGAAGAAATATATACTTTTGGATTTCCTGAATTTTCAAAAATATAAAGCCTGGGATGTTCTAAAAATTTATCTACAATACTTATAGCTTCAATATTTTCGCTCATCCCTTTAACTCCGGGAATCAGGCAGCATATGCCACGTACAATAAGTTTAATCTTCACCCCTGCTGAGCTGGCCTGATAAAGCTTATCAATCATTTTATAATCTGAAAGACTGTTCAGCTTTAATTTGATTTCAGCATGAATACCTTTTTTAGCTGCGTCTATCTCCTTCTGAATCAATCCCATTAAAGCTGTTCTGGTATAATGAGGAGAAACTAAAAGATGTTTGTACTTGTTTACTTTATAATTTGTTTCAAAAAAGTCGAAAACCTTATTCACTTCTTTTAGGATTTCAGGATCTGCGGTGAACAGTGTATAATCTGTATACACTCTGGAGGTGGATTCATTAAAGTTTCCCGTACTTAAGAATCCGTACCGTCGTGTTCTTCCTTCTTCTTCCCTTTCTATTACACAGGCTTTACAATGGACTTTAAGCCCGGGCACCCCAAATATAAGGTTCACTCCTTCCTGCTGCATTTGTTCTGCATAACGGATATTCGCTACCTCGTCGAATCTCGCTCTCAATTCAATTTGTACAGTTACCTTTTTACCATTTTTCACCGCATTTATTAAAGAACTAGCGATATGGGAAATTTTTGCCAGCCTATAAATCGTTATTTTAATGGTTTTTACCTTAGGATCCAAAGCTGCTTCCCTCAGAAACTTAACAGTATAAGCGAAGGTTTGATAAGGAGTGTAAAGCAGGAAATCTTTGGCAGCAATGCCAGATAAGAGACTGGCTTGCAGAATAAGCCCGGGAATTGGCAAAGGATCACGCACTTCATAATACAATTCGCTGGCGCCAAGACTGGGAAAGTTCATATAGTCCCTTCTATTATGATACCTTCCGCCAGGAATAATACTGTCTGTAGAATCAATCCCCATCTTGTTCATTAAATAGGATAGGGTATCCTCATCAATATTCATATCATACACAAAACGCACAGGATCGCCTTTAATTCTGTCTTTTACACTACTGGATATTTTTTCTATAAAACTTTTACTTAGATCACTATCAATATCCAGCTCTGCATCTCTTGTTATTTTAATCATATGAGCTGTTATACTCTCATATTCAAAAATGTTGAAAATACGATGAAGATTATACCTTATAAGGTCATCCAATAACATGATGTACTGCTTCCCATCCTCCTCAGGCAGAACCACAAAACGCTCAATACTCCTGGGAATTTCAATAAGGACATATTTTCTTTCCTTAACAGATCGATCAATAAGCTGGGTGATTCCATGTTTGGGAACATCTTCTTTCATCACCATTTTCACAGCCAAATATGCTGCACTATCTTTAAGGCTGGGTATTTCCGGAAGGTCATTTAGAATAATGGTGACCAGTGCAGGGCTCACTTTAGCAAGGAAAAATTCCTTGATAAATTCCTCCTGTGATTCTGAGACTTCGGTCTCTTTAATGATATTTATGTTGTGATTCCTGAGCCTTGTCTGGATATCCTCGAGAATTTTTAAACTTTCTGATTGCTGACGGATTACTATTTGAGTAATTTTTTCCAGTAATTTACTGGCCTTAATTCCTCCCAAAGCACTTTTCCCTGCTTTACCTGCCAGATCTATACGTTTTACCGTGGCATATCTTACTTTAAAAAATTCATCCAGGTTATTTGAAAATATTCCTAAAAACCTCAATCGTTCTATTAAAGGGACAGTTTCATCTTCAGCTTCCTGAAGCACTCTGGAATTAAATTGTAACCAGCTAAGTTCCCGGTTAATATATTTTTTGTTCAGCATAAATTATCTCAAATTCTTAGGAAGTAACGTTATAATTGTTCTTCCGTTTTTAATACGCTCCCATTTATTACTTTCAAAATCGATCACGCAGAGACCTGTGGTAGGTAGGTTATCCAGGTTTTTATCTCCCAGTGAATTTACAGCATTAGTAATAGCCGGGTTATGGCCAAAGATTATTAACTTATCTATAGAATCTGGGCACGATTTAATTATTTCCAGCAGCTCGTTAGCATCAAAAGTATAGAGATCCTGCCGAATCGTAAACATCTTATCTGGTACTTTTAATTCCTCTTTAAACATTTTTGCGGTCTCCAGCGCTCGCGTGGCGGGGCTGCTCCATAACGAAGCCGTAGGCGAATAAAATTCTTTAAAAGTACCTGCAACCTTTCTTCCATCTCTGTAACCCCTTTTCCTTAAAGGCCTCTCATGATCGGGAAGATCGTGTTTCCAGGACGACTTACCATGTCTTACCAGAATCAATCTTTTCATAGTTAAGGTGCTAAACGTTCAACTTTCCATTTCTCTTCTAATTTAGAAAAGAGAATCCGGTCGTGCAGACGATTTTGCCTGCCCTGCCAAAACTCATAACTCACAGGAGAAACATTATAACCTCCCCATTCTTCTGGTTTAGGTATTGTTTGTCCCTCATATTTCTTTGTTAGCTGCTCTATTTTCACCTCCAACTCTTCCCGTGAAGAAATTGGTTCACTCTGGTTGGAAGCTAAAGCACCTAATTGGCTACCTCTGGGCCTGGAATGAAAATATTTTATAGATTCTTCTTTTGTATTTTTTGTTGCAACTCCTTTAATTATTACCTGTCGCTCCATATTGGGCCAGAAAAATGAAAGACAGATATGAGGGTTCTTTTCTATATCCAGACCTTTCTCAGACTTATAATTTGTATAAAAGGTGAATCCTTTTTTGTCGTATTTCTTCAGTAAAACAATCCGGTTTTTGGGAAATCCATCAAGCCCTATAGTTGCAACGTTCATGGCGTTTACTTCTCCCACACTATCATCATTTTCTGCCTCCACAAACCATTCACCAAACAAAACAAGGGGAGAAACGGGAATAGGTTTTTCTGAAAACTCATATTTCTCATATGATTTTCTATAATTCTGAAGATCTTTTTCCATTTATAAATACTTTACTGCAATTTACGGGTTTTAGAGAGAAGTAAAAATGGGAATAAGGAACTTTATTTGAGTAAAAAATAACCTTTAAAGAACAAGCTTAAAGAAATTATCATAAGAAAACCCTTACAAGTAAATGAGTAAAAGTGTGTAAATGAATTCAGGTCACAATTTTATCTCTTTAACTTTTTCATAAAAATAATTACTGCAGGATTGACTTCCAGTTTCTGTAACAGTAATGAAAAATCCGAAAATCTACTAAGGCTAACCATTTCTACGCATTAGACTCGCATCTCTATGATCTTAGCAACATAAACGTTTCTAAAATGGAGGAAGGGAATTGGATAAAAATAAGCGAAGTTAAAACAGTCAGAATGTGCCCAATTATAAAAAATGGCTTCATGATGCCAAGTAAGAAATTCGGTATATAAATCAGAAGATGGTTCTTAAAACCATATAGAAAGAATGAACTTAGGCATAGATTTCGAAAATTTCCACTTGTTGAAGTGGAAGAACCCCGTATATTATTAAATATTCACTACAGATATTGAAAAATACACAATCAAATGCTGCCTTTTTCAAGAAGTCTTTCTCTTCTCTATAATCTATTCAAATACAAAAACCTTTCCGTCATCGGAAAGTTCACAATTCGGAAATATTTCCGAGGCTTCTTCTTTAAATTCTTCAATATTAGGATAGCGCGTAGAATAATGACCTAAGAGAAGTTGTGATACGCCGGCCTCCTTCGCAATTGCAGCAGCTTGCTTCGCAGTAGAATGTTTGGTAGGTGCGGCAAGTTCAAACTTGTCATCTAAAAAAGTGGATTCGTGATATAAGACTGTTGCCCCTTTTATCTGGGGTACAATTTCCGGATAAAATGCAGTGTCGCTACAGTAGGCATAGCTTTTTACCGGGGCCGGATCTGTCGTAACCTCTGTGTTTGGAATAAGCTCCCCATCTTCAGAAATTACATTCTTACCTTTCTTTAAGCTGTTATAAAGGCTGACATCTATATTAAACTCCTGTGCCTTCTGAATAAGCAACTTCCTTTCTCCCGGCTTCTCTCTGAATAAAAAGCCATTAGTATAGATTCTGTGATTCAGAGGGATTGTCTCTACTGTAACTTTCGCATCTTCATATATTATTTCTGAAGATTTACTCTCCAGTTCATGGAAATAAAGCGAATAATTTGTCCAAGAATTCGAAAGTTTTAACTGCAGGGTGATAATTTCTTTAATACCCTTTGGACCATAAACATGAAGATCTATTTCGCGGTTCAAAAGCCGAAAAGTAGAAATTAGTCCGACAAGTCCAAAACAGTGATCCCCATGAAGATGGGAAATAAAAATATGTTGAATTTTGGAGAATTTAATTTTATTTCTTCTTAGCTGCACCTGGGTTCCCTCACCGCAATCAATTAAAAAAATATGGTTCTTAATTTCTAAAACCTGGGAAGTAGGATTAGTAAAAGTTCGTGGAGTAGCAGCATAGCAACCAAGAATGGTAAGTTTCATCATAATATTTCCACACATCTAATTGAAGAGGTATTAAAACCCCAAATCCCTTTCAATTTCTTCCATTTGCACCACATCTTCAGCTTCCTGTAAGGTAGGTACTACCATTAGTTCCTCCGGAACTTTATCCATATGCAGCGCGTTATTTACGATTACAAAAGACTTCTTCTGCTTCTTGTGAACATTCGATAACTCTAAGAAGCCAAGCAATTCATCAAGTCGAAGATTTTCGTAATTCTGAATATCTATGATAACATTATACGCCACAAATTCATCATGATGCTTTGTGAGATAAGATGCAAAAGATGTGATGGAATCCTGGTCATTCTCAATAAGGAGATGATTTTCTTTTTCTGTAGTCTTCATAATTCTTCTTTGATCTTAAAGTTATAAAAGACGGGGCACATTATTGCTTTATTTTTGAAGCAAGTAAATAAATTACAGCCATTCTCACTGCTACTCCATTTTGAACCTGGTCCAGAATAATGGCCTGGCTGGAATCTGCAACATCACTGGTAATTTCCACTCCCCTGTTAATGGGACCAGGATGCATCACCACGATCTCTTTAGAAAGTCCTTCAAGAATATTCTTGTTTAAACCGTACTGCTGGATATATTCCCTCGTACTGGGAAAATAGCTTATATCCATTCTCTCGTTTTGTACCCTTAACATGTTTGCCACATCGCACCATTCCAGTGCAGCTTTAAGATTAGTCTCCACTTTAACACCCAGAGATTCTATATACTTCGGAATTAGCGTTTTTGGACCACAAACCTTAACCTCAGCTCCCTGAAGTTTTAAAGCAAATATGTTTGAAAGAGCTACGCGGCTATGAAGGATATCCCCAACTATCACGACCTTCTTTCCTTTTACAGTTCCCAGTTTTTCCCTGATAGAGTAAGAATCAAGCAAAGCCTGAGTAGGATGCTCATGTGCACCATCCCCCGCATTAATTATTCTTGCATTAACGTGCTTTGAAAGAAAGATTCCTGCTCCCGGGTTAGGATGCCTCATTACCACCATATCCACTTTCATAGAAAGGATATTGTTAACGGTATCAATAAGCGTTTCTCCCTTTTTAACAGAAGACGATGCCGCAGAAAAATTTATTATATCCGCACTTAAACGTTTTTCGGCAAGTTCAAAAGATAAGCGGGTACGGGTACTATTTTCAAAAAAAAGGTTGGCAATGGTAATATCACGAAGAGAAGGAACTTTTTTAATTGGCCTGTTGATCACTTCCTTAAAATGATCTGCAGTTTTAAAAATTAATTCTATATCTTCTTTATCGAGATATTTTATTCCAAGTAAGTGATCCACACTTAATTCGCTCCTCATTTTCTTCTATTTTGAAATCAAATAAACAACATCCTCGCCTTCATTCTCCTTCCAGTTTACCTTTACCTTTTCTTCATTTATTGCATCTACCTGTCTGCCATTATAATCTGGCTGTATCGGTAAATGCCTGCTAAATCTACGATCGATAAGAGTTAGTAGCTCTATTTCCCTTGGCCTACCAAAAGACTGGATTGCAGTTAAAGCACTTCTTATACTTCTGCCGGTATAGAGAACATCATCTATAAAAACCACTCTTTTATCTTCTACCACAAAATCAATTTTCGTTTTATTGGCTTCCAGTGGTTTTTCTCCTCTTCTAAAATCATCCCGATAAAAGGTAATATCCAGCTGCCCGGACTTGATCTCCGTAATATTAAATTCACTGTTTAGAATGTCTTCTATTCTGGATGCCAAAAAAACACCTCTTGGTTGTATTCCTACTAAAACAGTATTTTCAAAAGTGGTATGATTTTCTACTAACTGGCACGCCAATCGATGCAATATGATGTCTATTTCTTTGGAACCTAATAAGACTTTCTGACTCATATTTATTTTAGATGAAGTATTTGAAAAACAAAAGTAGTATTTTTTTTCTTCCGCGTCGGGATGGCTTCAAAAAGTTTGTACGTTAGGAGAAGTACTGGTACATTTAGTGTTAATAGAAAGTTAATTATCAGTAAAAATTCTTACTTTTATGCCCTAACATTCAATTGCATGAGAGCAAGATTCCCCAAAGCTCAGAAGTTAACCACTTCACATAAAAACCAAGAGAAACAACAGAAAAAATTAAAGGATTCCCTTTATCAAAACGTCAGGGAGAATGAGTTTGTTTTTGATTTTATTCAGGAAAATTCCAGGGATGGCACCTGGATAATCGATCTTCAAAATCCTGTAATTTGTTGGATGAATCCAAAGTTTCGTGAAGTACTTGGAATTAATCAGGAACACGACTCTCAAAATTTTTGCTGGCAGGATTTTATAATTTCTGAAGATCTTCAAAAGGTCGAAAATTGGCTAAATTTCACTTCAACTAATGATTCCGAAATTATAAAATTCCAGAGTACCGCAGGGTACCCTGTCTGGATGAAATGTCGCACCACCATTATAAGTGCGCAAAATAAAAATCCCCTGCTCCTTATAGGTTTAATAGATATAACCAGATTTCAGAATAAAAATCAACAGCTCATACAGGAGCTTCAGCGTTATGAACATATTATAGAGGGAACAAATATTGGCGCCTGGGAATGGAATGTTCAAACCGGAGAAGCCAAGTTCAATGAGCGCTGGGCAAACGTCCTTGGTTACAGGTTGGATGAAATCCAGCCCACCTCTGCAGATACATGGAAGAGATTTGCACATCCTGAAGATATGGAAAAATGTGACCTCCTTTTCAAAAAGCATTTTGCCGGAGAAACCGAATTTTATGAAGGTGAAGCCCGAATGAAAAACAAAGCGGGGGAATGGATTTGGGTATTGGACAAAGGAAAAGTCGTAAGCTGGACTGCTGATGGAAAACCTGAATGGATGACAGGTTTTCATGAAGAAATTACCCAGAGAAAAAAAGAGTTTGAGCGAAACCAATTGTTTATTGACCAGGCGCCCAGTGCAATTGCCATGTTTGATAAGGATATGAATTATCTCGCAGCTTCCCAAAAGTGGCTGGAGGAAAATAAAATTGAAGCTGGAGAACTAATAGGAAAATGCCATTACGAATTATGTCCTTACATAAAGGAAGAGTGGCGTGAGATTCACAGCCAGGCCCTGCAAGGTGCTGTAAAAAAAAGTGAGGAAGACTGGTATTTAGATGCAAACGGAAAAGAAAAATGGTTGAGTTGGGAAGTAAGGCCTTGGTATAATTATAACAACCAGATAGGTGGTATTCTTGTGTATACCAATGATATTACCCCTTTAAAATCTGCTGAAAAGGAAAACCTGGAAAAACAGGTCTTAATGCAAACTATCCTGGACAATGTAGAAGTGGGTATTATTTCCTGTGACAAAAATGGAAGGCTGACTTCCTTCAACAAGGCTACAAAAAAATTGCACGGCATCCCTCTTGAAAATATCGCTACTTCAGAATATTCTGAATACTACGGACTCTTTTCTACAGATGGTAAAACCATGTTAAAAGAAAAGGATATACCTTTATTAAAAACCCTCTGGACCGGAAAGGTCGAAAATGAAGAAATACTTATTAAAAAACGTAGTGGTGATTCCAAGCTTGTAAGTGTAAATGGATCGCAGTTAAAAGATGCTAACGGAAATGTGCGGGGAGCCGTTGTGGCGATGCACGATATCACATCTAGAAAAGAAACCGAGGATAAACTAAGAATAAGCGAACAAACCTTTCGTGGAAATTTTGAGAATGCCGCTATTGGAATGGCCATAGTAGGGCTTAAAGGAGAATGGATAGAAGTGAATGAAGCCCTGTGTGATATTGTTGGTTACACGCAGGATGAGCTTATAAATTTAACATTTCAGGACATTACTCATCCAGAAGACTTAAATAAAGATCTGGAAAATTTACAGCACCTGGTTTCGGGGAAGGGTAATAATTATCAGATGGAGAAGAGGTACATTCATAAAGAAGGATACCAGATAAATATTATACTTGCAGTTTCAATTGTAAGAAATACAAAAAGCAAACCACTTTATTTCGTTTCTCATATCACCGATATTACCAGAAGAAGAAATGCCGAGCAAAAATTACAGCATGCACTCGCACAATTAAAAGGAATTTTTGAAGCAAGTAGCCAGGTGAGTGTAATAAGTACCGGCACTAATGGTATAATTACAAATTTTAATCGTGGAGCCGAAAACTTACTAGGTTACCCCAGAGAGGAAATGGAAGGAAAAAGATCCCCTGCCCTTATTCATCTTCCGGAAGAAATAGAGGAAATAAGCAAAGAACTCAGCGCACACTTTGGTCGGGACATTAAGGGTTGGGAAATTTTTGCCGCTTTGGCCAAAAGAGGCGAGTACGATACCAGGGAGTGGACCTATGTAAGGAAAGATGGCACACAGTTTCCGGTCCAGCTCACTTTTACAGCAATACGCGACAATGATGACATTATTGGTTACCTGGGGGTGGCTGCAGATATTAGTGAAATAAAAAAAGTAGAACAGGAGGTCAAATCTTTACTGGAATTAACGAAAGACCAAAACCAGCGCCTTCGGAATTTTGCCCATATAGTATCGCACAACCTGCGTTCCCACTCCGGGAATTTTGGGATGTTACTGGATCTTTATAAACAGGACCATCCAGAGGCAGCCGAGAATGAAATAGTACAGTTACTGGGTACGGCTTCAGATAATTTGAAGGAAACGGTCGCCCACCTTAATGAAGTTGTTCTAATGAATACTAAAGTAGCTGAAAATTTACTTCCCATTAACCTGCAGAATGCTATTAACAGAGCAACGAAGAACGTTTCTGCGCTTTCGAAAGAAGTAAACCTTGAAATCATTAATAATGTTGACGCCAATTTTGAAATACTTGGAATACCCGCATATGTAGAGAGCATTCTGCTTAATTTTCTTACTAACGGAATCAAATACAGATCCCCGGACAGAAAAAGCTATATTAAACTTCATGCAAAGAAAAATCAACAATTTACAATTCTAAAAATTGAAGATAATGGCCTGGGGATAGATCTTAAAAAGTATGAAAGTAAATTATTCGGGATGTACAATACATTTCATCACCATAAAGACGCACGCGGAATCGGGCTTTTTATCACAAAAAACCAGATTGAAGCTATTGGAGGAAAAATAGAAGTAGAAAGTGAAGTTGGTAAAGGAACAATATTTAAGCTATATTTAAAATATGAAGAAAATTGATATTGCCTGTATAATTGATGATGATCCTATTTTTGTGTTTGGAGCAAAAAAGATCATGCAGTTCTCCGACTTTTGTAATAGCTTTATGGTTTACCATAATGGTGAAGAAGCCATTAATGGTCTAAAATCCATAATAATTGCTAAAGAAAAATTACCCGATATTATTCTACTCGATTTAAATATGCCCATTATGGATGGATGGCAGTTTTTAGATGAATTTACCCAGATTCCTGCTGAAAATGAGATCACCATATATATCGTTACCTCCTCCATAAATCCTGAGGATATTAACAGGGCGAAGTCCTATAATAGGGTTAGCAATTACCTTGTAAAACCTATTTCCATTGAAGACCTGCGGAAGATTCTTGAAGAAAGCTAATTTACCGTGCTATTTTAGACAAGATAAAAATCGGGTCAAAATGCCATTTTAAGCAAAATAAAAGTTATGATACAAGTAGATATATGGTCAGATGTGCGGTGTCCTTTTTGCTATATAGGAAAGCGCCGGTTCGAAGGTGCTCTGGAAAAGTTTCCTGAGAAGCAACGGGTAAATGTCGTATGGCATAGTTTTCAGCTTGATCCCAATATAGAGACGCAGCCGGAAATTTCCGCACTCGATTATTTCGTAAAAGCAAAAAATGTGACGAAAGAACAGGCGGGGGAAATGTTTGACGGTGCACGTAGAATGGCTACGGAAACTGGACTGGAAATGAACCTCAAAACTTCTATAGTAGCCAATTCTTTTAAAGCACATCTTTTAATTCAACTGGCAAAAACAAAAGATCTGGCAAACCAGTTAGAAGAAGCCCTTTTTGAAGCACATTTTAAAGAAGCAAAAAACATTGATGATGAAGAAGTGCTTATTGGAATTGCCAAATCTGTCGGAATAGCAGAAACAGAGGCAAAAGAAGCATTAAATGCTTCAGTTTTTGTCGCTGCAGTAAAAGAAGATGAAATGCAGGCACAAAAAATCGGAGTCCGAGGGGTTCCTTTCTTCGTTTTCAATAGTAAATATGCCGTTTCAGGAGCTCAGGCATCAGAATCTTTCCTTGAGGTGCTTCAGAAAGTTTGGCAGGAAACTTCATAGAATTTTTTCTGAATAACAAATCTTTTTTTAACCCTGCTGCAAAATAAGGTCCGAAAATTGGCAAATTTCGGCATTGACTTTTTAAGAAGCTCGCCAACTGAAATTTTCTTTTTACTGAATATTCCATAGCAAAAATCGAAATGAAGGACGAAAATTGGCAAATTTTGACGTGCTCTTTTTTCTAAAGAGAATAAACGGGAAGGTAGAAACTCTGGCATATTTTCAACAGAAATATTTTTGAATCCTTCTTCAGAATGAAGCACCAAAATTGGCAAATTTCGACATGCACTTTTTTCTGTTAACCAAATTGCATTAAATCCTTCTCCTGACGCAACCTTTCTTCTTAGAATGCATCTTATTAATGTACCAATAGAACTATAATCATGAAAAAAATCTCTCTACTTGTAGTAGTAACAGCTACAATTTTATTTTCCTGTGATGAAAAACAAAAAGAAATTGACAAAGCTGATGTATTTGCCACAGATGCTCAAAAATGGGAACTGGTAAAAATGACCGGAAGCTTTGCAGGTTCAGAAACTATAGGAGATGAAATGGAATGGCAGGAATACTACCTCTTTAATGCCAATGGGACATTTACTAAACACCGGGAACGAAATAACAAAATAGTAGAAGCTTCGGGAAGTTTTGAAACCGATACCAATGAAGATGGACTGGTTTATAATTTGTCCTATTCAGAAGAAAATGAACTAATAGGAAATTGCCATGGTGCACCTACAGAATACCTCTACTTTAGCAGCGATGGTGAAACTTTACTTAGCAGCTGGTGGGCATGTGATGGTCCCGGACTTTTTTATGAGCAGGTAAAGTAGTGAAAGAGATATCCAAAAATATAAGCCGTCTCATGTATCAAACTGGAACGGACTTTTGTTTTTATTTTTTTCTCTGCATGTTAATATTAACCAGGAATTTCCCCAACAAAATTAAAAGATGAGTGTTTCCTGCGCACTCTTCTTTCTAATAGTGGATGCCAGGGCGTATAATCCGAATTCTCCAGTCCACGGTGGGTAATCTTTAAAACTTTCGATTGTATTTATATGAGCAAATACCGGCTCTACATCTGCCGTTCATTTTTTAGTTTTTACTCCCCTATTTCTGAAAATAGCTCCTCCCGGTTTCCTTAAAATGTGCAATGGTTTTATGATTGGCCACTTACCTATTGGAGAGCCACATGAAGTTAATAATCTCACGCATGGCTTCCTATCTTCCGGCTGGAATAGATCTTGTCAAGATAAGTATAAACATCACCTTCAACATCATCTTTGGATAGTAGCTGGATGGCCTATCTTTACTATAAGCTTTGATCAATGGCTGAATGTTGAATTGTTCAATCACTCTACAGATGATTTTAATCGGGTGATCCCCCGGGAATCAATTCTTCAATGATGGTGGTAAATGCCAGTTTTGCTGCTGGTTATACTCCTTTGAATTTATGACTCATAAGTCTCAATTACACTACTTAATAATTGCAAAATCCTTACAAAAAAGCAGCTGCAGCCGTAAAATAAAAAGCTGCCTCAAATAAATAAGACAGCTTAATTTTATTGTAATTCTCGCAACCGATTATTTTTCAAACTGCTTCAGTGTATCTGTAATAATATCTACACAATCCCTTAGCTGCTCTTCGTTCATTACCAATGGTGGTGCAAAACGAATAATATTACCATGAGTTGGCTTCGCCAAAAGTCCGTTTTCCTTTAAAGCAACACAAATATCCCAGGCAGTAGTACTCTCGGGAGAATCGTTAATTAAAATTGCATTTAAAAGACCTTTACCACGCACTTCGTTTACAATATTAGAATCGCGAATATAATCATCCAACAACCTTCTGAATAATCCACCTAATTTCTCAGCATTTTCAGCAAGTTTTTCATCATGGATTACCTCCAGCGCCGCATGAGCGACAGCGCAGGCCAGAGGATTTCCTCCAAAAGTAGAACCATGCTGACCCGGTTTTATTACATTCATCACCTTATCATCTGCGAGAACGGCAGAAACAGGATACACTCCGCCGGAAATTGCTTTCCCAAGAATAAGTATATCAGGTTTTACATTTTCGTGATCTACTGCAAGTAATTTTCCGGTACGGGCAATTCCTGTTTGTACTTCATCTGCAATAAAAAGAACGTTATGCTTTTCGCAAAGTGCCTTTGTTCTTTCCAGATAACCTTGAGAAGGCACATATACCCCAGCTTCACCCTGTATAGGTTCAACCAGGAACCCGGCAATGTTTTCATTTTCTTCAAGCACCTTTTCAAGTGCATCTACATCATCATAAGGAATTTTAAGAAATCCCGGGGTGTAAGGTCCAAAGTTCTTTCTTGCTCCTTCATCATTAGAAAAGGATATAATAGTAGTTGTTCTTCCGTGGAAGTTATTTTCACAAACAACAATCTGCGCTTCAGTTTCCTGTACGCCTTTTGTTTCATATGCCCATTTCCTGGCAAGCTTAATAGCTGTTTCCACAGCCTCTGCACCGGTATTCATTGGCAGCAGCTTATCAAAACCAAAATACTCAGTCGCATATTCTTCAAAAGGTCCTAAGACGTCATTATGAAAGGCTCTTGAAGTCAGCGTTAGTTTAGCAGCCTGTTGAGAAAGCGCATCGATAATCCTTGGGTGGCAATGCCCCTGATTCACAGCAGAATATGCAGAGAGAAAATCATAATATTTATTTCCTTCAACATCCCAAACATGAACTCCCTCACCTTTGCTCAAAACGGCCGGCAACGGATGATAATTGTGCGCTCCATGCTTGTCTTCCAATTTAATCGCTTCTTCTGAAGATTTAATTTCCTTTAATGGCATTTCTAATTCTTTTATATCATTTACTTCTTCAATTCCTTCTTGTACCGCTGAATTTATCGGAAATCGGAGAGAAATCATCCTGATTTTGAATCTTCGCAAATTACTAAATGTTTGCTGAAATTTTCAATATGAGCCCCAATAAATCTTAGCTTTTATCCTATTTTTGCGGCATGGGTAGAAAGAAAAAGAACAAGCTTTTTGAAGCAGTTGAAATTATAGACGCCGGTGCAAAAGGTAAAAGCATTGGTAAAGCGCCAGACGGGAAGGTGATTTTTATTAATAATGCCGTTCCCGGCGATGTGGCAGATATCCAGACGATAAAAAAAAGAAAATC
The DNA here is from genome assembly GCF_031846645.1 of Autumnicola psychrophila. Taxonomy (NCBI): domain Bacteria; kingdom Pseudomonadati; phylum Bacteroidota; class Flavobacteriia; order Flavobacteriales; family Flavobacteriaceae; genus Autumnicola; species Autumnicola psychrophila. Next base: position 97,981 of record NZ_JAVRHN010000014.1, read on the forward strand.
CTATTACCAGGGTACAGCGGTTAATTTCCATGAATATTCCAGTAAAAGGGTCGAGCCTGTTTGCCAGCATTTTGGCACCTGCGGAGGCTGCAAATGGCAATTTATGGACTATAAATACCAACTGGAGTATAAACAGCAGGAAATTGAAAACAACTTACGCCGGATTGGCAAAGTAGAACTTCCGGAAACGACTCCTATTCTTGGCAGCAAAGAAATCTACTTCTACAGGAATAAAATGGAATTCTCTTTTAGTGACAGCAGATGGCTTACTATGGAAGAAATCCAGAGCGGGAAAGATTTTGACAGTAAAAATGCATTGGGTTTCCATATCCCCGGAATGTGGGATAAGATCCTGGACATCAAAAAATGTCATCTTCAGGAAGATCCCAGTAATGCTATCCGGAATTTTATAAAGATTTTTGCTACAGAAAATGACATGCAATTCTTTAACGCCCGGGAGCAATCAGGATTTTTGCGCACATTAATGATTCGCACCTCTTCCACCGGAGAAATTATGGTGCTGCTTCAGCTTTTTGAAGAAGATAAAGAAAAGAGGGAGTTTTTGCTGGACAATATTCTTGCGGAGTTTCCTGAAATCACTTCCCTTCAGTACGTGATAAATTCCAAAGGAAATGATACAATTTATGATCAGGAGGTGATCTGTTACCATGGTCGCGACCATATCTTTGAAGAAATGGAAGGCCTTAAATTCAAGATTAACGCAAAATCTTTCTACCAGACAAATTCCGCACAGGCTTACGAATTATATAAAATCACAAGAGATTTTGCTGATTTAAAGGGAGATGAAATTGTATATGATCTTTATACGGGAACCGGGACTATTGCTCAGTTTGTAGCGGCAAAAGCAAAAAAAGTCATTGGTGTAGAAGCTGTGCCTGAAGCAATTAAAGATGCCAAAGAAAATGCCGAACGCAATAACATCGAAAATACACAGTTTTTCGCGGGAGACATGAGAAAGGTTTTTACCCAAGATTTCATCAATAAACATGGTAATCCGGACGTTATAATTACCGATCCGCCAAGGGACGGTATGCACAAAGATGTTGTAGCCCAAATTATTGGTATATTGCCGCAGCGGATCGTGTATGTAAGTTGTAATTCTGCCACGCAGGCCCGCGATCTGGAAATGTTGGATGAACATTATAAAGTAACAAAAGTGCAGCCGGTAGATATGTTCCCCCAAACCTTCCACGTGGAAAATGTGGTTTGTTTGGAAAGGAGATAAACCGGCCGGAAAAGAACTTATATTCTTTTCTAATGAACAACATAATAAAAGATGAAATCATTTTATTCCGAAACAATTTTTATCGCTTTGGCTTCAATTCTGGTTTTTGCCGGATGCCAACGGGATGATATTTGTGCGGCCAGTTCCCAAACTACTTCGCTGCTCGTTATGAGATTTTATGATATTGAGGACAGGGAAACTCCGCAAGCCCCAATAAATCTGAGGATAAAAGCTGTAGAAGATACTTCAGTTTTTATGCTGAACGTTAACCGCGATAGTATTGCAATTCCGTTAAGAACAGATCAGGATATTACTTCTTACGAGTTTACCTTTAATTATGCTGAAGAAGAAGATCCAGATAGTCCGGTAGAACAAAATAATACTGACATTATTGATTTTTACTACGCCAGGGAAGAGATTTATCTTAACAGGGCCTGCTCCTTTAAAGTAAATTATTCTGGATTGAATGCCAGAATTGATCCTGGTGAAGATGGTGCCTGGATTTTAGACTATGTCATTGAACAAGAAGAAGTTGAAAATGAAAATAACGCCCACATATCTTTTTACTATTAGTCTTATCCTGTTGTTGTATTCTAATCCCGTAACAGCTCAAACGGAACAACCCCAGGACAGCATTGAGTATAAAGAAAAATACGGTTTAAGGGTTGGTGCGGACATAAGCAAGTTACTGCGTACGGCCTTTCAGGAGGATTATCGTGGCTTCGAGCTGCTAGGGGATTATCGTGTTTATGACAATTATTATGCTGCTGCTGAAATTGGCAATGAGCAAATTACTTTCGATGAAGGTTTAATACGAGCAACTTCTTCTGGGAGTTATGCCAAAATTGGAGCAGACTACAACGCTTACGAAAATTGGCAGGATATGCAGAACAGCATTTTTGTAGGTATCCGCTATGGCTTCGCCACTTTTTCCCAGGAATTGGAAGAATATACTATATATACAACGACTCCTTATTTTGAACCTGATACCAGAACTCCGGAAAATGGTGAAACCACAGGTTTAACAGCCAATTGGATCGAATTAATGGCAGGTATAAAGGTAGAAGTACTAAATAATCTTTTTCTTTCTGCCAATGTGCAGCTTAAGCGCAGGATTGGCCAAAATACGCCTTCAGGTTTCGATAACCTTAGCATTCCCGGCTTTAACCGCACCTATGATGACAGCCAATTTGGTGTAGGCTATGGTTATTCCATTTCGTACTTACTACCATTCTACAAGAAGTAAAATTCAGTTCGCAAATTGTGGATATATATTTGAGCAGCACCATAGCCTCAAATTTACCTGAAAAAGGTCGATGCCCTAAAATGCCAATTATCGACCTCTAAAAAACTAATCCTTCAAAAAAGCACTCTCTTTGAGGTATGCATTCAATTTTAAACTCAGCTAACCTTTAATCCTGCTGTTTATGTACCTTCTTTGTGCCTTCATATATCTCGTATTTCAGAAGTTTTGATTCCAAAGCACCGTTGTACATCTTGATTTTTCGTGAAGGGCGCAAACCAACATGCTTAATTGCTTCCAGGTTAGAAGTGATAAACCACGCCTGCGTACCGGGGTAATTTTGTTTCAGGGTATCACCAATTCTCTTGTAAAATGCAGGCATATCGATCTCCAAACGCTCTCCATATGGCGGATTAAAGACCATATGCAGATGTCGGTCATTTTCCTTTTCACTTTCAAAGAAATCCTGTCTTTCTATCTTAATAAATTCTGAAAGGTTTGCGTTTTCAACGTTATCGATCGCTTTGTGCACTGCTGAAGGGGAGGTATCGTAACCCTTTATAGTAAAATGGAATTCCCGAACTTTCTTTAATACAGATTCTTCAATCTTCTCGAAAAGATCTGCATCCCAATCCTTCCACCTTTCAAACGCAAATTCTTTTCGGTTTAGATTTGGAGGAATATTACACGCAATCATGGCAGCTTCTATTAGCAGAGTTCCACTACCACACATAGGATCCAGAAAATCGCTTTGGCCGTTCCATCCCGACTGCAATAACATGCCGGCAGCCAAAACTTCATTTATAGGAGCGATGTTTGTCGCTGTTTTGTAACCGCGCTTGTGCAAAGACTGTCCGGAACTGTCGAAACTTACATCACAAAAGTTCCCTTCAATATGGATATTAAGACGCAAAGTTGGAAAATCCAGGTCTACATCTGGTCGCTTACCAAATTTATCTCTAAACCTGTCAACAATTGCATCCTTGGTTTTCAGGGAAATATACTTTGAATGTGTAAAAGTTTCAGAATGTACGGTCGCATCTATGGCAAGCGTATCGTCTACATCCATAAATTCTTCCCATGGCAGGGCATAAATACTTTTATAGAGATCCTCTTCAGAATATATTTTGAAGCTTTTGTAAGGCTTTAAAACCTTGATCGCTGTACGCAGACATAAATTTGCTTTGTACATAAAGCCGTTATCGCCTGTAAAACTTACATTTCTTGTTCCTTCCTTTATATCCATCGCACCAAGATCCCTCAATTCCTTAGCAACCAGGGGTTCAAAACCAAACATTGTCTTGGCGATCATCTTAAAATTATTTCCCATATCACATTTTTTAAAGAACCGCAAAAATACGTTAATTTTGCCCATTATAATAATCTGTTCAAAGCTGAAAGTAATAAGCCCGGAACTCAACCAACCTTGAATAAATTAAATGATTTATATATTACCCTTACTTTCGGTTTTTGCAGGTTACATAATTTCATTATTCTTAAAACCCTCCTCCTCTACTGGTTTTCAGTTATTACTTTCCTTTAGTGGAGCTTATCTGCTTTCTGTAACAGTATTTGAATTGTTGCCGGAAGTCTATTCCAGCGGCTCTTCAGAAATTGGAATATTTATAATGTTGGGACTTTTGCTCCAAATCATTCTGGAATTTGTTTCCAAAGGAGTAGAGCATGGTCACATGCACCACAATGACAATACCGGTACTTTTCCTGTTCTCTTGCTGGTAAGTTTGAGCCTGCACGCACTTTTGGAAGGTTTTCCTATTAATCACAGCGGGCATCTTTTGCACGGGGTCGTCATCCATAAAATTCCCGTAGCGGCGATCCTTGCGGTTTTTCTTATAAGGTCGAAAATTAGCAAAATAAAGGTTGTTCTTTTTTTGACAATTTTCGGTTTAATGACACCACTTGGAAGCTGGCTGCAGAAAAACCTTGAAGTTCTTAATCAGTATTCAGTTTATATTAATGCAATGGTTATTGGTATCTTTTTACACGTTTCTACCACAATTTTATTTGAATCTGCCAAGAATCACACTTTTAATGCATCCAAACTTGCGATTGTAATCTTGGGAATATTACTAGCATATTTTATTTGATTTAATTCGTGAATAATTTCTTCGGAAAAAATTTTTTATAAATGTTTAGCAGGGAAGAATCGAAAAAACTGACTCAAGAATTCTGGACAAGCTTCGGAAGAAAATATGAGCAACAATGGATTCTGTACAACACAAAAATCAAGGAAGTTCAGTTGAAATTTACTTTTAACAGAAAATTTGCCCAGGTTGCTATGGATGTTGCCTCTGCAGACGAGGTAATTCAGGAATATTATTATGAAAAACTTCTTTCACTGAAGAAAATCCTGAAAGAAGAATACCTGCCCCAGGCGCAATTTGAAGAAAATTATGCTTTGCCCGAAGGTAAAACAGTGTCCCGGGTTTATGTTCAGTTTGATAATGTAAGTGTCCATAGTAAAGACGACTGGCCAAAAGTTCAAAACTTTCTGGCTGAGAATATGCTGAAGATGGAATCCTTCTTTACAGACTTTGAAGATTTCATAAAAAGCTGAAAGGTGATTTCTTCAGTAAATCTCTCACTTCAGCTCTATCCATACCGGTACATGATCACTGGTTTTTTCCCAGCCACGCACATCTCTATCAACCCCTCCATCCATAAGGTTTTTATCCAGTTGCGGACTCAGTAAAAAATGATCTATACGCAAACCGGCATCGCGAGCAAATGCATTTCGGAAATAGTCATAAAAAGTATAAATTACTTCATCGGGATATAACTTCCGTATTGCATCAGTCCATCCCTGCTCCACAAGATTTTTGAACGCCAGACGAACTTCTGGCCTAAATAAAGCATCATCCTCCCAACGTTCCGGTTTATATACATCCAAATCGGTAGGCATTACATTATAGTCACCTACAACAACTACCGGAGTTTCCATCTCAAGAAGTTCCGCAGCACGTGAGCTCAGTCGCTCATACCAACGTAGTTTATAGTCATATTTTGGTCCTGGAGCAGGATTTCCGTTTGGCAGATACAGGCAGGCGACAAGAATATCGCCAACAAGAGCTTCAATATACCTGCTTTGCTCATCATCAGGATCACCAGGAAGACCGCGCATCACTTCGTTTATTTCCAGGTCACGTGCCAGAATAGCTACTCCATTCCACCTCTTTTGCCCAAACCAAATCGCATTATAACCAGCATCTTCAATAGCTTTTTTGGGGATTTTTTCATCGGGAGCTTTTAACTCCTGAAGGCAGACAATATCAGGTTTGGAATATTCCAGCCAGCGCAACAAGACCGGCAGTCTTGCATTAATTCCATTAACATTATAGGTTGCAATTTTCATAAAGCTATAATTCCCATATTTATTTAAATTAATATAAGGATTATGGAATTATTATTCCCTTTTTAAAAAGAACTTATAATATATTTAATTCTATTTTTTATTTGGGCGTGCCCTTCGGGCCGGGCTATCCGCGCTACACGGTAGCCGCTCCTATCCCTCACGCAGAAGAGTGAAAACTTCAACTTTAAAAAAAATAATTTCCGTTCTTCAAACTCCTCTTCCCATAGCGCCTGTGAGATTTTAAATACATATAGGGTCTAGTGCTGATAATTGCCATTTTCGAGGTACTTCTTAGAATATTATGAGAGGCTCTCAAAGCCAGGATTGATTTCTACAATTGGTTCCTTCCCTTTTTTAAGGGAAGGTGGCTTTATCAGCGAGAGCTGATAAAGACGGAAGGGTGAAAAACATGATTACAAGCAGATATTCCAATCCTGATCACAGATCTTCTATAAAAGCAGATTTTCAACAGTAGATTTCCTTACCACGTATTTTCGAGAACGATAATTGCAGAGTTTATTCTTTATTGAACTTCTCCATCATGTAAAAAAAGAAGAATTCC